>NZ_CP107020.1:1617308-1940769 GCF_025725725.1 Brachybacterium huguangmaarense
GGCGCCCTGCGCGACGGCGCCGACCTCGTGATCGCGAGCGGGGACAAGCTGCTCGGCGGCCCCCAGGCGGGCCTGCTGCTCGGGCGCGCCGAGGCGATCGCCCGCTGCGCGCGTCACCCCCTCGCACGCGCCCTGCGCGCCGACAAGCTGGCCCTCGCCGCGCTCGAGGCGACCCTGACCGGCCCGGAGGCCCCCGTCCCCGCGGCCCTACACGCCGACCCCGACGTGCTGCGCGAGCGCACCGCCCGGGTCGCGGCGGCGCTCGGCGCCGAGGTGGTCGCCCACGACGGCCGCGTCGGCGGGGGAGGGGGCGCCGAGGTGCCCCTCCCGGGCTGGGCCGTGTCCCTGCCCGAGGACCTCGCCGCCCCGCTGCGCGCCGGCACCCCCGCCGTCGTCGCGACCGTGCGCGACGGCGCATGCCTCGTGGACCTGCGCTGCATCCCCGAGCAGGACGAGCAGGCGCTCGTCGACGCCGTGCGCAGCGCCCGCACGACGGTGCGCTGATGCACGTCGTCGCCACCGCCGGGCACGTCGACCACGGCAAGTCCACCCTGATCCGCGCCCTGACCGGCATCGAGACCGACCGCTGGGCCGAGGAGCGCCGCCGCGGCCTGACCATCGACCTCGGCTTCGCGTGGACCGCCCTGCCCTCGGGCCGCGAGGTCTCGTTCGTCGACGTCCCGGGCCACGAGCGCTTCTTGTCCAACACCCTCGCGGGCCTCGGCCCCGCCCCGATCGTCTGCTTCGTGGTCGCGGCTGACGAAGGGTGGCGCGCCCAGTCCGCCGATCATCGCGACGCCGTGGCCGCGCTCGGCATCGACCGCGGGCTGATCGTGCTCACGCGCGCCGACCGCACCGACGAGGACCGGCGCGCCGAGGTGACCGCCCAGGTCCGCCGCGAGCTCGCGCGGACGGGGCTCGCCGTCGCCCCCGTGGTCGCCGTCTCCGCCGTCACGGGTGAGGGCATGGACGCGCTGCGCGTGGCGCTCGATGCGGTCCTGGCGCAGACGCCCACCCCGGACGCCGCGACACGCCGACGGCTGTGGATCGACCGGGCGTTCACCATCTCCGGCGCCGGCACGGTCGTGACCGGCACCCTGGGGGCTGGCACGCTGCGCCGCGGCGACCGCCTGCGGCTCGTCGGCGCCGAGCTCGATGCCCAGGTCGCCGTGCGCGGGCTGCAGAGCCGCGAGGAGAGCGTCGAGGAGCTGTCCCCGGTGGCGCGTGCCGCGGTCAACCTGCGCGGTGTGCCCGCCGACCGGATCGGACGCGGCGACGCCCTCGTCGACGCCGATGCCTGGCACCTGACCGACACCGTCGACGTGCGCCGTGCCACCGGTGATGGCGCAGCGTCCCTGCCCGAGCAGGCGGTCGCCCACATCGGGACCGCGGCGGTCCCGGTCCACGTGCGCCCCTTCGATGACGAGCACGCCCGGCTCGTCCTCGCCCGGGCGCTGCCGCTCGCGGTGGCGGACCGGCTCGTGCTGCGCGGCAGCGGCGCGCATGCCGTGCTCGGCGGCGTGCACGTGCTCGACGTCGACCCGCCCGGCCTCGACCGTCGCGGGGACGGGCGTCGTCGTGCCGCGACCCTCGCCGCGATGCCATGGAGAGGGGACGCCGCCGTCGAGGTGGCCCGGCGCGGCGCGATGCGTGAGAGCGAGCTGCGCCGCTTCGGCGTGGGCATCCCCGAGCCGCTGCCCGCGACGCTGTGCCGCCGAGGTGCGTGGCTGGTGGCGACCGAGACCCTCGCGCGCTGGCGTGACGAGCTCGGGAAGGCCGTCGACCGGGTGCACCGCGAGCAGCCGCTCGCGCCCGGGCTTACGCGCGGCGCGGCCCTGACCCTGCTCGGTCTGCCCGATCCCGCACTCCTGGACGCCGTGGTCTCCGAGGCCTCCCTCGTCGCCGACGACGGGCATCTGCGCTCGCCCGGCGCGGCGAGGGGCCTCGGCGCCGCGGAGACGAGCATCGCGGTGCTCGAGGAGCGCCTCGGGCGCTCGCCGTTCGACGCGCCCGAGGCGGATGACCTCGCGGCCCTCGGGCTCGGCGCCCGCGAGCTCGCCGCCGCGGCCCGGCAGGGCCGGGTGCTCCGCCTCGACGACGGCGTCGTGCTCCTGCCCACGGCGCCCGCGCTCGCGATGCGCGAGCTCGCGGCGCTCGATCAGCCGTTCACGACGAGCGCCGCCCGGCGGGCGCTCGGCACCACCCGGCGGGTCGCGATCCCGCTGCTCGAGCACCTCGACGCCCGGGGCTGGACCAGACGCCTCGACGGCAGCAGCCGCGAGGTGGTCCGCTGAGGTGTCTCAGCGGCGCGGCTGCTTGACCGGCGGCTCGCCGAGCTCGACCTCGGAGGCGGTCACGCCGTCGACCTCGGCCCCCGTGAGGGTGAGGTCCTCGATGCGACCGAGCGCCACGAGGTCGGAGCGTCCGGCCTCGGCGTGCTCCACCCGGCCGGCGGGGACCGTCAGCACGGCCCGCAGGATCGGGGTCTTCTGGGACACCTTCGCATCCGACTTGAGGCGGCGCACCGCGATCACGAGGTCGGACAGGGTGCCCAGGAGCGCGGCCTCGGTGCCCGCGGCGGCCTCGCGCAGCGGCGCGGCCTCGGGCCAGGGCTGGGTGTGTACCGAGCCCTCGCGCCACCACGACCAGACCTCCTCGGTCGCGAACACGATGACGGGCGCGAACAGGCGCAGCAGCACGTCGAGGGTGATCGCGAGCGCGGCCCGCGCGGACGCCGCGCCGGCCTCGCCCGCCTGGCCGTGGGCCCGGTCCTTGACCAGCTCGATGTAGTCGTCGCAGAACGTCCAGAAGAAGGGCTCGGTCACCTCGAGGGCGCGCGCGTAGTCCATGTCGTCCATCGCGGTCGTCGCGGCGTCCACCACGTCGGCGAGCGACGCCAGGAGCGAGCGGTCCACCGCCTCGGTGACGGCGGCCGGGTCCGCGGCGAGGCGGCCGGCCGGATCGGCCGGGGCCGCGCCGAAGCCGAGCGCGAACTTCGAGGCGTTGAGGATCTTGATGGCCAGGCGACGCCCGATCTTCATCTGGCCCTCGTCGAACGCCGTGTCGACGCCCTGGCGGGCACGGCCGGCCCAGTAGCGCACGCCGTCCGAGCCGTGCTGGTGCAGCAGTCCGATGGGCGTGACCACGTTGCCCTTGGACTTCGACATCTTCTTGCGGTCGGGATCGAGGATCCAGCCGTTGATCGACGCATGGTGCCAGGGCAGCGAGTCCTGCTGCAGGTGGGAGCGCACGATCGTCGAGAACAGCCAGGTGCGGATGATGTCGTGGCCCTGCGGGCGCAGGTCCATCGGGAACACCTTGGAGAACAGCTCGGCGTCGCCGTTCCAGCCGCCCGCGAGCTGCGGGGTGAGCGAGGACGTGGCCCACGTGTCGAGGATGTCGGGGTCGGCGACGAAGCCCCCCGGCTGGTTGCGCCGGGTCTCGTCGTAGCCGTCGGGCGCGTCGATGGTCGGGTCGACGGGCAGGCGCTCGAGGCTCGGGGTGAGCACGGTGTCGTAGTCCGTCTCGCCGCCCTCGTCCACCGCGTACCAGATCGGGAACGGCACGCCGAAGAAGCGCTGGCGCGAGATCAGCCAGTCGCCCGCGAGGCCCTCCACCCAGTTGCGGTAGCGCGCCTCCATGTAGGCGGGGTGCCACGTGATCTCGCGGCCGCGCTCGATGAGCGCGTCGCGCAGGCCGCCGGAGGAGGTGTCCCGGCCGCCGTTGGTGAGATACCACTGGCGCGAGGAGACGTACTCGAGCGGCTTGTCGCCGTTCTCGTAGAACTTCACGGGATGGGTGATCCGGCGGATCTCGCCCACGAGGTCCCCGGACTCGGTCAGCATCTCCACGATGCGCCTCTGGGCGCTGAACACGGTGAGGCCCGCGAGCTCCGCGTAGGCCTGCCGGCCCGCCTCCGTGGCGATCCACGGGGTCTCGGGGATGAAGCGGCCGTCGCGGCCGATCACCGTGCGGGTCGGCAGCTGCAGCTCGCGCCACCAGGTCACGTCGTTCGCGTCGCCGAAGGTGCAGATCATGGCGATGCCCGCGCCCTTGTCGGCCTGGGCGAGCGGATGGGCGTGGACCGGCACCTCGACGCCGAACAGGGGCGAGGTCACCGTGGTGCCCAGCAGGTGCTGGTAGCGCTCGTCGTCGGGGTGGGCCACGAGGGCCACGCACGCGGGCAGCAGCTCGGGCCGGGTGGTCTCGATGAACACCGTGTCCCCCGAGCCGTCGGTGCGGGTAAACCCGATCCGGTGGTAGGCGCCGTCGCGCTCGCGGTCCTCCTGCTCGGCCTGGGCCACGGCGGTGCGGTAGGTGACGTCCCACATCGTGGGGGCCTCGGACTGGTAGGCCTGCCCGGCCTGCAGGTTCTCGAGGAACGCGCGCTGGCTCGTGGCGCGCGAGTGCGCGTTGATGGTCTGGTAGCCGTGGTTCCAGTCGACCGACAGGCCCAGGGTGCGGAAGACCTCCTCGAACGACTTCTCGTCGATCTCGGTGAGCTTCTCGCACAGCTCGATGAAGTTGCGCCGGGAGATCGGCAGCTGGTTGGCGGCCTTGGCGGTCTTGTTGTCGCCGCCCTCCTGCGGGGGCGTGAAGTCCGGGTCGTATGGCAGCGAGGGGTCGCAGCGCACGCCGTAGTAGTTCTGCACCCGGCGCTCGGTGGGCAGGCCGTTGTCGTCCCAGCCCAGGGGGTAGAACACGTTCTTGCCGCGCATGCGCTGGTAGCGCACGATCATGTCGGCCTGGGAGTAGCCGAACACGTGGCCGATGTGCAGCGAGCCGGACGCGGTCGGCGGCGGGGTGTCGACCGAGAACACCTGCTCGCGCGTCGTGTCCTCCTCGAACGCGTAGACCTGGGACTCGCTCCAGGCGCGGTCCCACTTGCCCTCGAGGCCGTCGAGGGACGGCTTGTCGGGGATCGGCGAGGCGGCAGGGTCGATGCCGGGGTCGGGGCGCACGGAGGTGTCGGTCATGGGGGCCATTGTTCCAGGCAGGGCCACGGCGTGCACGCCGCCGCCGTGTGGGCCCGGTCGCCCTCGTGCACGGCCGGCGGGCCCGTCGCGCCCTACGCTGAGAGCCATGGCCCCCTACCGCCTCGCCGTCCTCTCCGATGTCCATGGCGACGTCACCGCCCTGCGCGCCGTGCTCGACGACGCGGCCGCGCGCGACGTCGACGCGATCGTGAACCTCGGCGACGTGGTCGGCAAGGGGCCCCGCGGCTCCGAGGCCGTGCGCCTGACCCGCGAGCGCTGCCTGGTCACCGTACGCGGCAACTGGGAGGCCTACGTGGCGGGGCCCGGTGAGCCGTACACCGAGGCGGTCGCGTGGTGGCGCGCCGAGCTCACGGACGCGGACCGCGCCTGGCTCACGTCGCGGCCCGCCGCGATCGACCTGCTCCTGAGCGGGCGGCGGATCCGGCTGCTGCACGCCTCGGCCACGGACGAGTTCACGCGCCTGCGCTTCCACCACGACCACGAGCAGTTCCTCGCGATGTTCGCCAACACGCCGTTCACCGCCGACGCCGTGGTCCTCGGCGTCCACGGGGTGCGCGAGGCGGGCGCCAGGGCCGGGGCCGAGGTCGGGGCCCGGGCCGAGGCCGGGGCCGGGCTGCCGGGGGCCTGGGCGAGCCGCGGCGTGACCCCGACCCTCGTCGTCTACGGCGACATCCACGACGCCTATCTCGAGACCGTGGACTCCCTGACGCTCCTCAACGTGGGCAGCGCCGGCAACCCGCTCGACGAGCCGCACGCCGCGTACGCGATCCTCGAGGGCGAGCTCGACGGCGCCTCCGACGCCCCGTTCTCGATCCAGCACGTGCGCGTGCCCTTCGACGTCGAGGCCGAGATCGCGGTGGCGCGCGAGCGCGGCATGCCGGAGCTCGAGCCCTACGCGAGCGAGCTGCGGACCGCGGTCCACCGGGGGCGGCACGTCCGCGGCGCGGCGGAGGGCTCGGCGGGCTGAGGGGGCGACAGAGAGGTGACGCGCGCGGGGACGGCGGCCCGGCGGCCTGGCGCCCTTCGCGGGGGAGGGCCGCGGCCGTCTCACGGCACCCGGTTGGTCCACTCCGGCGTCGAGAACTTCGTGGCGACGAGCTCGCGGGCCGCGGCGAGCTCACCCTCGGTGTACGTCGACTCGCGGGTCGTGTAGCGCGAGCGGAAGAAGTCGAGGAAGCTGTCGATGATCGTCTGGCGCGCCATCCCGGTCTGCGACCGCATCGGGTCCACCCTCTTGTCGGCGCTGCGGGTGCCCTTGTCCGAGAGCTTCTCCTTGCCCATGCGCAGCACCTCGCCCATCTTCACGGCGTCGATGCTGTAGCTCATGGTCACGTGGTGCAGCACGACGCCCTCGGCGAAGCGGCGCTGCGCGGCCCCGCCGATCTTGCCCTGGTCCGAGGCGATGTCGTTGAGCGGGACGTAGCGTGCGCTGACCCCGATCTCGGCGAGAGCCCCCATCACCCAGTCGTCGAGGTAGGCGTAGGACTGCTCGAACGTCAGGCCCTCCACGAGGGAGGTCGGGACCACGAGCGAGTACGTGATGCAGTTGCCGGGCTCCATGAACATCGCCCCGCCGCCCGTGATGCGGCGCACCACGTCGATGCCGTGGCGGGCCGCGCCCTGGGCGTCGATCTCGTTCATCACGCTCTGGTACGAGCCGATCACGACGAGCGGGGAGTCCCAGTCCCAGATCCGGAACACCGGGCGGCGGCGGCCCGTGGCGACCTCGTGGGGGAGGACCTCGTCGAGGGCGACGTGCATGATGGGCGGCATCGTGACCGGGCCGATCACGTCGAACTCGAGGTCGTCCCAGCTCGAGGCGTGGCCGAGCGCGCGGCGCGCCGCGACCGCGACGGCCTCGGCGTCGAAGCCGATCAGCTGGACCGGCTCACCGCGCGCCTCGAGGCGCTCGGTGATGGCGCGGGAGAGCACCGCGGCGGTCGCGTCGACGCCCTGGCCGACGATCGCGGCGTCGATGTCCTCGAGGGCGTCGTCGGGTTCGAGGAAGAAGTCGCCGAACACGTGGGCGGAGGTGACCGTCTCGCCGTCGGACTCGACCTCGACCGAGACGAGCTTGCCGCCCCGGACCTTGAACTCTCCCCGCATGCCGGGCTCTCCTTCGTCGATGGATGTGCGCCCTCGAGGATAGGCCGGTCTCAGGGCTTGGTCGCGAGCGAGCGCAGGGCGCCGTGCACGTCGCGCACGAGGTCCTCGGCGGTGTCCTTCTTGCCGGCCTGGACGATGTAGGTCTTGCCGTCGTACTCGCGGGTCACGCGCGGCAGCAGCGTCTTCCACGTGTGCGAGCCGCCGATCGAGACGAGGAAGGTCCCGGCCTTCGGGTCGGCGGGGTAGGACACGCGCACCGCGAGCCGGTCGGCCTCGAGGTCGGGCTGGTTGCGGGCCGCGAGGGGGAAGCCGGCGCCCTCGAGCAGGCGCGGGTCGAACACCTCCCACAGCAGCGAGCGCACGTCCTCGATGTCGCCCGAGGCGCGGGTGCCGATGAAGTCGCCGATCGCGGGCGCGTAGTCGGGGTCGGCGCGCCAGTGCTCGCCGGCCGCGATCGCCCGCAGGCGCCGGACGGCCCGGTCGCGGGACTCGTCGTCGACGAGGCCGCCGATGTTGAGGGCGATCGAACGGGTGGGCCGCGAGCCCACCAGCCAGATCGGCGTGGAGTCCTCGACGGGGCCGAACTCCGCGCCGAGCTGGTCGCCGCTCGCGCCCACATGGAGCCACGCGCCGCGGCGGCGCCGGCTCGCGCTGAAGCGCACCGGCCGGCCGAACAGCTCGTGGCCCACGAGACGCATGGTGTCCAGGAAGGAGCGGAACTCCGTCGTGAGGTCCTCGTCGAGCAGGAGGCGAGGGGAGACCGGCCGGAACACCGAGAGCGGCCCGGCGTCCTCGCCGTACTCGCCCAGGACCTGCCAGAACGCGGCGCGCTTGGCGTCCGCCGAGGCCATCTTCCGCGCGAGCTTGGCCCACGTGACCGTGACCAGCCGGTCGTCGTCGCAGCTCAGGTCGGGCTTGTCGGCCTTGGCGGTCACGAGCACGAGGCGGCTCGCGGGCGACGGGGCGAGGTCCGCGAGCAGGCGCGAGACCTGGTCGCCGTCGACCCCGGTGTCGACCTTGGCGAGGATCGCGACCTGCGCGGGCGCCTCGCCGGCGTCGAGCTCGGCGACGAGGTCGAAGGCTCCGCTCGTGCGCGAGGAGACGCGGAAGCCCTGGACGCTCCCGCTCGTCTTGGCGATGCCGTCGACGAAGTGCGCACGTGCCTTGGAGCTCATGAGCACGTACTCGAGCATGCGGCGGCCGAGCGCCTCGCGCCGGCTGCGGCGCTCGCCGATCTCGGGGTTCTCCTGTCCGGTGCGGGCCACGCGGTCGTAGGCGTAGGAGATCATGCGGCCGATGGACATGTCGGTCGGGGCCATGCGCGTTCCTCTCGTCGGTCCGGTCCCGGGCCGCGGGCGGCGACCGGGAATCCGTCTGCGACCAGGGTAGTCGGCGATGCTCGCGGTCTCATTACCGTGCGGCTCGGGGTCGTGCGACGTCCGCGCTGCTGCGGGGGAGGTAGGCAAGGGCGGCGAAGTCGGCGGCGGGCCGCTCGATGGTCCAGCAGGTCTCGTCCGCACGATGCGCGGTGTCCACGCGCCAGCCCACGAAACGCCGCGGCCCGGGATGGGCGAAGCGGTCGGTGAGCACGAGCGGGGAGCCGGCGCGGGCCAGGGCGTGCTCGGTGCAGCGGGCGCCGAGCGGCGGCAGCTCCACGTCGGTGTACTCGGGGCCGCTCGAGGGGTCGACCGCGCGGCATCGTCCCGGGCCGCACAGGATGCCCACCCCGGCGTAGCGGGCGCCCAGGCGGTCGGACAGCACCTGCCCGAGGGAGGGGCCGCCGAAGAAGTCCGGGTTGGTCGCGATGTGCTCGTTGTGCGCCCAGAGCACGGTCAGCCCGTCGGCGGGCAGGTGCTCGAGCAGGGTGGAGGCCATGTGGACGTCCCGGCGGTGCAGGCGGGCGAGGTCCGGCTCGAGCTCATAGGCGTCCACGTAGCGGGCGAGCTGGCGGCCGAGCGCCGCGGCCACGGGGTCGTCGCCCTCGCCGAGGCGTGCCCCGAGCGCGATCGCCTCGTGCTTGTCGTGCTCGGACAGCTCCTGCTGCGCGGCGAGCGCCCGCACGACGGGCGGGTCGATGCCGCGGTCGGCGAGCGCGCTGGCCGCGAGGTGGGGCCGTCGGATGTCGACCCCCACGAAGCACACCCTCCGGTCGGGCGGGACCGACAGGTTGTGCCGCTGGAGGGCGCGCAGCCCCGACACGATCGTGGCGGTGTCCCACAGCCGTCCGCTCGTCGCCCAGGGCACGGTCACGTCGCCGCCCTCCCGCAGCACCCGGTCGACCTCCTGCCCGATCGAGTGCTCGAGCTCCCACGCGAGGCTCGTCAGGACGCCGCGGCGCGCGAGGTCGAGGATGACCTCCCACTTCCAGGCGAAGGCCTCCGCCGTGCCGTGCGTGGGCTCGCCCAGACCGAGCACGCCCGGGGCGGCCACGAGATCGGCGAGCCGGCCCGCGACGGTCATCGGGAGGACCCGCGCGCGTAGATCTGCCGGACGAGGTCCTCGATCGCGGGCTCGGCGAGGGAGAGGTCGGTGACGTCGGCCTGGGCCGAGAGGTGGGAGAGCAGGGCGGGCACCGTCAGCTCGGCGCCCGAGAAGCGGATGCGGTGGCGGATCCCGTCGGCCTCCACGGCGGTCTCCTCGGCCCCGGCCGGGACCGTGAGGGCCGCGAGCGGCGCGGCGAGGTCGACGATGAGCTCGCGCGGGGCGCCGAGCGCGCCGCGGAACCCCGCGAGCGCCCCGTCGTAGGCGATGGTCCCCGCGTTGACGACGACGAGGCGCTCGCACAGGCGCTCGACGTCGCTCATGTCGTGCGTGGTCAGGAACAGCGTGGTGCCGCGCTCGGCGCGGTCCTCGCGCAGGAAGCGGCGCAGGCCCTCCTTGGAGACCATGTCGAGGCCGATGGTGGGCTCGTCGAGGATCACGAGGGCGGGGGAGTGCAGGAGGGCCGCCGCGACCTCGCCGCGCATGCGCTGGCCGAGCGAGAGCTGACGCACGGGCCGCTCGAGGAACGGGCTGAGGTCCAGGCCGTCGACGAGCCGGGCCAGGCGCGCGTCGCGCGCGGCGTCGCTCAGGCGGTGCATCGCGGCGAGGATCCGGTAGGACTCGCGCAGCGGCAGGTCCCACCACAGCTGGGAGCGCTGCCCGAAGACCACGCCGATCTCGCGCGCGAGATGGCGCCGCTCGGGCACGGGCGCGCGGCCCAGCACGCGGACCTCGCCGCTCGTGGGCTGCAGGATGCCCGTCATCATCTTGATGGTCGTCGACTTGCCGGCCCCGTTGGCGCCGACGAAGCCGACGGCCTCGCCGCGCCCGAGGGTGAGCGTCACGTCGTCGACCGCGCGCACGAGCGTGCGCCGCCGTCGCCGCGAGCCCTCCTGCCGGGCCCGCACCGCGTAGTCGCGGCGCAGATGCCGCAGCTCGACCGCGGGCTGCTCGGTCCGATCGGATCCGGCCATGCTCATCCTCCTGCTCCGGTGTAGTGGCGGATCCCGGCCCGCCAGGCGAGCGCCGCGAGCACCCAGGCGAGCACCGCCGCCGGGGCCCCGAGCCAGCCGGCCGCGGTGGGGATCAGGGCCGGCCCGGGCAGGTCCAGGAGCGCGAGGGCGGGCGCGTAGGCGACGAGCGTGGCCGGGATGACGAAGGTGAAGAAGGCGCGCATCGGCAGCGTGAAGACCGCCCCGGGCGTGGTCGAGACGTAGTTGCCCCCGTAGGTGAAGGCGTTCGCGAACTCGCGGCCGTCGACCAGCCAGAACTGGAGGGCGCCGGCCAGGGTGAGCAGGGCCGTGAAGATCGCCGCCCCGGCCAGCGGGGCGATCACGGCGAGCAGCAGGTGCGCCGCGGTGGGGTCGAAGCCGGCGAGGCCGAGCGCGACGACGTACATCGCCAGGCCCACGCCGATCCGCCCCAGGCGGCGCAGGGACATGTCCAGGCTCGAGATCTGCAGGAGCATCGGCACCGGGCGCACGAGCAGCGTCTCGAGCCTGCCGGACCGGATGTAGGTCGACAGGCCGTCGATCTCCCCGAGCACGAGGTCGGCGAGGCCGAACGCGAGCGAGCCGAGCCCGTAGACGACGGCGACCTGCGGGAGGTCCATCCCGCCGAGCACGCCCACCTGGGCGAGGATCACCCACAGCTCGAGGAACTCGGTGGCGACGATGAGCACCTGGCCGGCGATGTCGGCGAGGAAGCTGGTGCGGAACGCGGCCTGGGAGCGGATGCGCGAGCCGTACAGGGTGCGCACCATGCGCCACGTGCTCACCGGGCGGTCGCGCCGGTCCGCCCCGGCCCGGGCCGCGGATCCGTCAGCCACCCTGCACCTCCAGGGCCCGGACGCCGCCGCGCAGCATCGCCCAGGCCGCGGCGCCGAGGACGGCGATCCACACGAGCTGCACGCCGATCGCGCCGAGCGCCTCGAGGGGCGCCACGCGCCCCGAGAGGGTGTCGATGGGCGTCTGGATCATCGACGGGAACGGCGTCATGCGGCTCAGCGCGAGCAGCCAGTCCGGGAACCACCAGATGGGGATGAGGAATCCCGACAGGAGGTTCATGACGGCGTTGTAGACGATCGAGAGGCCGCGCGTCTCGACGAGCCAGAAGGCCGCGAGGTTGACGAGGATGTCCGCGGCGAAGGAGACGGTGATCGCGAGCAGCAGGGCCACGAGCCCGAGCGGGATCGACCAGAGGCTGGCGGGCACGGCGAGCCCGGTGACGAGGCCGCCGATCACGAGCGGCGGCAGCCCGCGCGCGAGCACGAGGAAGCCGGCGCGGCCGAGCTTCTGGGCGTAGAACACCGCGAGCAGATCGGCGGGGCGCAGCAGGTCCACGGCGACGTCGCCCTGATGGATGCGCTGTGCCAGCTCGCGCGTGCCGAACGCCTCGATGGGCGCGAGCAGCGCCTGCCCCAGCCAGACGTAGGTGGCGGCCTGGAGCGCGTCGTAGCCGCGCAGCTCGCCCCCGGCCGTGCCGATCGCGGCGAGCATGATCGAGGCGCGGATGAACCCGAAGATCGTGTTGGTGAAGACCCCGGCGGCGGTCGCGGTGCGATAGGTCGAGTACTGCCGGAAGGCCGCGGCGGCGATCCTGCGGTATCCGAGCACTCGCGAGAGCGTAGTGGCCCGCGGCGCCGGGCACAACGGTGCGGATCCGGGCGGCGACGATCGGCCACCAGCCCGGATCAGCCCTCCTGCAGCAGCTCGGGGTCGCGCGCCACGCGGACGAGCGCGGCGCACAGCGAGGACAGGTCGTCACCCTCGACGAGCCCGGCCAGGCCGTCGGCGTCCTCGGGCAGGTGCGCGAGGCGGGCGCCCCGGAGCACGAGGGCATCGGCGTACGGGCGCACGCCCGGCCACACCGCCTGGACCTCGCGCAGGAAGATGTCGGCTCCGGTGGGGCCGATGCCCGTGAACTCCTGGAGCAGCGACGCGATGCGCGAGGGCTCTCCGTCAGCCTCGTCGCGCAGCGCGCGCAGGTCCCCGTGCCAGCGGTCGAGCAGGAGGGCGGCGGCGTCGTCGAGGCGCGTCGCGGTCGACTCGTCGTAGCGGCGGTAGCCGCCGCGTCCCAGGGCGTCGACCCGCTCCTGCCAGGTCGAGTCCCGCAGGTGTTCGAGCGTGGTCCAGCCCGCGCGCGTGAGCTCGCGGGCGGTCGCGACGGCGATGTCCGAGCTGATCCGGGTCGACAGCAGCAGGGACAGCACGAGCAGCTCCCACAGGGGGGAGGGCGTGTCCTTGAGCCTGATCTCGGCATCGGCGGCGAACGTCGTGCCGTGCTCCGTCACGAGACGGCGGGCGGTCTCCTGCTGGGCGGACGAGGTGCTGGAAGCCATGTCCCCACGCTAGGCCCGGCGGCGCCGGGCGGGCCATGCCCCTGGACCGCCCGGTCGGGACGCACCGGCGCTCTTGTCGCGATGCCGAGGGAGGCCTAACCTGAACATATGAACAGTTCTTCAGGTGTGCTCGCGGCGAGCCGTACGGGCGCGGCAGGTGACGGCCGGGATCCGGTCGCGCCGGAGCACCCCGCGCTCGACGACGCGGCCGAGATCTTCTCGCTGCTCGGCGACCCGGCCCGCCTGCGGCTGCTCGTCGCGCTGAGCGGCGCCGACCTGTGCGTGCACGACCTGGCCCGGATCACCGGGCACTCGGCATCGGCCACCTCCCATGCCCTCAAGCTGCTGCGCGCCCACCGCGTCGTCGCCGCCCGGCGGGAGGGCCGCCACGTCATCTACAGCCTCGACGACCCGCACGTGCGCGAGCTGATCGAGGTGGCGCTCGCCCATGCGGGGCACGTCGAGCTGGCCCACCCGGAACGGCGCGGCCGCGGGGGCGGTGACGTCTGATGGGGCACACGCACGGCTCCGCGGGCCCGGAGAGCGCGGCGGGTCGCCACCGCGTCCGGCTCGCGCTCGCCGTCGCCCTCATCGCCGCGTTCTTCGTGGTCGAGCTCGTGACCGCGTTCGTGTCGGGCTCGCTCGCGCTGCTCTCGGACGCGGGCCACATGGCCGCCGACGTCGTCACCCTCGGCGCCGCCCTCACGGCCACGGTGGTGGCCGCACGGCCCGACCGCACCGGTCGCCGCAGCTTCGGCAACTACCGGCTCGAGGTCTTCGCTTCGCTGCTCGCCGTCCTCGTGATGATCGGCGTGGCCGTGTACGTGGTCCTCGAGGCGGTCGCGCGCCTGCTCGCGCCGGGAGACGTCGCGATCGCCTCGACCCCGATGCTCGTGGTCGGCGTGCTCGGGCTGCTCGTGAACCTCGCCGTCATGCTCGTGCTGCGCGAGGGCTCGCGCGAGAGCCTCAACGTCAAGGGCGCCTACCTCGAGGTGGTCGCCGACACCGCCGGCTCCGTCGGGGTCGTGGCCGCCGCGATCCTCCTGGCCCTGACCGGCTGGTCGCTGTTCGACACGATCGTGGCCCTGGGCGTCGGCGTCTTCGTGGCGGTGCGCGCGGTGCTCCTGGGCCGCGAGGTGCTCGCCGTGCTGAGCCAGTCCACGCCCGCGGGCATCGACCCCGCCGCGGTGCGCGCCGATCTCGCGGCCGTCGAGGGCGTGGTCGAGGTCCACGACCTGCACCTGTGGACCCTCACCTCGGGCATGGACGTCGCGAGCGCGCATCTCGTGATGGTCCCCGGCGCCGACCAGCACGCCGTGCTCGACCGGGCGCAGGACGTGCTGCGCGAGGGCTACGGGCTCGAGCACGCGACCCTCCAGGTCGAGCCCGCCGACCACGCGGACTGCCACCGCATCACCTGGTGAGGCGCGCCCTGCCGGGCCCTCTCGCGCCTCCTGTCGTGCCCCTCGCCGCCGTCGCGCGCGACTACTCTGGCGCCATGTCCGCAGCCGCCGCCCCCGCCCCGCTCACCGCCGTCGTCACCGGCGCCTCCTCCGGCATCGGCCGTGCCACCGCCCGTCGCCTCGCCGCCGACGGCTGGCGCGTGCTGGCCGTCGCCCGCCGCGAGGACCGCCTGGCCTCCCTCGCCGCCGAGACCGGGTGCCTGACGCACGCCGTCGACGTCACCTCCGACAGCTCCGTGGCCGGCCTGGTCGATCGCGTCGACGAGCTGTTCGGCGGCTCCCTGAACGCCGTGGTCAACATCGCGGGCGGCGCGCTGGGCACCGAACGGATCGAGGACGCCGACATCGAGCAGTGGCGCGCGATGTACGAGACCAACGTGCTCGGCACCCTGCGCGTGACCCGCGCCCTCCTGCCCGCGCTGCGCGCCTCCGGCCGCGGCGACGTGCTCGTGCTGTCCTCGACCGCGGCGGACGCCGCCTACGAGGGCGGCGGCGGGTACAACGCCGCCAAGGCCGGCGAGCGCATGATCGCGGGGGCCCTGCGCCTCGAGCTCAACGGCGAGCGGATCCGCGTCATCGAGATCGCCCCCGGCATGGTGCGCACCGAGGAGTTCTCCCTCGTGCGCCTCGGCGGCGACCGGGCGGCGGCCGACCGGGTCTACGACGGCGTCGAGCAGCCGCTCACGGCCGAGGACTGCGCCGACGTCATCGCGTACGCCCTGGGCGCGCCTCACCACGTCAACCTCGACCTCGTGACCGTGCGCCCGCTCGCGCAGGCGGCCCAGCACAAGGTCGCGCGGGGCGCCGGTCTGTGACCGTCGGGGGGATCGGCGCCGGCCATGGCGCGGGCGGCAGAGCACGGCTCGACCCCGACGAGATGCGCCTCGCGCCCGGCCAGCACGCCGACGTGCGTCGTGTGCTGGGCCTGTTCGCGCCCTACCGCGGGCGCATCGCCGTGGTGCTCGCCCTCATCGCGCTCGGCGCCGCGACCGGCGTCGTCTCCCCGTTCCTGGTGCGCGCGATCGTCGACCAGGCCCTGCCCGACCGCCGGCTCGACCTGCTGGCCGCCTGCGTCGGCGGGCTGGTCGCGGTCACCGTCGTCTCCACCGCCCTGAACGTCACCCAGTCGATGGTCTCGACCCGCGTGGGCCAGGCCGTCATGCACGACCTGCGGGTCGACGTGTACGGCCACCTGCAGCGCATGGGGCTCGGGTTCTTCACCCGCACCCGGACCGGCGAGGTCCAGTCCCGCATCTTCTCCGACATCGGCTCGATGCAGGCCGTGGTCACGTCGGTCATGACGCAGATCGTCTCGGCGCTCGCCGGCATCGTGATGGCGCTCGTCGCGATGATCGCGATGGACTGGCGCCTGACGCTGTTCTCCCTCGTCGCGACGCCGCTCGCGGTGTGGATGAACCGGCGCGTGGGCACCCGCCGCCGCGCGATCGTCAAGACCCGCCAGGAGAAGTCCGCCGACCTCGCCGCCGGGATCCAGGAGTCCCTCTCGGTCTCGGGGATCCTGCTGTCGACGACCATGGGCCGCACCCAGGCCCTGACCGACCGCTTCGCCCGCGACTCACGCGAGCTCGCCGACCTCGAGGTCTCCTCCGAGATGGCCGGCCGCTGGAACGTGGCCGTGTTCAGCTCCCTGATGGCCATCATCCCGGCGCTCACCTATCTGCTGGGCGGCTATCTGCTCGTGGGCGGCGACCGCTCGATCACGATCGGCACGCTCGTCGCGTTCATCGCCCTGCAGTCCTCGCTCATGCCGCAGCTCAACGGCCTGCTGCGCGTCTCCAACCAGATCAGCGCGTCCCTGGCCCTGTTCACGCGCGTGTTCGAGTACATCGACGCCCCCGTCACGATCGCCGACCGACCCGGTGCGCTCGAGCTGGACCCCCGCGCCGTCGCCGGCACGGTCGCCTTCGACCACGTGTCCTTCGCCTACCCCGGCTCGGAGGAGCTCACGCTCGCCGACCTCGACCTGGTGGCGCCCGCGGGCCGGCACACCGCGCTGGTCGGGCACACCGGCTCGGGCAAGACCACGACGGCGTACCTGGTCGCCCGTCTGTACGACCCCACGTCGGGAGCCGTCACCCTGGACGGCCACGACCTGCGCGACGTCACGATGACCTCGCTTGCGGCGTGCGTCGGCCTCGTGAGCCAGGAGACCTACCTGCTGCACGCCACGATCGCCGAGAACCTGCGCTTCGCCGCTCCCGAGGCGACGGACGAGGAGCTCGTCGCGGCGTGCCGCATCGCGCAGATCCACGACCACATCGCCTCCCTGCCCGAGGGATACCGGACGCTCGTGGGGGAGCGCGGCTACCGGTTCTCGGGCGGGGAGAAGCAGCGCATCGCCCTGGCCCGCACGATCCTGCGCGACCCGCCGATCCTGCTGCTCGACGAGGCCACGAGCGCCCTGGACGTGCGCACCGAGCGGGCCATGAGCGAGGCGCTCGAGACGCTCGGGCAGGGGCGCACCGTCATCTCGATCGCCCATCGCCTCTCGACGATCCGCAGCGCGGACCAGATCATCGTGATGCGCCACGGGCGCATCGTCGAGCGCGGCACCTACGCCGAGCTGCTCGAGGCGGGCGGCGACTTCGCCCAGCTGGTCGCGCAGTCCGAGGACTCGGGCCCCGGCGCGTCGCTGGCCCCCGCCGACGCCGCGCATCCTCCGGTGCGCTGAGACCCCCACCTGGGGAGGGGTGCGCCGGGACGGGATCAGACCCTGGTGGGGGCTCGTTCATCCCCCGGGTTGATCCGTCGTGAGCCCGTCCACGGGAGAGTGGAGTCATCGATGCGACCGGCAGAGAGGACGATCCGATGACCACCACGACCCACGCACCGCGATCCATGGGGACGCGCTCGCCGTCCGGCACCCGGAGCACCGAGGGGCGGCCCGCCGTGCTGATCACGGCCCTGCTCGTGGCCGCCGCCCTCGTCTTCGTCGTGCTGCTGTGGGGGCCGGCGCTGTCCGCGGCGGTGTCGATCCCGCTCGCGCTCGCCGCGATCGGCATCGTGATCGCCGGCTGGGTGGTCGCGGGGCCCCGTGAGTGACGCGGGCCGCCGCCGACGTGGTCTCAGACGTCGATCTCGATCTCGCCGACGCCGCGTGAGACGCACGTGATCATGTTCGTCTCCTTCTCGTCGTCCATGAGGAACTCGTCGAGGTGCTCGACCTCGCCGGAGACGAGGGGCACGATGCATGTGCCGCACACGCCGCCCTCGCACGAATAGTCCATCGGCACTCCGGCGTCGAGCAGGGCTTGGAGCAGCGACTGCCCCTCCTCGACCTCGACGGTCTTGCCCGACTTCAGGCACTTCGCGGTGAACGGCTCACCGAACAGCGACATCCCGGATCCTCCTTATGAGAACGGCCCGTCTCCGTCGGGCGCGTGCCCGTCCAGCATGTCACGCCCTCCGGGTCGACCGCGCGTGATCCCCACCTCAAGTGAGGTGAACCTAACCTAGGCGAGGCGGCCGTGCTCGGCCCCCGCTGTGCGCCGCGCATCGGCTCCCTGTGAGGACGCTGTCCACGGGCCTGCGGGCGGTCCGGCCGGCGAGGGCGCCCGGTAGTCTCGGCATGCCGCCGATCCTCGCGGCCCGCCGACCAGGAGATCCGATGTCCGAGCGCAGCGCCAACGTCCTCGCCTCCCTGCCGCACCTCGAGCACCCCGACGGCAGCCCCGTGCGGGTGCTCGTCGTCGAGGACGAGCCCACGATCGCCGACCTCCTGCGCTTCCCGCTGCAGATGGTGGGCTGGGACGCCCGCGTGAGCGCCGACGGCCTCGAGGCGGTGCGCGAGGCCCGCGAGTTCCGCCCCGACGTGCTCGTGCTCGACCGCATGCTGCCGGGCATCGACGGGGTCGAGGTGCTGTCGCGGGTCCGTGCGATGCAGCCCGAGATCCCGGTGCTCATGCTCACCGCGATGGACGCGACGGGCGACCGCATCGACGGCCTCGCCGCGGGCGCCGACGACTACGTGACCAAGCCCTTCACGATCGAGGAGGTGCTGCTGCGGCTGCACCGCCTGGTCCAGCGGGCGGGGGTCGCCGCCCAGAGCGCGAACGAGCTCGTCGTCGGCGACCTCGTGATGAACCTCGACACCCACGAGGTCACGCGCGGCGGCGACGAGATCGCGCTGACCGCGACCCAGTACCAGCTGCTGCGCTACCTGATGGAGAACCCCCAGCGGGTGCTGTCGAAGGCGCAGATCCTCGACGCCGTGTGGAACTACGACTTCGGCGGCCAGGCCAACATCGTCGAGCTGTACATCTCCTACCTGCGCAAGCGCATCGACGTGGGCCGCGAGCCCATGATCCACACGGTCCGCGGCGCGGGCTACGTGCTCAAGCCCGCCGTATGAGCCCCTCGCCGGCCGCGGCGCCCCGGCGGGTGTCGCTGCGCACGACGCTCGTGGCCCTGCTGCTGACGACGGTGGCCGTCCTGTGCCTCGTGATCGTCGGCGTCACCCACCTCTCGGTCCAGCGGCAGCTGTCCGAGCAGCTCGACGCGCAGCTCTCGCGGGCGGCGTCCCGCGCCGACGTGCCCGTCCCGGACCAGCAGAGCCCGTCCTCCCCGTCCGGCGCGAGCGACCTGCAGGGCCCCGGCGGCGGCGAGGGGGAGCTCTCGCTGCGCCTCGACGGCGGCACCGTGACGGAGGCGTCCTGGCGTGACGTGTCCGGGACCGTGCGGTCCCTCGACGCGGCCGACCAGGAGGTCCTGAGGGCGGTCCCCGTGAGCTCGACGAGCGGGCCCCTCCACGGCACGGACGTCGAGCTGTCCATCGGGCATTACCGGGTGCTCGCCCACGAGGGCCGGTCGGGGCAGACGATCGTCACGGGGCTGCCGTCCGACCAGATGCGCTCGACCCTGGGCCGGCTCGACCTCACCCTCGTGCTCGCGAGCCTGGGCGCGCTCCTCGTCGCCGGGGTCGCCGGCTCCCTCATCGTGCGCCGCACCCTGCGACCGCTCGAGGACGTCGCGCGCATCGCCTCGGACGTCGCCACGATGCCGCTCGAGACGGGGAGCGTGACCCTCGCCGAGCGCGCGCCCGACGAGGCCACCCGCTCGGGCCGCGAGGTCCACGACGTGTCGCGCGCGCTCAACCGGCTGCTTGACAACGTCGAGGGGGCCCTCGACACGCGTCACCGCAGCGAGGAGCGCATGCGCCGGTTCATCGCCGACGCCTCCCACGAGCTGCGCACGCCGCTCACCTCGATCCGCGGGTACACCGAGATGCTGCGGCTGACGGAGGACCTGAGCGATCGCGGACGCCAGAGCGTCGACCGGCTCGACGCCCAGTCGCGCCGCATGACGTCCCTCGTCGAGGACCTGCTGCTGCTCGCGCGCCTCGACGACGGCGCCCCCCGCGCCGACGAGGAGGTCGACCTGGGCGAGGTGGTCGTCGAGGCGGCGCTCGACGCGCAGGTCACGGCCCGCGGGCACGTGTGGGAGCTCGAGGTGCCCGACGAGCCGGTGCTCGTGCGCGGCGATGCCCGTCAGCTGACCCAGGTGGTCGTGAACCTGCTGTCCAACGCGCACAAGCACACGCCGGCGGGCACCACGGTGCACATCGCGCTCGCGCGCGCGGACGCGGACACGGCGCAGCTCACGGTGCGCGACGACGGGCCCGGCATCGCCCCCGAGCTGCTCGGGGAGGTGTTCGGACGCTTCACGCGCGCCGACGCGGCCCGATCGGGCACCGACGCCACCACCGGTCTGGGCCTGCCCATCGTGCAGGCGATCGCCCGCGCCCACGGCGGCAGCATCGATGTCGAGTCGCGGCCGGGGCGCACCGTGTTCACCGGCCGCCTGCCGCTCGTGCACGCGGAGTAGGGCCTGGGCCCGGGTTGCGGGCCCAGGCCCGGGGTGCGGGGCGGGTCGGAGGTGCGGCTTGGGACCCGGGGTGCGGGGCGGCCGGAGGCGCTGACGGGGCCTGGGGTGCTGAGCGGGTCGGAGGTGTGGCCTGAGCCTTCGGGATGCGGAGCGGGCCGGAGGTGTGGCCTGGGCCCCGAGGTGCGGGACGGCCCGAGGTGCCGACGGGGCCCGGGGTGCGGGCGGATCCGGGGGCGCGTGTCGCGGAAGGGACGCTGGTGACGTGCACTGGCGATATCGCCACAGCATGTCGCCAGCGTCCCGTGCGCGACCAACCCCTCGGGTTCACCGGCTCTCCGCAGCACCCAGCGCCGTCCGCCCCCCGGCACGACTGTGCGCCGAGGGGTCATGCCTGCCGCCACGTCCGGCCGCCGGAAGACGCGGGCCGGCGTCTCGGCCACCGACCGGCGCGGCCGACCTCCCCGACCGGTGCGACCGGCGCGGCCGACCTCCCTGACCCGTGCAACCGGCGCGGCCGCCTTCACCGACCGGTACGATCGACCTCGCCCACCAGCGCGGCCGACCTCCCCGACCGGCGCGACCGGCCTCAGCGACCGGAGACGAAGAGGCCGAACTGGGCGAGCAGCGCCGATCCCGTGTAGGTGCCGATGAACACGAAGACCGTCGTGATCGCGACCTTCCACGAAGTCTTCGAGAGGTCCACGAGGCGATCCGCGACGCTCACCCCGGCGAAGGCGAGGACAGGCGTGGTGAGCGACAGGAAGTCGACGGCGCCGATCGCGTCGACGAAGCCGCTCCACGCGAGGCACGAGAACAGCGAGACGAGCGAGACCCAGCCCAGGACGGGGAAGTCCTTGAGCACCGGGACGCGGCTGAGGGTCATGAGGTCGCCGACCACGATCCCGGCGAGCGAGAACAGCCACAGGGACCCCAGGCCGCCGAGCGTGAGCGGGGAGATCGGCGTCGAGCCCGGGTCGACCCACAGCTTCACCTGCTGGGTGAACAGCACGAGGGCGATGGACAGCAGCAGCACCGCCGCGAAGGTCCCGTAGCGCCGGGCGGTGAAGGGACGCGGCGGCGCGGCCTCGTCGGCCGTCGTCGAGGGCGGCTCGGTCGCGGTCGCGGTGCGCGGGTCGGAGGCGGTCACAGTCGGTCCTTCCCGCGCATGAACAGGTTGTACATCAGCCGCTGGAGCGGCGCCGCCAGGAAGACCATCGTGTAGGTCCCGATGAAGCTCGTCAGCAGCTGGCTCGCCGCGGCGTAGGAGACGATCGTGTCCTGCTGCTCGGGCACCTGCGCGGCGAGCGTCGACGAGGCGGCCGTCATCATCGACGCCGAGCCCATGCCCGAGGCGATCGCGAGCGAGCGCACGTCGAAGCCGAGACCCAGCAGCAGCGGGGCGAAGAAGGAGAAGAAGACGGCGCCGAGCAGGGTGCCGATCAGATAGATGGAGAGGATCCCGCGACCGGGGTCGGAGTCCAGCCCGTACTTCTCGGAGATGTAGGCGAGCTCGCCCTCGCGGCCGAGGCCCAGGGTCGAGCCGATCGCGTGACGGCGCAGGCCGAGCGCGAGCGCCACCGGGAGGCCGAGCACCACGGTGCCCAGGTTCCCGAGCTCCTGCAGCAGGAACACCCAGCCGATCGAGAGGATCTCCCCGAGGCGCGGCGCCACGTCGGCGCCGTAGCGGGCCATGAGCGGAAGCATGACGATGATCAGGAACGACGACGAGAACGTCACGTTGCGCCGGGAGTAGACCCGTCGCAGGATCCCCTTCCGCCAGGCGGGGATGCCCAGGAGCATCGTGATGAGGACCGCGAAGACCAGCGGGAGCACGGTGATCGTGACGTCGGACGTGATCGGGATCGCGCGGATCCCGATGCCCTCGGAGATCGCGATGACCACGACGACGAGGGCGATCAGCAGCGCCATGTCGAGGACGGGGCTGGAGCGGCGCGCCGCAGGCGCGGTGGTGGCGGTCACGACTTCTCCTTCCCGTGGGCGCCGGCGGGCACGGGGGCGATGGTTGCCACCGCCTCGACGTACTCGGCGAAGGATCGGCGGTACGGCGGCTCGGGCAGGTGCTCGCCCATGCGCAGCAGGCCGCGGACGAGCAGCCGCGGCACCGCGATGAGCACGGTCTCGGGGTCGATCAGGGCGAAGTCCTTGCCGTGGATCGTGCCCTCGAAGCCCCCGTAGGAGAGTTGCACGGTCGGCATCATGAACGAGAGGTCGCCGGCGTCGCCCGCGGCGGCGATCGCCCCGCGATCGTCGATCAGGCAGGTGAGGTGCGAGTCCTGCTCGAAGGCCTCCCGGAACGCGCCGTTCATCGCACGGTCCTGGTTCAGCGGGAGGTAGCCCATCTCGGTGGTCACGTGGGCGGTGCCCCCGAGGGCGGCCGCGCAGCCGTGCGCGGCGCGGTCCACCCGCGAGGCGATCTCGGTGAGGTAGTCGAGGTCGCTCGAGCGGACGTCGGTGCCGACGCGGGCCCGATGGGGGATCACGTTGGTGGTCATGTCGGTCGAGGGGATCACCGGGTTCATCCGCACCAGGACGTCCTCGCGCACCTGCTGGCGCCCCAGCCCGAGCGCGGTCGTGAACAGGGTGGCCATCGAGTAGGCGTTGGTGCCGCTGAACGGGTCGAGCCCGGCGTGCGAGGCGGAGCCCTCGAACTCGATCGTCTTGTACAGGAAGCCGGCCAGGCCGCAGTCGATCTCGACGGTGGGCTCGGGCAGGCGGCCGCCGATGGCGTGCAGGCACACCGCGGCGTCGATGTCGTCGAACACTCCGAGCATCATCGCCTCGGGCTTGCCGCCGAACCACGTGATCTCGCCCCGGTCGCGCATGTCCGCGCGGGTGGCGAGGTCCACGAACTCCTCGGCGGGCACGAACACGAAGCTCAGGTCGACGCTCGCCTCGCGCCACGCCCCCGTGCTCACGAGGTGCGCGAAGGCCGCCAGGGCGATGCCCGTCTGGGTGTGGTGGCCGCACGCGTGCACCGCGCCCGTCTCGGGATCGGCGTCGGGATGGGCTGGCGAGATCACCGCGTCCAGCTCGGCGACGACGGCGATGCGTCGATGCGCGGGATCGGAGGAGGGGAGGTCGACCTTGAGGCCGGTGGTCGAGAAGCGCTCGATCGGCAGGCCCTCGCCGTGCCGCGTGAGGAACTCCTCGACGGCGCGGGAGGTGCGGTGCTCGCGGTAGCCGAGCTCGGGATGCCGCCAGAGGTCGTCGACCAGCTCGCGGACCTCGGGGAAGATCTCGTCGAATGTCATGGGGGAGAGGGCTTTCGGAGGGGACACGTCGGCAGGGGCCGACCCGCGGGGCGCGCGGCGCGGGGGCCGGCACGCCGTCGGGACCTCCAGCACCTTACGCGGTTCCCGGGTGCGGGCGCCGGGGCGTCCGCGGGGCGTCGGTCAGGCGCGCTCCTCGGCCCGCTCACCCGTCAGGCGGACGAGCACCGGGCCGTGCACACGCTCGGAGAAGTACTGGATCAGGGAGCCGTTGAAGAACGCGGTCATGACGGTGCCGAAGCCGACGGCGCCGCGGAAGACGACCGCGAGGATCACGAAGAGCACGTCCTGGGGCACTCGCACGCGGCGGTACTCCCAGCGGGTGCGGTCCACGATCATCGGTGCGAGGGCGTCGTAGGGTGCCATGCCCACGTCGGCGGTCATGTAGGCGCTCGCCCCGAAGGCGAACACCACGATCCCGATCGCGAAGAACACCGTCATGCTCAGCAGGGAGCGGTCCTCGGGCAGCGCGGGCCCCAGCAGCGCCGAGAACAGGTCGATCGCGAAGCCCGTGAGCAGCATGTTGAAGATGGATCCGATGCCGATGTAGCGCCGTCCCCAGATCAGCATCGGGATGAAGAGGACCACGTTGCTGAGCAGCTGGTAGGCGCCCAGGCTCCAGCCGATCTGGTCGCTCACGCCGATGTTGAGCGCCGTGTACGGGTCGACCCGACGCCGCCGACCTGCAGGATCGCGGCACCGAGGCCGATGATGGCGACGCCCACCAGGGAGTATCCGCTACGGATCGTCAGCTGCTTGAGGTCGCGCGTGCGCGCCATGTCCCGCTCCCTGCTCGAGGCGTCCATCGGTGCGGTCCGACCCTATCGGCCCCGGCGCCGTGACCCTGCCCCGCGGGTCCCGGGCGCGGGCGGGAGGCAGTGCTGCATGTCGTGGGCCCGCCGTCGACGGTGGTGGCGGCTATGCGTCCTTGAGCATCCAGACTCGTCGCAGAGGAATCCGCTCAGCGACGTCTTCAGGGAGCTTCTCGTAGTTCTTGAGCACCCGCTCAACGATGTCCGTGGAGTCCCACACCTTCACGCGGAAACGCTGGTGCTTGACGGCCTCACGAGCCGCTCTCGACAGCCCCGTCCACGTTGCCAGCAAGCCGTAGTCCGCGCCCTGCGTGTGTACGAGCCCGTTGAGCTGTGCCACGACCTCGGAGGCGACCTGGCCGGTCTTGACCTGCACGATCAGCTTCGGAGACTCCAGGCCGAGAAGTCCCTGCCCCGCCGTGATGTCGATGCCTCCGTCGGCACCGGGCGGAGCTTCGTCGGTGTCGAAGCCCTCCGCTTCGAGCAGCACTGCGACAAGATGCGCGAGGCCATGGCCTGAGAACTCCACTGCGATGCGGGTCGTGATCTGGTCTTGCGCGATCACGTCGATGTCCGGTTGAGACTCGGGCTCGTCGACGACATCGCCCACTGACGACGGGGAGGGTTTCGCGACCGGTACTGCGTCACCTCGCGGGGAGAGTCCGGACGACCCGATGTCCTCGCCTGTCGCCAAGACATGTTCCAACCGGGCGACCGCATTGTTGCGGGAAGGCGAGAAGACCGTCAGTGCGCTTCCCAACGTATACAGAAGGTCCTGTTTGATGGCCGATCGGGGCACCCGCCGCTGCCAGTCAACGGCGACGACATGACGCTTGCCCGGGTCGTCGTCCGCGCTATAGCTGTAACCGGAGACCACGCGCCCGAGCGCGATCTCATGGGTTGCCTTGACGGGGAGCGCCATGAGATCGCCGATGTTCATACGTCCCCGAAGTGCCCAGAGCTGTGACGTGGCGTTGGTGCGTGCGCCCTGTGACTCGGCTGTGTACACCTCATTCACGATCGCATCCACGTCGGCTCGAGACTCGGCGTTCGTGAGGTCGGGGACCTCCGACCACCCTCCGCCTGAGCAGCCGTTCTCGATGGCCCACTCGTCCCGTTCCCCGTACCGGCCGGCGCGGACAACCCATGCGCTGTTCGTCATGGTCCGACCGTACGTCAGCCACCATGCGCGTGACGGCGATCTCCGGCGCTTCGCCGCATGGGCGTTCGTTCGCGAACATGACGGGAGAAGCAGCGTCCCGGAAGACGAACGCGGTCGTTCTTGCGTGTGTCGCTGATTCCCGCCATGCATCGACTTCTGCGACGTGGTCGCCATCGCGCCCTCATGGCGGCCATTGCGCAGATGTCGATGGTCGAAGACGGCCATGTCGCAGAACTCGGTGGAAGGTGAGGGCGCAGACGTGGGACTGAGATGTGGCTGTCGGGCGAGGCTCTGTCTCAGCGCTCGGGGGGGGATGGCCGCCCAGGCGCTGCGCCTCGGCTTACCGAGGGACTGGTTGTGGCGGTGTGGTCAGAGCTCGGCGACGGCCCGGGCCACCACGGCAGCGCGGACCGCGCCGACGCGAACAGAGAGCTCAGGCAGACGCACGTTCGCGTCGGCACGTCGCATCGAGAGTCACGGTCACGTCGTTCTGTGGCGCGCGAGCGACGTCTTCGTGCATCTCGAATCCGTGGAGCGACGGAAATGTGCATCTCGATCGACGGTGCGACGGAAACGTGCCGCTCGATCGACGGTGCGACGGCAACGTGCATCTCGATTCCGTGGAGCGACGGAAATGTGCATCTCGATCGACGGTGCGACGAAAACGTACCACTCGATCGACGGTGCGACGGAAACGTGCATCTCGATCGATCGGGGCGGGTGTCGACCCGCTCACGCCGCGGCGGGCTCCGCGTTCACATTCGCAGTGACACCGCGCCCACCTCGCACGCGCATCCCCGCGCACCCCCCGCACGCGCACCCCCGAATCGCCCGCACGCTCAGATCACGCGGCGGTCGCGCGCCCAGCGGGAGAGCTCGTAGCGGTTGGTCAGCTGGAGCTTGCGCAGCACGCTCGAGACGTGGGTCTCGACGGTGCGGTCGGAGATGAACAGCGCCGACGCCGCCTCCCGGTACGTGTAGCCGCGGGCGATCAGGCGCATCACCTCCTGCTCGCGCGGGGACAGCAGGTCCAGCTCGGTGGGGACGGGCGGGGCCGATCCGCGGAAGGCGTCGAGCACGAAGCCCGCGAGGCGGGGCGAGAAGACGGCGTCCCCGTCGGCCACCCGGTGCAGCGCGTCGATCAGCTCCGCGCCCGTGATCGACTTCGTGACGTAGCCGCGGGCACCCGCCCGGATCACCTCGAGCACGTCCTCCTCGGCGTCCGAGACCGACAGGCCCAGGCAGCGCACGGGCGCGCCTGCCGGCGTGGTGACCTCCTGGAGGGCCTCGGCCACCTCCGCGCCGCCGCCTCCGGCGCCGCCGGGCAGATGCACGTCGAGCAGCACGACGTCCGGCCCGAGCGAGCGGGCCGCCGTGATCGCGGTGTCGACGTCGTGGGCGGCCCCGACCACGACCACGTCGCCCGGCCCGCTCGTGATCTCGGCGGCGACGCCCTGGGCGAAGATCCGGTGGTCGTCGACCACGAGCACGCGGATGGGCGCGGTCTCCGGCGCGGGGTCGGTGTCGGTCGCTGCGGTCGGTGTCATCGGGTGCTCCTCGTGGGGGTGTCCAGGGACAGGGCGATCTCGGTGCCGCCGCCGGGGGCGCGGCGGACGGACGCCGAGCCGCCCGCGCGGGTCATGCGGCCGATGATCGACTCACGCACGCCCAGCCGGTCCTCGGGCACGGCGTCGAGGTCGAAGCCGGGGCCGCGGTCGCGCACGAACGCCTCGATCCGGTCCGGGGCGACGTCGACGAAGACGTCCACGCCCACGCGCCCGTGCCGGCACGCGTTGACGGTCGACTCGCGCAGCGCGCCGAGCAGGGGGCGCATGACCTCCCGCAGCGGGGCGTTGCCGATCACGACCACGTGCACGTCGACGCCCTGGGTGTCCTCGATGTCCTCGCACAGGGAGATCACGGCCTCGCGCACGTCGGTCGGGGTCTCGGGCTCGGTCATGCCGTCGCGGTAGAGCCAGCGCCGCAGCTCGCGCTCCTGGCGTCGGGCGAGCAGCCGCACGGCCTCGGGGTCGGTGCCGGGCTTCTGCAGGAGGGTGAGGGTCTGCAGCACCGAGTCGTGCAGGTGGGCGGTGAACTCGCTGCGCTGCTGGACGAGGGCGCGCTCCTCCGTCTCCTCGCGCATGCCGACCCACAGATGCCGCGCCCACGGCACGAACACCACGGCGAGCAGGCCGAGCACGCCCGCCGAGATGACGAGCGTGACGAGGGCCGCGGTGCCGCCGAACAGGAGGATCACGAGCCAGAGCGCGCCGAGGATGAGCAGGCCCAGCGCGGTGCCGAGGGCCGCGAGGATGAGGCGCGGCATGGCCCGGACGCGGCCGCCCCAGCGGGCCCGGTCGACGGCCTCGAGCGGCAGGATCCCCAGGGCGATGCCCGCGGCGACGATGCCGCTCGCGGCGATCACGAGTCCGCGGTACCCGGCGAGCGAGGAGCCGAACAGGTTCTGCCCGCCCAGGATGGCCCCGCCGAAGGGCAGCACGACGGCGGTCACCACGACGATCAGGCCCAGCCCCACCACGGCGGCCAGCGCGAGCCAGCGCGAGAGCTGGCGGCCCGGGGCGCCGCCCACGGTGGCCTGCTCGGCGGCTCCCGCCGCCGCGGGCCGACCGCGCACGGCGGAGGACGAGGCCTCGAGGGCCGCGCGCCGCTCGGTCGCCCGGTCGAGGGGGAGGGCCCACCACAGCGCGAGGTAGCCCAGGACGAAGGGCGAGCCGATCCCGAGCGCGACGGTCCCGGCCGTCGAGAACTCGTACCACGCCCCGAGCATGGGGATCGCGGGGATCGCCACCGCCGATCCCAACAGGAAGGCAATCCGCACCCCGCGCACCGGCAGCCCCAGAACGCGCGCGAGCGCCGCGCACGATCCCGTCAGCACGCTCCCGGCGCGCACGCGCGTCCAGGAGCTCGCATCGGGCGGGTGGAGGGCGGTCATGGGTCCCATTGTGCCGCCGCGGGCCGGGCGACCGCTCGCGGTCCGGGGCCGCTCCGGGGCGCCTCCGGGACGGCTCGGGGCGCGGACGCCGACGGGGACAGGGCAGGATGAGTCCATGAGCTCGCCCGATCCCGCGCCCGAGGCCGACCCGTCGGCCGCCGCGGCCGCGGACCGCGAGCGCTCCGCGGGACGACCGGCCGACGACGCCGATCCCGTGCTCGACGACATGACCCCCTCGCCGTCCGACGACGAGCTGTACCGCGCGGTCGCGCGCGTCCCCACGGCCGACGAGCCGCGCGCCGCCGCCCTGCGCGGCGGTGTGCTGCGACGGCCGGGCGAAGGGCACATCGCGGGCGTGTGCGCGGCCCTCGCCACGGCCGGCGGCCTGCCCCCGCGGCTCGTCCAGCTGACCGCGATCGGCTTGCTCGCCCTCGGCGTCGGCCTGCCGCTCTACCTGCTGCTCGCCCTGCTCCTGCCGCGCGAGCGCGTCGACGGGCCCGAGGAGACGCATCGCATCGACGTGCCGCTGGTCGCGCTCGCCCGCCTCAGGCCGGGCCGCGGGGACGTCCTGAGCGCGCTCGCCGTGATCCCCGCGGCCGTCGCCGGCTACTTCTGGCTCGTCTTCGTCTCCTTCCAGGAGGCGGCCCCGCTGCGCCTGCTGATCCCGATCGTCGCGGTCGCCGTCGGGGTGCTGGTCTGGGGCGCGGTGCGCGCCCGCCGTGCCCGCTCGGCCTACCTGTTCGCCGAGCTGGGACGCCGTGCGGGCGTGCTCGACGACGCCGAGCTCGCCCGCACGGTCGCCGAGCTGCGCCGCTACGCCCCGCGCGCGTGGAGCAACGAGCGCCCCGATCGCGCCGCCCCGGCGCCCGCCGTCCCTCCGGCACGCCGGTCGACGCGCACGCGACGTGCCTCCCGCCTGCCCCGCTCGGTCTCGCGCCCCCGGCCCCTCGGCGCCCGCGCCGCCGCCGGGGCCATCGGCATCCTGCTGGTCGTCGGCACTGTCGCCTTCATCCTGGTCGCCCTGTTCCCCTACCTCGCGCCGGGCCTGGCGAGCACCGGCACGCTGCCCGGGATCGGACGGCTCGGCGCGGCCGCGGCCGTCACCACGGTCGCCGCGGGCGCCCTGCTCATCGGCATCGGGATCGGCCGCCGCCGCAGCCTCGCCATCTCGCTGGTCGGCGTGCTCGCCTTCGCGACCTTCGCGGCGAGCGTGGTCTGGGTGCGCCTGACCGACGACTCCGACTCCTCCCCGCTCGTGGTGGCGGTCGACGCCTATGCGCCCGGCTACGTCGACGCGTGCGCGACCGACGGGCCGCGGCGATGGAACCGCACGGTCGTGATCGACCTGTCGGCCATGACGGACCCGGCGGCGCAGTCCCCGACCCCGCTCGAGCGCTGGCGCGCCGAGAACCCGGGCTCGGACGACGACGATGCGTACCTCACGATGGTGATCGCGTGCAGCCGCGCCGTCGGCGACGTGCGCGTCGTGCTGCCGCCGTTCGCGGCCGACGTCGACATCCGCTCGACGCTCACCTCCTCGATGGGGGAGATCGACGGCGACGTGCCCGTCTCCGGCACCCCCGCCTCGCCCCTGTCCCCGTCCGTCGAGCTGACCGGCTCGCTCGGCACGGGGGACCTCACCTTCACCCGGGAGTCGGCATGAGCGCCCGCCCGAGCGCACCGCGCTCCGCCGCGACGATCGGCCTCGGCGTGTTCCTCGTGCTCGCCGCCGGCGCCCTCGTGCTCGTCATCGTGGCGGGCGACCGGGCACCCCTGTGGATGATCGGCGCCTGGTTCTTCCTGGCCGCCGCGATCGCCCTCGTGATCGGCGCGGTGGTCCCCACCCGCCCCCGGCGTGATCCCCGCGACGGCGGCGACGCCGACCCCTCGGGCCCGAGGTAGACTCCCCGCCATCGGCATCGACCCGGCCATCACCGGAGAGCCGCGGGAAGAACAGGCCACGTGCGCCCACGAGCGCCGGACCCCACTAGAACCCGCCGGGACCAGCCCGTGACAGCTGAGGAACAAGGGGACGCCCCGCGCGCCGCATGCGGCACGAGGACGCGTCAACCGAGGTGGTACCGCGCACGCGGTCGGCCCTGCGGGTCGGGCGTGAGCGTCCTCGGACAGCACCGTCGCCGTCCGCCCGTCGCCACCTGTCCCGTGGAGGTCCCCATGGTCTATCCGGTCTCCGGCTCCCCGCTCGTCCCCTCGCCGAACCTGCCCGCGCTCGAGAACGCGATCCTGGAGTTCTGGCGCACCGACGACACGTTCCGCGCCTCGATCGCGCAGCGCGACGGCGCGCCCGAGTTCGTCTTCTACGACGGCCCGCCCTTCGCCAACGGCCTGCCGCACTACGGCCACCTGCTCACGGGCTTCGTCAAGGACGTCGTGCCGCGCTTCCGGACCATGTGCGGCGACCGGGTCGACCGTCGCTTCGGCTGGGACACCCACGGCCTGCCCGCCGAGCTCGAGGCGATGCGCGAGCTCGGCATGACCGAGAAGTCCGAGATCGAGGAGATGGGCATCGGCCACTTCAACGCCGCCGCCCGCGCGAGCGTCCTGAAGTACACGAAGGACTGGGAGGAGTACGTCACCCGCCAGGCGCGCTGGGTCGACTTCGACAACGACTACAAGACCCTCGACCTGACCTTCATGGAGTCGGTCCTGTGGGCCTTCAAGACGCTGTACGACAAGGGCCGCGCCTACGAGGGCTACTCCGTGCTGCCGTACTGCTGGAAGGACCAGACCCCGCTGTCCTCCCACGAGCTGCGGATGGACGACGACGTCTACCAGATGCGCCAGGACCCGACGGTCACCGTCACCTTCCCGTTCGAGGGGGACCGGGCCGCCCAGCTCGGCCTCGAGGGGGTGCGCGCGCTCGCCTGGACGACGACCCCCTGGACCCTGCCCACCAACTTCTCCCTCGCGGTCGGCCCCGACATCGTGTACGTGACGGTGCCGGCGGGCCCCGAGGGCACGGCCGACGGCGCGGCCGCGGGCGAGGCGACCTACCTGCTGGCCCTCGATCTCGTGGGCGCCTACGCCAAGGAGCTCGGCTACGCGGACGCGGACGCGGCCCTCGCGGCCGTCGGCGAGCGCCGCTTCGCGGGCTCCGAGCTCGAGTACGTGGCCTACCGGCCGCTGTGGGACGTCTACTCCGCCGACCGCGAGCGCTGGGGGACCCAGAACGCCTGGATCGTCACCGTCGCCGACTACGTGTCCACGACCGACGGCACCGGCGTCGTCCACCAGGCCACCGCCTACGGCGAGGAGGACCAGAAGGTCAACGCCGCCTACGGCATCCCCGTCATCGTCTCGGTCGACGACGGCGCCCAGTTCCTCGACTACTTCCGCGGCACCGCCCTCGACGAGATCGCCGGGCTCCAGGTGTTCGACGCCAACCGTCCGCTGATCCGGATCCTGCGGCGCGAGGGCCGCCTGTTCCGCGAGCGCGACGAGGTGCACTCGTACCCGCACTGCTGGCGCTGCCGCAACCCCCTCATCTACAAGGCCGTCGGCTCGTGGTTCGTGAAGGTCGCCGACCAGCGCGAGCGCATGCTCGAGCTCAACGAGCAGATCGACTGGGTGCCCGGCAACGTCAAGCACGGCCAGTTCGGCAAGTGGCTCGAGGGCGCGCGGGACTGGGCCGTCTCCCGCAACCGCTACTGGGGCTCGCCGATCCCGGTGTGGAAGAGCGACGACCCCAACCACCCGCGCCTCGACGTGTACGGGTCCCTCGCCGAGCTCGAGGCCGACTTCGGGCGGCTCCCGCGCGACGAGGAGGGCAACGTCAACCTCCACCGGCCGTACATCGACGACCTCACCCGGCCCAACCCCGACGACCCGACCGGGCGCTCGTCCATGGTGCGCATCACCGACGTCTTCGACGTGTGGTTCGACTCGGGCTCGATGCCCTTCGCCCAGGTCCACTACCCCTTCGAGAACACCGACTGGTTCGAGGGGCACAACCCGGCGGACTTCATCGTCGAGTACATCGGGCAGACCCGCGGCTGGTTCTACGTCATGCACGTGCTCGCGACCGCCCTGTTCGACCGGCCCGCGTTCTCGAGCGTCATCTGCCACGGGATCGTGCTGGGCGAGGACGGGCAGAAGATGTCGAAGTCCCTGCGCAACTACCCCGACGTGCGCGAGATGTTCGACAAGTACGGCGCCGACGCCATGCGCTGGTTCCTCATGGGCTCGCCGATCCTGCGCGGCGGCAACCTCATCGTCGACGAGCCCAAGATCCGCGACGCCACCCGACAGGTCGTGCTGCCGCTGTGGAACGTGTGGTACTTCCTGGCGCTGTACGCCAATGCGGCGGGCCCGAAGGACGCCGACGGACGCCCCGCCGGCTACCGGGCACGCGAGCGCCACGAGTCCGACGACGTCATGGACCGCTACCTGCTGGCCCGCACCGGGACCCTCGTGCGGACCGTGCGCGACCAGCTCACCGAGCTCGCGATCGCCGACGCGGCCGCCTCGATCCAGGACTACCTGGACATGCTCACCAACTGGTACGTGCGGCGCTCGCGCGACCGGTTCTGGGAGGGCGACGAGCAGGCGATCGACGTGCTCCACACGTGCCTCGAGACCCTGTGCCGGGTCACGGCGCCGCTGCTGCCCATGGTGACCGAGGAGATCTGGAAGGAGATGACGGGCGGACGCTCGGTGCACCTGACCGACTGGCCGGACGCCGACGTCTTCCCCGCCGACGACGCCCTGGTCGCGCTCATGGACGCGGTCCGCGAGGTCACCTCGGCCGGCAACGCGCTGCGCAAGAAGGAGGGCCTGCGCGCGCGTCTCCCGCTCGCCGAGCTCGCCGTCGTGCGCGCGGACCCGTCGAGCCTGGAGCCCTTCGCCGCGGTCATCGCCGACGAGCTCAACGTCAAGTCGGTGCGGCTGCTCGACGTCGAGGGCGACGAGGCGCAGGGCATGGGCGTCGAGCAGCGACTGGCCGTCAACGCCCGCGCCGCGGGCCCGCGCCTGGGCAAGCAGGTCCAGCAGGCCATCAAGGGCGCCAAGTCCGGCGACTGGTCGGTGGCCGAGGACGGCACCGTCACGGCCGGCGGCCTCGAGCTGCGCGAGGGCGAGTACACGCTCGACCTCGTGGCCGGGCAGGGCGCCGCGAGCGAGGGCCGGGCGATCGGCGTGCTGCGTGGCGGCGACTTCCTGGTCCTCGACACGGCCGTGACGGCCGAGCTCGAGGCGGAGGGCACCGCGCGCGACGTGATCCGTGCGATCCAGTCGGCGCGGCGCGACGCCTGTCTCGACGTGTCCGATCGGATCCGGCTGACCGTCGACGGCGACGAGGCGGTGGTCCGCGCCGTCGTCGAGCACCGCGACCTCGTGGCCGAGGAGGTGCTCGCGGTCGACGTGGCCGTGCCCGCCGCCCCGGCCGCGGGCGCCCATGCCGTGACCGAGAAGGTCGCCGGCGGCAGCGTGACGGTCTCGGTCGTTCGCGTCTGAGCCCCGCGACGGGTGGGGGCCGCGGCGGATCGCCGTGGCCCCCACGCCGGTCGCGTGGTCGGGCCGCGCCGCTGTGCTGGCCGCGCCGCCCTGTCGCTCGCACCGCCTTGCCGCCCGCACCGCTGAGCCGCCCCGCACCGCCGTGCGACGCCGGACCCGCGGGACCGGGACCGTGCACACCCCCTGCCGGGGCGCCGGAGCGACGGCCATACTGGGGTCGGACGAGGGGGAGACCGATGACGGCACGTGCAGCAGGACGGGGGAGCGGCCCGGCGGCGTCGGGCCGTCCGGGCCCTGCCGCCGACGGACGGGAGGAGCGGGCAGTGAGCAGACGAGGAGCCCTCGGCGGTCTCGCCGCGCTCTCGGCCGCCGCGCTCAGCGCGTGCGGGAGGGGCCGCGACGATCTCGGGGCGCGGCTGGACGACGCGGTGGGCGGTGTCGACGGCGTGACCTCGTCGGCCCTCGAGGAGGTCTCGCGCGACCTCGGCGCGGGCGGCGTGGCCGGGACCATCGAGAGCGACGCGGCCGATGCAGCCGCCGTCCTGCCCGTCTTCGACGCCGCGATGGAGCAGCTCGTGCGGGTGCTCGTCGACGAGCGCGCCGAGCCTGGCCGATACCTCGTCGACACCGTGAGCGCCCGCGCCGCCGACGGCTCGGTCGTGCCCGCCCACGCGCTCGTCGAGGGGTTCGCGAGCACCGACGAGCTGCGCGCCGAGACCTTCATCGAGAAGTACGGCCTGGGCTGAGGCCCGGATCGAGCGCCGCGGGGCCGCGTCGCCTCAGCGCAGGTCCGCGCGTCCCACCTCGACGACCGTCTCGCGCGTGACCGCGGTGCCCTCGCCCAGGTAGACGCCCTCGAGCTCCCGGGTCAGGCCCACGAGCGTCGGGTCGGTCCGCTCGGCGCGCAGCACCGACCCGTAGTACCCCTGGTCGGTCGCGGGAACGCCGTGCGCGTCGCGCACCACCGACTCGTGGTTGTCCTCGACGAAGGGCAGCGAGGCGCCGCTCGCCGTCGCGTCCTCCGCGCCCGGCAGCGGCACCTCGTGCATGTTCGGGCCGCTCACGTGACCGCCGAGCACCTGGAGACCCGCGAGGTCGAGCGCGGGGATGGGGTCGCCCGAGGAGCGCTCGGCCCCGAGCACGAGGGGGCCGTGCACGAGGGAGACCACCTCGGTCGACGCCTGCGCCGGCAGCACCGTCTGCACCGGGGAGCCGACCGAGAAGCTGTGCGTGATGTTGTACGTGCCCTCGCGTCCCGAGGTGTTGTTGAGGTCGGCGTCGGCCGCGAGATGGGCCGCGACGATGCCGCCCTGGGAGTGCCCGACGAACAGGACGTCCGCCCCGCCGGGGATCCCGGCCTCCCGCATCGCCGTGCGCACGGCGTTCATCGACGCGGTGTCCTGGCCCGCGACCAGGCGGGGGTTGGCGTCCCAGCCCAGCGGATTGCCCTGGGCTCCCCAGGCGTCCTGGTTGCCCACGCCGCCCTGGGTGGGCGGCACCTGCACGATGAAGCGCGGGCGCTCCCCGTGCACGCTCGCGATCTCCTGGATGCGGATCTGGGTAGCGCGCCCGGCGTCGAAGGCGTCCGCGCCCTCGCGCCCGGCCATCTCGCGCCGGGCCTCGTCGTTGTCCAGGATGAGGTCCGCCAGGTCGTGAGGCGCCGTGGTCGCGCCCGTGCGCCGCACGTCCAGCACCGTGACCTCGGAGCGGTCGTCGAGCAGCGGCGAGTCGACCCCCGTCGCCACCTCATAGGCCGCGATCCCACCCGAGGCGGTCATGAGCAGCGCGCCGGCCGTGAGCTCCGCGACGGTCGGCACGCGCTCACCGGTGAGCAGGTCCGTGACGGACCGGCCGAAGCTCCCGGCGTCGTGGCGGAGCTGGTCGAGACCGTCGACGTTCCACCCGAGGTCCTCGCCCCAGCCGTCGACGACGTCGGCCGTCGCGTCGAGGCCGCGGCCGAGCAGATCCGAGGCGGTCTGAGCCGACGCGGACAGCGTCCGCTCGAACGGGTCCTCGATCCAGGTCGGCAGCCACGGCAGGTCCTCGTGGAGGTAGCCGCGGCGCAGGTCTCCGGGCGGCGCGGGGGCGAGCGCCTCGGGGGCGACGGAGGCGTCGGGCCCGGTCTCGTCCGGGCCCGACACGATGTCCTGCTCGTCGGCCTCCCCGTGCAGCTGGTCGCCCCGGCGTGCGAGCTCCCGGGCGCCGTGGGGGAGCGGCCCCGAGGCGAGCTCGGCGACACGGAGCCGGAAGCGGTCGGCGTCCGGCCCGTCCCAGGGCGCGGCGCGGACGGCGGCGTCGAGCTGTGCGGCGAGCTCGTCGACGCGCTGCGCCGCCGCGAGCAGGGCCAGTCCGTGAGCGCGGCCGTGCTCGGTGTCCATCCCGCAGAAGGCCGTCATCGGGCACCTGCCCGGGAGGGGAGCGATGCGGAGACGTGCAGTCCGTGCGCGAGCACCGCCTCGATGCTCGCGAGCACGTCCCCGGGATCGACCGGGATCAGGAGCACGTCCCCCTCGGCCACGGGGGTGGTGCGGAACAGGTGCCGGGGCCCGCTCGCCCACAGGCGTGTCCAGAGCTCCCGGGCCGAGCGTCGGCGCGGATCGTGCAGGCACCAGCTCAGGGAGACGCGGGGCCCCGTCGTGAGCAGGGCCTCGCGCAGCGCCGGGTCCAGATCCGCCAGGCGCGCGAAGGCCCTCGCCGGGGAGGCGCCCTCGGCGAGGTCGCCGCGCACCTGCTCGCGCTGGGAGGTGCTCAGGCCGAGCCGGGCGCTGCCGGTCTCCTGGGCGAGCTGCGGCGCGGCCAGCAGCATCGGGTCCTCCGGGAGTGCCGAGGCGAGCACCCCGGCCAGCTCCTGAGGTCTCGCTTCCTCCCAGGTCGAGCCGTGCTCGTCCAGCCTCTCCACGGTGGGGCGGGCCGGGTCGAGCCCGAGCCGGATCCGCTCGGTGCGGCCGGCGGCCTGGGAGCCCAGCACGAGGGCCACGGGCGACGTGACGTGCCGCACGAGCAGCTCCCGCGCGCTCGGCGCCTCGACGAGCAGCCGCGCGTCGAGCGCCTCCCCCGCGGGCCCCGGCGGGATCGCGGACCGCAGCAGGGGGTTCAGCTCCGCGGGGCAGCGGCCCGCGCCGCGCGCGGCCGTGCTCGCGAACGCACGCGGTCCGACGATCGTGGTCATGGCCTGCTCCTCTCCGCGCCGTTCGGCCCGCCGCGAGCGGCGGGATCTGCCGGTGTCGCGACCCTAGGCCGGGGCCGCCGGGCGGGGGAACGGGGAGAACTCCCCATGGGGACCCATCGGCCGTGGGGAGGGGACGCGGAGGGTCGGCGGCCCGCGCTGCGCCCTCGCCGCGCCGGCGCCACGCTCTCGCCCCCTCTCGCCCGTGCCGGGCCGCAGGACGCCCGTCGCCTCGCGCCCTCGTAGACTGGACGGCGCCGCCGCGCGGCCCCGCCCCCGGCGCCGCCGCCCCTCGCACCGTTCCCAGGAGTCGCCGAGTGCCCCGATCCGCCAGAGCAGAGATGTCGCCCGAGCTGCGCGAGGTCTACGCCGCCCTGCTCGCCCGCGCCCCCGAGAACCGGATCGAGCCGGACCTCTCGCGGATCCGTCGTGTGATGGAGCTGATGGGCGACCCGCAGACCTCCTACCGCTCGATCCGCATCGCCGGCACCAACGGCAAGACGACGACGGCGCGCATCGTCGAACGGATCCTGCGGGAGACGGGCCTGCGCACCGGGCGCGCCACGAGCCCCCACCTGCATTCCCCCGTCGAGCGCATCGCGATCGACGGGCGCTCGATCCCCGAGCAGGACTTCATCCAGGCCTACCGCGACGTCGAGCCCTTCGCCGAGATCGTCGACGCCGAGTCGCTCGCCGCGGGCGGGCCGCGTCTCACCTTCTTCGAGTACGTCATCGCGATGAGCTTCCAGGCCTTCGCGAGCGCTCCCGTCGACGTGGCCGTGATCGAGACCGGCATGGGCGGCACGTGGGACGCGACCGGCGCGGTGAGCCCCGACGTCGCGGTCATCACGGCGATCGGCTACGACCACCAGGAGTACCTCGGCGACGACATCGCCGACATCGCGGGGGAGAAGGCGGGCATCCTCACCGCGGACGCCTTCGCCGTGATCGGCGCCCAGCGCTACGAGGAGGCCGCCCAGGTGCTCCGCGACCGCGTGATCGAGCTCGGCGCCGACGCCGTCGTCGAGGAGGAGCAGATCGCGGTGCTCGACCGCACCCCCGGCGTCGGCGGCCAGCTGCTGACCCTGCAGGGCATCGCCGCGCGCTACGACGAGGTGTTCCTCGACCTGCTCGGCGAGCATCAGGCCCACAACGCCCTGCTCGCGGTCGCCGCGTGCGAGGCGCTGCTCGGGGACGGCCGCACGCCGTTGGCCGCCGACGTCCTGGCCGCGGCGCTCGCCGACGTCACCTCGCCCGGCCGCGCCGAGGTGGTGCGCCAGGCGCCGACCGTTCTCGTCGACGCGGCGCACAACCCCGACGGCGCCGAGGTCCTCGTGCGGACCGTGCGGGAGAACTTCCGCTTCACGCGCACCGTCGGGATCGTCGGCATCCTCCAGGAGAAGGAGGCCGACCGGATCCTCGAGGTCCTCGAGCCGCTGCTCGACGACATCGTCGTGACGCAGTCGTCCTCGCCCCGGGCGATCCCCGCCGACCGGCTCGCCGATCTCGCGCGCGACGTGTTCGACGACCCGGACCGGGTCGTCGAGACCGCGAGCCTGCCCGATGCGATCCAGGCCGCCGTGGACCTCGCCGAGCAGCGCGGCGGCGAGTTCGGCGGCGTCGTCGTGGCGGGGTCGGTGACCCTCGCCGCCGAGGTCCGCGACCTGCTCGGCCGCACCGAGGAGGACTGAGGCGGCATGGCCCTGGACATCGCCCCCTCCGCCCGCGCCCACGGCGCCCAGCGCATGCTGAGCGCCACCACGCTCACCGTCGAGGCCCTCGTCCTCTTCTTCGCCGCGCTCGTGGCCCACCAGCTGCTCCCGGAGCACCGCGTGGGCACGTGGACCCTCGCCCTCGTCACGGCGGTCGTGCTGATGGGCGTCGCCGGGCTGCTGAGCCGGGGGAGCTGGCCCTATGTGGTCGGCGCCGTCGCGCAGATCCCGGTGATCCTGATGGGGCTGTTCGTGCCCGCCATGTGGGTCATCGGCGCCGCGCTCGCCGTGCTCTACGTGTACGGGGTGGTGCGCGGTCACCGCTGGGACGCCGAGAAGGACGAGGTGGACCGCCGGGTGCTCGCGGAGCGCGAGCGCGCCGAGGATCGATAGGCTCACCCCCATGAGCACCGAGCGCACCCTGATCCTGCTGAAGCCCGACGCCGTCCAGCGCAGCCTGCGCGGCGAGATCCTGCGCCGCATCGAGGCCAAGGGCTACGGCATCGTCGCCCTGGCCCAGCGGACCGCCACCGCCGAGGAGCTGTCCTCCCACTACGCCGAGCACGAGGGCAAGCCGTTCTACCAGCCGCTCGTGGACTACATGGGCTCCGCGCCCCTCGTCGCGATCGTCGCCGAGGGCGAGAAGGTCATCGAGGGGTTCCGCTCCCTCGCCGGCGCGACCAACCCGACGAGCGCCGCGCCCGGCACGATCCGCGGGGACCTCGGCCGCGAGTGGGACCTTCCCGTGATCCAGAACCTCGTGCACGGCTCGGACTCCCCGGAGTCCGCCGCCCGGGAGATCGCGATCTGGTTCCCCGAGGTCGGCTGAGAAGGGCCGTGCGCGGCCGCCGATGACGCGGTGTGGCACAGTCCGCACCGCGGCACGCGCCGCAGAAGCTCGATTCCGCGGCCCTCCTCCCGCACACTATGGGCATGGGTCCCGTGATCGTGTACTTCCTCCTCGCTCTCGTCGTCTCCCTCGGCATCCTCGGCGCCGTCGCCCTGCCCCACCTGCAGCGCCACCGCGAGCACTCTGCGAGCAGTCGCCACACGTCCCGCACGCAGCGCGCCGGCTCCTGACGCCGCCGCCCCGCGCCCGGCGGCGTGATCCCCGCCGCAGCGCGCCCGTGCGCCTCCCGCGCGGCCCCGGCCGCGCTCGGAGGACCGCCTAGACTCGTCCGAGGCCTCGCCGCGACCGTCGGCGTACCCCGACCCCGGAGGTGACTGTGGATCCCGTGCAGCTGGTGGAGATCGTCGGAGCGGCGATCGGCGGCATCGCCGTGATCGGTGGCGGCGGCTGGGCGATCCTGCGCGGACGCCGCCGCGGCGGAGACGGCACGGACCGTGCGACGACCGAGCACGACGGCGAGCGGCCCGCGGGCACCGCCACCGCGACCAAGGAGCGGCCCGCCGCCCCCACCTGGTCCGACACGCTCTCCGCACCCGCTCCGGACCAGGAGCGCACCGAGCCCGACCGCGCCGACGAGTCCACCGTCGAGGCCTCCGCCCTGGCGCCGGACGAGACGTCCGCGGCGACCGTCGAGGCCCCCGCGACCGAGCAGGCCGCCGAGAACGCCCCGGCTCCGATCGCCCCGGCGCCGGCCGCGTCGCCCGCCGAGGAGCAGACCGGGGCCCCGACGGCCGACGAGGCCGCGACCGCCCCGCCGCTCGAGACCCCCGAGCCCGCCGCGGACCGCATGGTCCGTCTGCGCGACCGCCTCTCCCGCTCGGGCAGCATCGGCCGCGGGCTGCTGGGCCTGCTGTCGCGCGACCGGGTCGACGAGGACACGTGGGACGAGATCGAGGAGACGCTGCTGCTGGCCGACCTCGGCCCCGACCCGACCGACGAGCTGCTCGCGGCGCTGCGCCAGCGCATGCAGGTGCTCGGCTCCCACGAGCCCGCCGCGGTGCGCGAGGTGCTCCGCGAGGAGCTCGTGCGCCTGATCGACCCCGCGATGGACCGCCGTCTCGCGGCGACCCGCCAGCGCGCCGAGGACGGCACCGTCGTGCCCTCGGCCATCCTCATGGTCGGGGTCAACGGCACCGGCAAGACCACCACCGTCGGCAAGCTCGCGCGCGTGCTCGTCGCCGAGGGCCGCACCGTCGTGCTCGGCGCGGCCGACACCTTCCGCGCCGCCGCCGCCGACCAGCTCGCCACGTGGGGCTCGCGGGTGGGCGTGCGCACCGTACGCTCGGACGTCGACGGCGCCGACCCCGCCTCGGTCGCCTTCGACGCGATCTCCGAGGGCGTCGCCGAGGGCGTGGACGTCGCGATCATCGACACCGCCGGGCGCCTGCAGAACAAGAAGGGCCTCATGGACGAGCTCGGCAAGGTGCGCCGGGTGTCCGAGAAGGCCCTGCACGGCGTGGGCGTGCGCGAGGTGCTGCTCGTGCTCGATGCGACGACCGGGCAGAACGGCATGCAGCAGGCCCGGGTGTTCTCCGAGGCCGTCAACATCACGGGCATCGTGCTCACCAAGCTCGACGGCACCGCCAAGGGCGGCATCGTCGTCAACGTGCAGCGCGTGCTCGGCGTGCCCGTCAAGATGGTCGGGCTCGGCGAGGGCATGGACGACCTCGCCCCCTTCGACCCCCACGGCTTCGTCGACGCCCTGCTCGGCGACTGAGCCGGCGGCGTATGCGCTGACGCGTGTCCGCCCTCACGCGCTGACACGTCCGCCCTCACGCGCCCGTCGAACGTCACGTGGCGGCACCTCTCATCAAGGACAGGTGCCGCCACGTGGCGTTCGGGGACGACGGGCACGAGATCCGGGACTCCACACGCCCGAGCCGCCGCCCGGGGAGCGTTGGCGGTCCTGACGCTCCGCCACAGGGGTCACCATGTGGGACGCCGCATCACAGAACGGTAACGGGCCCCGATCGCTGCGGGCTCCCGGGGGCCGGCGGCCAACGATGATGGCACGGTCCTCCATGGGCCGATCGGCCCTGCGGCCGGTCCCGCCGACACTTGGACACTCGATGGACTTCACTCTGGACACCGGCGCCACCGCCTGGCTGCTCACGAGCGCCTCCCTGGTGCTCATGATGACCACGCCCGCGCTGGCCCTCTTCTACGGCGGCATGGTCCGCTCCCGCACCGTCCTGAACATGATGCTGATGTCGTTCACCGCGCTCGGGGTGGGCGCGATCGTGTGGACGGTCTGCGGCTACTCGGTCGCCTTCGGCAGCGACGTGGGCGGAGTCTTCGGCAACCCGGCGGACTTCTTCGGCCTGCACGGCTCGGACGCCGACTCCCTGCTCGCCGGTTCCGGCGTGCCGTTCCTCGTGGCCGCCGGCTTCCAGATGACCTTCGCGGTCATCTCGGCCGCGCTCATCTCCGGCGCGATCGCCGACCGCGTCAAGATCTCCACCTGGATCGTGTTCGTCGCCGTGTGGATCCTGCTGTGCTACGCGCCGCTCGCGCACATGGTCTGGGGCGGAGGCCTGCTCTCCGGGGCTCCCGGCTCGATCGCCGCGATGATCTTCGGCACGACCGGCACCGGGGCGGACGCCGCGGCGACCGTGGCCCCCATCGACTTCGCGGGCGGCACCGTCGTCCACATCAACGCGGGCGTCGCGGGCCTCGTGCTCGCGATCGTGGTGGGGCCGCGCCTCGGCTTCGGCCGCGACGTCATGAAGCCGCACAACCTGCCGCTCGTCATGCTCGGTGCCGCCCTGCTGTGGTTCGGCTGGTTCGGCTTCAACGCCGGCAGCGCCGGCACGGCCGACGGGACCGCGGGCCTCGCCTGGGTCACGACCACCGTCGCGACCGCCTCGGCCATGCTCGGCTGGGTGCTCGTCGAGAAGATCCGCCACGGCGCGGTGACCTCGCTCGGCGCGGCCTCGGGCGTCGTCGCGGGCCTCGTGGCCATCACGCCCGCCGCCGCGGCCGTGAGCCCGCTCGGCGCGATCGTGCTCGGCGTCGTCGCAGGCGCCCTGTGTTCGCTCGCGGTCGGGCTGAAGGCCCGCTTCGGCTTCGACGACTCGCTCGACGTGGTCGGCGTCCACCTCGTCGGCGGCCTCGTCGGCACCGTCCTGATCGGCTTCCTGTCGACCGAGACCGGTCTGTTCTACGGCCACGGCGCGCGCCAGCTCGTGGTCCAGATCGTCATCGCGCTCGCGGCCGTCGTCTTCTCGGGCGTCGTCACCCTCGTGATCGCCCTGGTACTCAAGGCGGTCATGGGCTGGAGGATCACCCCCGACGAGGAGCGTGCGGGCATCGACATCACCCGCCACGCCGAGTCCGGATACGATCTCGTCGGCAACCTGGCCTCGCGTCTGGACCGTCGTCCGATGCGGGCGGCCGAGCCCGTCGCGGCCCCCGCCGGGCCGAGCGCGGCCCCGACCGACCCCACCGCCGGGTCCGACCCCGGCACCGACTCCGAGGGCCGCCGGCCCGCCACCACCGCAGGGGAGACCCGATGAGACTCATCACCGCCGTCATCCAGCCGCACGCCCTCGAGAGCGTGACCGACGCGCTGCGCGAGCACGGCGTCGCCGGCCTCACGATCAGCGAGGTCGCCGGGTACGGCCGCCAGGGCGGCCACACCGAGGTCTACCGCGGCGCCGAGTACCGCATCGACACGATCCCCAAGATCAAGCTCGAGGTCCTCGCCGAGGACGCCGACGAGCCCGCCCTCGTCGAGGTCATCGTGCGCGCCGCGCGCACGGGACGCATCGGCGACGGCAAGGTCTGGACCAGCGAGGTGGGCTCCGTCGTCCGTGTCCGCACGGGCGAGGAAGGCGCCAGTGCCCTCTGACCTCCCCTCGGACTCGCTCCCGGCGCGCCGGCTCGACCACGTCCTGCACCACGGCTTCGGGGACAGGGCGGACGGGCAGACGCGCCGGGAGCAGCACGCCGACCTGGTCGACGCATGGCTCACCGACCTGTGGGAGTCGGCGGACGCCCCCGCGGCGGGCGCGGCCCTCGCCGCGCTCGGATCCCTCGGGCGCCGTGACCTGGGACCGGCGAGCGACCTCGACCTCGTGCTGCTCGTCGACCCCGCGGTCGTCGACGACGAGCGGGCCGCGACCCTCGCGAGCGCGCTGTGGTACCCGATCTGGAACTCCGGCACCTCGCTCGACCACTCCGTGCGCACCCCGCTCGAGACCGAGGAGGTCGCCCGGGACGACCTGCGCGCCGCGATCTCCCTGCTCGACCTGCGGACCGTCGCGGGGGACCCCGCGCTCGTCAAGGACACCCAGTCGCGCGTGCGCCGGGTGTGGAGGAGCCAGGCCCGCACCCGCCGCGCCGAGCTGATCGATCTCGCCGAGGACCGGGAGTCGCGCTACGGCGTGCTCGCCCACTCCTCCGAGCCCAACCTCAAGGCCGACCGCGGCGGCCTGCGCGACGTGACCGTCATCCGCGCCTTCGCGGGCAGCTGGCTGGCCGACCACGACCACGTCGCGATCGACCGCGCGGCCGACGTGCTGCTGGACGCCCGCGACGCCCTGCAGGCCGTCACCGGACGCTCCGGCACCCGGCTCGGCCGCCCCGACCAGGACGCCGTCGCGGCCCTGTGCGGCTACGACACCGCGGACGACCACCTCGCGGCGCTCGCCGAGTCGGCGCGCACCGTCGCCTGGGAGCTGCACCGCGTGGTCCGCGCGGCCCAGGCCGCCGCGTCCCCGGGCGGCCGCGCGACCGTCGGCTCGGGCGCGACCCGCCGACCCGACCTGACCCGGCTCGAGCACGGCGTGATCGTGCAGGCCGGGGAGGTCTCGGTGGACCCGGCCGTCACCGACCCGCTGCGGGACATCGCCGCCGTGCGCCATGCGGCCACGACCGGGCTGCCGCTGTCGGACGCGACCCTCGTGCGCCTGCGCCGCCACCCGCTGCCGCTCCCGTTCAGCCCCGCACAGCGGGACCTGCTGATGGACGCGCTCGCGGGCGCGCACGTGGCCGACGTCTACGAGGCGCTCGACGTGCACGGGGTCGTGACCGGCTGGATCCCCGCCTGGGCGGGCGTGCGCAACCGTCCCCAGCGCTCCGCCGTCCATCGCTTCACGGTCGACCGCCACCAGATCGAGACGGTGCGCGAGGCCCAGTCCCATCTCGCGGAGGTGGACCGCCCGGACCTCCTGCTGGCCGCCTCCCTGCTCCACGACATCGGCAAGCGCGCCGACGCGCGCGACCACGCCCGGGAGGGCGCGCCGCTGGCCCGGGAGTCCGCGCTCGGCCTCGGCTTCGACGCCGAGGACGCCGACGTGATCGCGTCCCTCGTGGCCGAGCACCTGACCCTGGTCGAGCTCGCGACCGGGCGCGACCCGTCCGACGCCGCGACGCTCGGCGCGCTGCTGGACGCCGTGGACCGGGACCCGGGCCGCCTCGAGCTGCTGCGGGCGCTCACGGAGGCCGACGCGCGCGCGGCCGGGCCGGCCGCCTGGTCGAGCTGGCGCGCCTCGCTCGTCGACCACCTGACCGAGCGTGCCCGCGCCTCCCTCGCCGGCGCGATCCGGGGGCCGCGCGAGTTCCTCGCGCCCCAGCGCTCCGTCGAGCAGGCGGTGCTCGACGCGGTCCACCGCACGGGCGTGCCCCAGGTGCTCTATCCCGCCCCGACCGGCGACGACCAGGTCTCGCAGATCTGCCTGGGCGCCCCCGACGGCCCCGGCGTGTTCGCCGCCATGGCGCGCGTGCTCGCCCGCCACCGGATCGACGTGCGCTCGGCCGTCGTCTCGACGATGGAGGGCGTGGCCGTCGACACCTGGTGGGTCTCCGGGACGCCCGCGGACCTCCCGCATCCGACGGCCCTGCGCTCGGCGCTCGCCCGCGAGCTCGACGGGCGGGGCGATCCCGCCGCCCGCGTGCTCGAGGTGCCGCCCGGCGCGCCCGCCCGGACTACCGAGGACATCCCGGTCGTGACGCTGCTGCCGAGCGCCTCCCAGGAGGCCACCGTGATCCAGGTCAACGCCGCCAACCGGCCGAGCCTGCTCGCGGACGTCGCCGAGATGATCACGGGCCACCAGCTCATGGTGCGCAGCGCGCACGTCATGACCCTCGGCCGCCGCGCCGTCGACGTGCTCTACCTGACGGACGCGCGCGGCCGCCCGCTCGAGGCCCCCATGGTCGGGCGCATCATCGCCGCGATCATGGACGCCGCCTCCGCGTGAGCCGCGTCCCCCGCGCCCCGGAGGGCGCGGGGGCCCTGGCTACACTGGGACGGTCCCAGCACTCCCAGGGGGAAGCTCTCTTCGTGTTCAACAACCTCTCCGATCGCATCACCGCGTCCCTCAAGGGGCTGCGCGGGCACGGACGCCTGTCCGAGGCCGATGTCGACAAGACCATCCGCGAGATCCGCCGCGCCCTCCTGGACGCCGACGTCGCGGTCCCCGTCGTCCGCGACTTCACCGGCAGGGTGCGCGAGCGGGCGCTCGGCGAGGAGGTCTCCAAGGCGCTCAACCCCGCCCAGCAGGTCGTCAAGATCGTGCACGACGAGCTCGTCGACGTGCTCGGCGGCGCGACCGGCGAGCTGGCATGGGCCAAGAACCCTCCGACCGTCATCATGCTCGCGGGCCTCCAGGGCGCCGGCAAGACGACGCTCGCGGGCAAGCTCGCCCGGTGGATGAAGAGCGAGGGGCACACCCCGATGCTCGTCGCGGCGGACCTCCAGCGGCCCAACGCCGTGAACCAGCTGCAGATCGTCGGCGAGCGCGCGGGCGTGCCCGTCTTCGCGCCCGAGCCCGGCAACGGCGTGGGCGATCCCGTGCTCGTGGCCATGAACGGCGTGTCGACCGCCCGCTTCCAGCAGCACGACATCGTGATCGTCGACACCGCGGGCCGCCTCGGCATCGACGAGGAGATGATGCAGCAGGCGCGGGACATCCGCGACGCCGTCCACCCCGACGACACCCTGTTCGTCGTCGACGCGATGATCGGCCAGGACGCCGCCCGCGTGGCCGAGGCCTTCCGCGACGGCGTCGGCTTCACCGGCGTGGTGCTGTCCAAGCTCGACGGCGACGCCCGCGGCGGCGCCGCCCTGTCGATCACGGGCGTGACCCAGCGGCCCATCCTGTTCGCCTCGACGGGCGAGCAGCTCGGCGACTTCGAGCGCTTCCACCCCGACCGCATGGCCGGGCGCATCCTCGACATGGGCGACGTCATGTCGCTCATCGAGCAGGCCGAGAGGTCCTTCGACCAGGCCGAGGCCGAGAAGATGGCGGGCAAGCTCGCCAAGGGCGAGGACTTCACCCTCGAGGACTTCCTGGGCCAGATGCAGCAGCTCAAGAAGATGGGCAACCTCAAGAAGATGCTCGGCATGCTGCCCAACATGGGCCAGTTCCGCGAGCAGCTCGAGAACTTCGACGAGAAGGACATCGGCCGCGTCGAGGCCATCATCCAGTCGATGACGCCGGCCGAGCGCAACGACTCCAAGCTCCTGAACGGCTCGCGCCGCGCCCGCATCGCCCGCGGCTCCGGCACCTCGGTGTCCGAGGTCAACGCCCTGCTCGAGCGCTTCAAGCAGGCCCAGCAGATGATGCGCACGATGGGCGGCGGGATGGCCGGCGGCGGCATGCCGGGCGCGCCCGGCATGGGCTACGGCAAGAAGTCCCGCGGCCGCATGCAGTCCCCCAAGGGCGGCAAGGGCAAGGGCGCCAAGAAGATGTCGAGCAACCCCGCTAAGCGCGCCCAGCAGGAGCGCGAGGCGGCCGAGCGGGCCGCGCAGCAGGGCACGTCCGGCTCCGCCTTCGGCGGCGGCGCGAGCCAGGGCCCGGCCGGCGGCGAGATGCCCGACCTCGCCGATCTCGACCCGTCCCAGCTGCCGCGCGAGCTGCGCGGCATGTTCGGCAAGGGCCGCTGACGAGCCGATGGCGCCCCTGAGCCCCGACGAGCCGGCGCCCGCCGACGGCGACGACCATGTCGCGGCCTCGATGGCCCGTGCGGCCGCCGCCCCCTACACGGCGCCCGCACCGCCTCCCGGCACGCCCGTCCTGCATCTGACGGGACCGATCCTGCTCGGCCCCGAGGAGGAGATCGGCGAGGCCTGGGTCGCCGCGGGGCGCATCTGGCACGAGCGGCCCGAGCTGCCGTCGTCGGCCGAGGTGGTCGACGTCCCGGGCGTCGTCGTGCCGGGGCTCGCCGACCTGCACTGCCATGTGGGCATCGGCGACGACGGCCGCGGCACGACCCTGGCCGAGGCCCGCGCCCAGGCCCGCACCGACCTGGCCAGCGGCGTCACCCTGATCCGCGACGCCGGCTCGATCATCGACACCTCGCCCCTGCAGGCAGAGCCCGGACTGCCCCGCATCATCCGCGCCGGGCGGCATCTGGCCCGCACCCGCCGCTACCTGATCGGCTACGCCGATGAGGTCGAGCCGGCCGACCTGCCCGCCGCGGTCGCCCGCGAGGCCGCGCGCGGCGACGGCTGGGTCAAGGTCGTCGGCGACTGGATCGACCGCTCCGCCGGCGATCTGCGCCCGACCTTCCCGCCCGAGGCCTTCGCCGCGGCCGCGCGCGCCGCCCACGGGGCGGGGGCCCGCATCACCGCACACACCTTCGCCGCCGAGACCCTGCCGCTGCTGCTCGACGCCGGGTTCGACTGCCTCGAGCACGCCACCGGGCTCACCGACGAGACGATCGCGCGGGCCGCCGACCTCGGCGTCCCCGTCGTCACGACCCTCGTCAACGTCGACCGCTTCGAGCAGTACGCGGCCCAGGGGGAGCAGAAGTTCCCCGCCTACGCCGCCCACATGCGGCGCCTGCGCGCGCGTCGCTACGCCCGCACGCGCGACGCCTACGACGCCGGGGTCGCGCTCCTGGTGGGCACCGACGCGGGCGGCGTGCTCGGCCACGGCATCGTGCACGACGAGCTCGACGAGCTCATCGCGTGCGGCCTGACCCCCACCCAGGTGCTCGAGGCCGCGATCTGGGGCCCGCGCACCTTCCTCGGGGCGCCCGCGCTCGAGGACGGCGCCCCCGCCGACCTGCTCGTCACCGCGACCGACCCGCGCGAGGACGTGAGCGTCCTGCGGGACCTCGACGCGATCGTGCTCGGCGGCGTGCGCGTCGCCGGGCGCCCCTGACCCCGCCCCGCCCCCGAGAGGACCCCCTATGCCCCTGGCCGATGACATCGATGCGATCAGGTTCTCCCCCGTGCGCCTCACGCAGGGTTACGACATGGACGAGGTCGACGGCTTCCTCGCGGAGGTGAGGGACGCCGCGAGCGGGCCCGACGCCGGCGACCGCGCCGGCGCGATGCTCCCGCGGGTGCGCAGCGTGCGCTTCACGCCCGTGCGCGTGACCGAGGGCTACGACATGGACGAGGTCGACCGCTTCCTCGACACCGTCGTGCTCGAGGGGCTCGAGCGCATCGTCGCGGACGAGGGGGACGCCATGAGCCGGGAGTACATCGAGCACGTCCTGACCGTGCCGGACTTCCCGCGCGGGCGTCTGGGCACCGTGTACGCGATCGCCGACGTCGACGACCTCGTGGCGCGGACGACGGCCGCGCTCGGGACCTCGGACGACCCGGAGGTGTCGCACCGGGCCGCCCTCGCGGTGCTCGAGCAGGCACGCCCGCGCACCCTCGGCGGCCTCGCCGAGGGCTACCGCACCAAGCCCGTCGACGAGCGCCTGAGCCACGTCGCGGAGCTGCTGCGGGTCCGGTGAGGCGCCCGAGGCGGGTCCGACGTGCCCCGACGCACACGCCGCCGCCTGGCACCCTCGGCCGGGCGCTGGCATACTTGACCGCTGTATGCGCCCTGGCCGGCCCTCTACCCGCCCGGACGTGACACCCCGAGCACCGACAGCGCCCGCATGACCCCACAGGCAGCGTCGGGACTCACCCGAACATCCCGAAGGAGCGTCACACCCGTGGCCGTCAAGATCCGTCTCAAGCGCATGGGCAAGATCCGTGCACCGTACTACCGCATCGTCGTGGCCGACTCGCGCAAGAAGCGCGACGGCGCCGTGATCGAGGAGATCGGCAAGTACCACCCGACCGAGGAGCCCTCGTTCATCGAGGTCGACTCCGACCGTGCGCAGTACTGGCTCGGCGTCGGCGCGCAGCCGACCGAGCAGGTCGCCGCGATCCTCAAGGTCACCGGCGACTGGGCCAAGCACACGGGCGAGGGCGACACCGCCGGCTCGCTCAAGTCCGCCGAGGCCAAGCAGTCCGCCGAGGACGCGATCGCCGAGGCCGACAAGGCCGCCGCCGCGTCCCGCGAGAAGGCCGCCGCGACCAAGGCCGAGGCTCCTGCCGAGGGCGCCGAGGAGGCTCCCGCCGAGGGCGAGCGCACCGAGGACGCCGCCGAGGCCACCACCGACGAGGCCTGACATGAGCGCTCGCGCCGAAGCCCTCGACCACCTCGTGCGCGGCATCGTCGACAACCCCGACGACGTCCGCGTCACGGAGAAGTCCACGCGCCGCGGACCGCTGCTCGAGGTCCGGGTCAGCCCCGACGACCTGGGCCGTGTGATCGGCCGCAGCGGCCGCACGGCGCGCGCGCTGCGCACCGTGACGTCCGCCCTGTCGAACGAGGCGATCCGCGTCGACATCGTGGACGTCGACCGGCGCCGAGGCGCGTGAGAGCACGTCCCACCGCGCAAGGCGGCACCGGTCACCGGTGCCGCCTTCCGCATCCCTGGGGGCCCTCGGCCCCCGCCGACCAAGGAGAGAACCGATGACGACGCTCGACGTGGTGATCGCGACCATCGGCAAGGCGCACGGCCTGCGCGGCGAGGTCGCGCTCGTCCTCCGCACCGACCAGCCCGCCGAGCGCCTCGCCGTCGGCACCGCCTTCGCGGTGACGACGCCCACGGGGCCGCGCACCCTCACCGTCGCCGCGACCCGCACCCAGCAGGACCGCTGGTACGCGCGCTTCGCCGAGGTCGCCGACCGCACGGACGCGGAGGCGCTGCGCGGCGCCGAGCTGCACCTCGACGTCGACCCCGAGCTCGAGGCCGACGAGGACCCCGATGCCTGGTACCCCTCGCAGCTGCGCGGTCTCACGGTGCGCCACGTCGACGGCCGCGAGCTCGGCACCGTCGCCGATCTCGAGCACTACCCCGCGCAGGACCTGCTGATCGTGCGCACCGCCGCGGGACGGCGCGTCATGCTCCCCTTCGTCGAGGAGCTCGTCCCCGAGGTCGACCTCGAGGCGGGCATCGTGCTCGCCGATCCGCCGGGCGGCCTGTTCGAGGAGCTGGACGAGGACGACGACACGCCGGAACGGGCCTGAGGCATGCGCATCGACGTCCTCACGATCTTCCCCGACTACCTCGCCCCGCTCGAGCTGTCGCTGCTGGGCAAGGCGCGCCGCGACGGCCTCGTCGACGTGCGCGTCCACGACCTGCGCGACTTCACCCACGACCGCCACCGCACGGTCGACGACAGCCCGCTCGGCGGCGGCGCCGGCATGGTCATGAAGCCCGAGCCGTGGGCCGAGGCCCTCGAGTCCGTCATCGCGGCGGGCCGCGAGGAGCTCGGCGACGACGCCGCCCCGCTGATCGTCTTCCCCAACCCCGCCGGGGCGCCGTTCGCCCAGGCCACCGCCCAGTCCTGGTCGCAGCGGCCGTGGCTGCTGTTCGCGTGCGGCCGCTACGAGGGCATCGACGAGCGCGTGTACGAGCACCTCGCGGCCCGCGGGCACGAGCTGGCCCTCGCGAGCCTCGGCGACTACGTGCTCAACGGCGGCGAGGTGGCCGTGCTCGCGATCACCGAGGCCGTCGTGCGTCTCGTGCCCGGAGTCGTCGGCAACGCCGCCTCGCTCGTCGAGGAGTCCCACTCCGACGGCCTGCTCGAATACCCCCTGTACACGCGGCCCGCCACGTGGACCGCCCCCGACGGCACCGTGCGTGCGGTGCCCGAGATCCTGCTGTCGGGCGACCACGCCCGGATCGCGGCCTGGCGGGCCGAGCAGTCCCGGCTCCGCACCGCCGAGCGGCGCCCCGACCTGCTGGCCCCGCCCGCGCCGGGTGACGCAGCCGACACCGCACCGGCCTCCTGACCTGCACCTCCGCTCCCGGCCGCTCTTGCCGGGCGATGCGGCGCTTGGCAGAATGACCCCTTGTGCATGCCGCGTGCGCCTCTGCCTCAGGGGAGACGCACACCAGGCGGCCGGGCAGGTCCGTCGCGATGGGAGTCGCGGCCAGAGGCCCAGCACACCGGTACGGATCGATCCGCCGCCCCCGGGCGCGGTGAGCATCCGCCGGATCGACGGTTCACCACGGGCGTCCCCGCAGGGCGACGCCCCGCGAACGCGCCGTCCGACCTGAGGCGGAGGGCTGGAGAGAGAACATGCAGAAGCTCGATGAGCTCGACAAGGCGCAGCTGCGCGACGACGTCCCCGACTTCCGTCCCGGCGACAACGTCAAGGTCCACGTGAAGGTCGTCGAGGGCAACCGCTCGCGCGTTCAGGTGTTCCAGGGCTACGTCATCGCCCGCCAGGGCGACGGCATCCGCGAGACCTTCCGGGTCCGCAAGATCTCGTTCGGCGTGGGCGTCGAGCGCGTCTTCCCGGTCCACGCCCCCACGATCGACAAGATCGAGGTCGTCACCCGCGGCGACGTGCGCCGCGCCAAGCTCTACTACCTGCGCGGCCTGACCGGCAAGAAGGCCCGCATCAAGGAGAAGCGCACCCACTCCTGATCCCCTCCGGATCGGACCTCGCGCACCCCGGCCCGCGGCACGACATGGACGCGACGGCCTCACGGCGGCGGCGACCCCACCTCGGGGTCGTCGCCGCCGTCGTCGTGCTCGTGCTGGTCGCCGCCCTCGTGGTGCGCCACGTGGCCGTCCAGACCTTCTGGGTGCCGAGCGCCTCGATGAGCCCGACCCTGCGCACCGGCGACGTCCTGCTCGTCGACCGCACCCAGCGTGGAACCGCCCGGCGCGGCGAGATCGTCGTCTTCGACGGCACGGAGTACTTCGGCCCCGGCCGCGACGGCAAGCGCTACTGGGTCAAGCGCGTGATCGGGGTCGGGGGCGACCGGGTGCGGTGCTGCGACGACGCCGGGCACCTGACGATCGACGGCACCGCCCTCGACGAGCCCTATCTCGCGCCCGGCACCGCGCCGAGCGATGTCGCCTTCGACGTCGAGGTGCCCGCCGGCACCGTGTTCGTGCTCGGTGACAACCGCGCCGACTCCTCGGACTCGCGCGACCACCTCGGATCGCCCGGCGGCGGCATGATCCCCGAGGACAGGATCGTCGGTGAGGTGCGACGCATCATCTGGCCGATCCCTCGATGGGGCCCGGTGCCCTCGGTAGGATCGCGGCGATGAACGAGACGAGCCCGGCCGAATCCGCCCCCGACGTGCAGGCAGGGGCGGGCGGCCATCGCCGCTCGCACGCCGCGGGCCGGCGTCGGCGACGACGCGGCGGCGGCTGGCTCGACTACGTCGTCACCCTGCTGGTCGCACTGCTCATCGCGATCCTCGTCAAGACCTTCCTGGTCCAGCCCTTCTTCATTCCGTCCACCTCGATGGTCCCGACCCTCGAGACCGACGACAAGATCCTGGTCTCGAAGCTGACCCCGGGCGTGTTCGACCTGCACCGGGGCGACGTCGTCGTCTTCCAGGACCCGGGCAGCTGGATCCCCGACGAGCCGGGACGCACCGACGGCGCCCGCTACAAGGTCACCAAGGTCCTCAGCTACATCGGCCTGGCCCCGGACCCCGCCGAGGACCACCTCGTCAAGCGCCTCATCGGCCTCCCGGGCGACCACGTGGTCTGCCCCGAGGTCGGCGGGAAGCTCCAGGTCAACGGGACCACGATCGACGAGCCGTACATCAACCCCGACACCCCCGCCTGCCAGTGGGCCTTCGACGTGACCGTGCCCGCCGGCTCGGTGTGGGTGATGGGCGACAACCGCTTCGCCTCGGCCGACTCGGCGTACCACGACAGCCGCGGCGAGGAGGCCTTCGTGCCCGAGTCCGACATCACCGGCAAGGCGTTCGTGGTGATGTGGCCCGTGTCCCACTGGAACGTGCTCGACGCGGGCGAGGACGCGTTCACGAACGTCCCCGACCCGTCCTGACGCCCGCATGACCCCGTCCCGCACCGCCGCGTCCAGCGCGGCAGCATCGCGCATCGCCGCCTCCCGCACAGCAGCCTCTCGCGCGGCGCGCCGTGCCCCCCGCCCCGTCGTGGTGCCCGGCTACGCCGCCGAGCTCGACCTCGCCGCCGCCCTGGGCGGCACCGGGGTGGTCGTGGGCCTCGACGAGGTGGGTCGCGGGGCGCTCGCCGGCCCCGTCGTGGTCGGCGCGTGCGCGCTCCGCATCGAGGACGGCCGCGTGCTCACGGACCTGCCCGCCGAGGTGCGGGACTCCAAGGCCCTCACCGCACGGCGCCGCGAGGCGCTCGTCGACCCGATCGGCGCCGCGGCCCACGCGCACGCGCTCGGCTGGTCGAGCGCCGCCGAGATCGACGAGCGCGGCATCATGGGCGCGCTCACCCTGGCCGCCCTGCGCGCGATCGAGGGGCTCGGCACCGCGGTCCACGCGGTGCTGCTCGACGGCAACGTCGACGTGATCGGGCCGCACCTGCGTCCCGGCGCCGACGGGTCCGTGCCCCGCGTGGGGCTGCGCGTGGGGGCTGACCGCGAGTGCCGCAGCGTGGCCGCCGCGAGCGTGATCGCGAAGGTCGCGCGCGACCGCCACATGGTCGCCCTCGCCGCCGACGCCCCCGACTACCGCTGGGACGCCAACAAGGGCTATGCCGCGGCTGCGCACCGCGAGGCGCTGCGCAGACTCGGCCCCCACCCGCTGCACCGGCGCTCGTGGAACCTGCTCGGAGCCGCCGCGGCCCCCGCCGCCGCGAGGGCGCAGACGCCTGACGTACTGTGGTCCGCGGACGACGAGACCGGTCCGAGAGGCCGGAACCACGGCCATGGCCAGCAGGAGGACGCACGGTGAGCACGCAGGATCTCGAGAACTACGAATCCGACATGGAGCTGCAGCTCTACCGCGAGTACCGCGACGTGGTCTCCCTGTTCACCTACGTGGTCGAGACCGAGCGTCGCTTCTACCTCGCCAACCAGGTGGACCTCCAGGTGCGCAGCGGCGGGGGAGAGGTGTTCTACGAGCTCACGCTCGCCGACGCCTGGGTCTGGGACGTGTACCGCTCGAGCCGTTTCGTGCGCTCGGTGCGGGTCGTGACGTTCAAGGACGTCAACATCGAAGAGCTCGCCAAGCCCGACATCGCCCTGCCCTGAGCCGCGAGGCCGGCCCGCCGACGGGGCGTCGCGAGGCGCCGCGGCCGTGAGCGGTCGCCTTCCCTCCACATCACCGGGTCGCCCACAATCCCGGGCGTGCCCGTGCACGCCGTCCCGGGCCCGACCAGGGTGGGCGCATGGACCCCACCACGACGCAGACACCCCACCGCGCCGACGCACCCGTCCGGCAGATGACACGGCCCCAGATCGGCCGGCTCGGCGAGGACATCGCCGCCGCCCACCTCGCCGCGAGCGGCTGGCAGGTGCTCGAGCGCAACGTGCGGATCGCACGCGGCGAGATCGACATCGTCGCCCTCGACGGCCCCACCCTCGTGTTCGTCGAGGTCAAGACCCGCCGCACGACCCTGTCCGGGGTGCCGCAGGCCGCGGTCGACGACCGCAAGCTGCGCCGTCTGCGACTGCTGGCCTCGGCCTACCTCATGGACCACTGCCCACCGCACCGCGACCTGCGCATCGACGTGCTGGCCATCATGGTCAGCGACGACGCCGAGCCCGAGATCGAGCACCTGCGGGCGGTGGGGGCATGAGCATCGGGCGCACTCTCGCGGTCGCCCTCACCGGCCTCGAGGGCACCCTCGTCGAGGTCGAGGCGGAGGTCTCGGCCGGCCTGCCGTCGTTCGCCCTGGTCGGGCTCCCGGACTCCTCGACCCTCCAGGCCCGCGAGCGGGTGCGCGGGGCGGCCGGGCAGATCGGCAGCCCGCTCGCCTCCCGTCGGATCACCGTGAACCTCGTCCCGGCCTACCTGGCCAAACGTGGCTCCGGCTTCGACCTCGCGATCGCGATCGCCGTGCTCGCGGCGCACGAGGTGGTCCGTGCCGCGAGCGTCTCCCGTGTCGTGCACCTCGGGGAGCTCGGCCTCGACGGCCGTCTACGGCCCGTGCCCGGCATCCTCCCGTCGCTGCTCGCCGCGCGGCGCGAGGGCGCCACGACGGCCGTCGTCCCGCACGCCAACGCCGCCGAGGCCGCCCTCGTCGAGGGCCTCGACATCGTGACCGCAGAGGATCTCGCCGAGGTCGTGCGCCGTCACGGCGGCCGCGCGAGCCTCAAGGTCGCCGCGCCCTCGCCGCTCGCGCCGCCGCGGGCCGTGGAGCGGGGGCAGGCCGCCGCGCCCGAGCTCGACTTCGCCGACGTCGTCGGGCAGGCCCAGGCGCGCCGCGCCGCCGAGGTCGCCGCCGCCGGCGGCCATCACCTGCTCCTGACCGGACCGCCCGGGGCCGGCAAGACCATGATCGCGGCCCGGATCCCCACGATCCTGCCGGACCTCAGCGACGCGGATGCGCTCGCCGTGAGCGCCATCCACTCGGTCGCCGGGCGCTTCGACGCCCGGGACGGCCTCGTGCGCAGGCCCCCGTTCGAGAGCCCCCACCACACGGCGACCCCCGCCGCCGTCGTGGGCGGCGGCGCCGGCTTCGCCCTGCCCGGAGCGATCTCGCGCGCCCACGCCGGGGTGCTGTTCCTCGACGAGGCCCCCGAGTTCCCCTCGCGTGTGCTCGAGGCGCTGCGCGAGCCCCTCGAGTCCGGGGACGTGACGCTGCATCGGGCCCGGGGCGTGACCCGCTACCCGGCCCGCTTCCAGCTCGTGCTGGCCGCCAACCCCTGTCCATGCGGCCGCGCGTGGGGTCGCGGGGAGGACTGCAGCTGCACCCCGCTCGCACGGCGTCGCTATCTGACCCGGCTCTCGGGCCCCGTGCTCGACCGGATCGACATGCGGATCGGGGTGGGCCCCGTCGACGTGCGGCGCGAGGCCGCGGCCCAGACGCCGGAGGCCAGCGCCGCGATCGCCCGACGTGTCGCCCGGGCACGGGACCGCCAGGCCGCACGGTTCGCCCACGAGCCGTGGTCGCTCAACGCCCAGATCCCCGGCCCGCGCCTGCGACGCGACCTCGCGCCCGCCCGCGGCGAGCAGCGTCTGCTCGACCGGGCCGTCGAGACCGGACGGCTGACCCTGCGCGGACACGACCGTGTGCTCCGGGTGGCCTGGACGCTCGCGGACCTCGAGGGCTGCGAGCGTCCCGGCGCCGAGCACATCGGGCACGCCCTGGCCCTGCGCGGAGGCGAGGCCCGATGAGCGGGCCGGCGCAGCCGCCCGCCGTCGGACCGTCACGTGCCGCCGAGGGAGCCGAGGCACGGCGCGCCCGTGCGGCATGGTCCCACCTCGCCGAGCCGACCGATGCGGCGGCCCATCTGCTGTGCCGCACCGTCGGGCATGTCGCCGCGCTCGAGCTGGTCCGCGACGGGAGACCCCGGGGCCTGCTCGCGGCCCTCGCCGGCGTCGAGCTGCCCACCGAGGTGGCAGACGCCGCGTCCGGCGGCGGCCACGTGCCGTCGGCGGGAGCCCGACGGGTCGAGACGGCGCTCGCCCGGTGGCGGGCCCGCCTGGCCGCCCTCGATCTCGATGCCGAGCTCGACCGGACCGCCCGGCGCGGCATCCGGCTGCTGATCCCGGGCGATCCCGAGTGGCCGGACGCGCTGGACGACCTCGGCGACACGATCCCGCACGGGCTGTGGGCCGCCGGCCCCCGCAGCCTCGCCGCTCTCGTCGCGCCCGGCCGGGCCGTCGCCCTCGTCGGCTCGCGCGCCTGCACCCCCTACGGCGAGGACATGGCGTGCTCGCTCGGCGGCGCCCTGGCCGACCGCGGGGTCTGCGTCGTCTCGGGCGGCGCCTACGGGATCGACGCGGCCGCTCACCGCGGGGCCCTCTCGGCCCCGGACGGCGGCGGCACCCTCGCGGTCCTCGCGGGCGGGCTCGACGCCCTCTATCCGCGCGGCAACACGCGGCTGCTCGAGGCCGTCCGGGAACGTCACCTGCTCGTCTCCGAGGCGCCGTGCGGGACGACCCCCACGCGCTGGCGCTTCCTGGCCCGCAATCGCCTGATCGCGGCCCTGACCGGGGCGACCGTGGTCGTCGAGGCCTCGTGGCGCTCGGGCGCCCTCTCGACGGCCCGTCACGCCGACGACCTCTCGCGCCCCGTGGGCGCCGTGCCCGGACCGGTGACCTCGGCCGCCTCGGCCGGCTGCCACCGGTTGATCCGCGACCGCGGCGCCGTGCTCGTCACGGAGGCGGCCGACGTGCTCGAGCTCGTGCACGGAGGACCTCCCGCGGCGGATCCCGGCGCCGCCCGGCAGGACGAGCTGGATCTGCTCACCCCGCTCGACCGGCGCGTGCTCGACGGGATCCCGCCGCGCTCCTGGGCGAGCCTCGCCTCCCTCGCCCTCGAGTGCGCGCTCGCGCCCGAGGCGGTCGCGGCCGCCGTCGCCCGGCTCGAGCTGCTCGGTCTCGCCCGCACGAGCGGCGAGCGCGTGCAGCGGGCGCGGCGTCCCTGAGACACCGCAGCGCGGTTCGCTGCGCCGTGACGTCTGGGAGACTGGAGCGCATGGCGGAGCACGAGGCCTCGCAGGCGCACGCGGTGACGGAGGCGGAGTCCGACCTGCTCGAGCAGTACCGGCGCCATCTCGCCCTCGAGCGCGGACGCTCCCCCCACACCGTGCGCGGCTACCTGCGCGAGGCCACGACGCTGCTCGTCCACCTGCGGGAGGTCGAGCGCATCGACGTCGAGGAGCTCGACATCGCCGCCCTGCGCTCCTGGCTCGGCGCGCGCGCCGCCGGGGGCGCCGCGACCTCGACCCTCGCGCGCTCCGCCGCGGCCGCCCGCACCTTCACCGCGTTCCTCACGGCGACCGGCCGCCTGGACCACGACCCGGGCGTGCGCCTGCACCCGCCCCGCCGCGGCCGCCACCTGCCCGCCGTGCTCACGACCGAGCAGGCCGGCCGCCTCATGCACGCCCCCGCGGACGCCGCGGCGCACGACGACGCGCCCGACCCCCGTCACGCCGCGATCGTGCTGCGCGATGTGGCCGTGCTCGAGCTGCTGTACTCGAGCGGGTTGCGCGTCTCCGAGCTGGTCGCCCTCGACCTCGACAGCATCGACCACGAGCAGCGCACCGTGCGGGTGCTCGGCAAGGGTTCGAAGGAGCGGATCGTGCCCGTCGGCATCCCCGCGCTGCGCGCCGTCGAGACGTGGGTGGGGACCGGACGCCCCGTGCTCGCACCGGCGCCCGCGCCCGCGCCCCGAGGCCCGCAGCAGGGCGCCGGCACCGGCCGGCTCCCGGGCCCCGCCCCGCGCCCGGGCGGTCATGCCCTGTTCCTCGGCGTGCGCGGGGCACGGCTCGGGGACCGCGCGGTGCGCGACCTCGTGCGCGAGGCGACCGCCGAGGCGGGCATCTCGCGGCACGTCACCCCGCACACCCTGCGACACAGCGCCGCCACCCACCTGGTCGAGGGCGGGGCGGATCTGCGCAGCGTCCAGGACTATCTCGGCCACTCCTCGCTCGCGACCACGCAGATCTACACCCACGTCTCGGCCGCCCGCCTGCGCGAGACGATCGAGCAGGCCCACCCCCGCGCCTGAGAGGACGGAGGCACTCCGAGAGGAGGCGGGGGAGGGTGCCTTCGCTCGTGGCGCTGCCCGACACCGAGCCCCTCGCGCGGATCGGCGAGGTCGCCGACGCGGTGTCCTGGTGAGAGTGGACGATCCTCGACGACCGGCGCCGACGAGCGGCCCTGGGCGTCACTCCGCGTCGTCCTCGACGCCCTCCGCCGTGATGATCGTGACGCCCAGGGCGCTCGCCTCGGCGACCGTGTCCTGAGGGGCATCGCTCGTGGTGACGATCGCGTCGAGATCCACGAGGTCGCCGAAGCGATGGGCCGCGGTGCGGGCGAACTTGTCCCCGGCGGCCACCAGGACCGTCCGGTGCGCGGAGGCGAGAACAGCCCGCTTGACCTGAGCCTCGCCCCAGTCCGCCACCGTCAGGCCGGTGTCGAACCGGGCGGCGCACGAGCCGACGAAGGCCCAGTCGAAGCGCATGTCGCGGATGGCCCGCTCGGCGTCGGCCGGAGCGAACGACAGGTCGTCGTGACCGACGGGCCCGCCGGGGACGATCACCTGATCGCCCGGCCTGGACGCCAGAGCGGCCGCGGCGTGGAGGGACAGGGCGAGCGCCGTCACACCCCGGCCCGACAGCTCGCGGGCGACGGCGAGAGCGGTGGTGCCGTTGTCGATCAGCACGCAGTCCCCGGGCTCCACGAGGCCCGCAGCAGCGCCCGCGAGCGCTCGTTTCGTGGGAGCGTGCTCGGCCTGCCGCAGTTCGAAGGGATACCTCGCACCGCGCGACGGGACGGGGGCAGCGCCTCCTCGCACGCGCTGCACGGCACCACGCTCGGACAGCTCCGCGAGGTCACGGCGCACGGTGATCGCCGACGCTCCCGTCAGGGTCACGAGGTCGTCGACGCTGCGGAGCCCCGACTCCACCGATCTGATGATCAGTTTCTGCCGTTGTGATCGTTGCACGTGATCATTATGGATCATACGGTCGCTTGATGTCTGACGGTTCGAGAGCTGCCCGGAGCGGCACGGTCGGGGTCGGCGTGCTGTTCGCCAGCAACGGCGCGCTCTTCGCGGCGCTGCTGCCCTGGTACCCGCTGCTGACCGGACGCCTGGGACTGACCGCGACCCAGTTCGGACTGGTCGTGGCCTCCTTCGCGGTCGGCGCACTCGCCTCCTCGGCGCTGCCGGCCCGGCTGATCGCGCGTCTGGGCCCAGTGCAGGTCTCGCTGCTGGGAACGGTCGTGCTCGCCGCAGCGGTCGCTGCCGTGGCCTGGGCACCCGCCGGCTGGGCCTTCGCCCTCGCGCTCTTCGTCGCGGGGTTCGTCGACGCGATCGTCGACGTGGCCCAGAACGTGGCCGGGGTGCGGGTGCAGGACACCGCCGGCCGCCCGATCCTGTCCTCGATGCACGCTCTGTGGAGCCTCGGCGGGGTGGCGAGCGGAGCACTGTCCACCGTCAGCGCCGCGAGCGGCGTCGACGCCCGTCTCCACCTCGCGATCCTCGCCGTCGCGGGGATCGTGCTGGTGACCCTGGGGGGCCGGCTGATCGGCCCGCTGGCCGACGACCCGCCGGTGGACGCCAGCGCGAGCCCGTCGGAGGCGTGGCGTCGACGCTGGCGCTCGGTCGCGGCCGTCGCGCTGCCGCTGGTGGTCGTCGCGATCTGCGGGACGATGGTCGAGGACGTGGCCAACAACTGGGCGGCCGTGTCCGGAGTCCGGCTCGCCGGGCTCGACGCCGCCGTCGCCGGGGCCGCGTTCACGGTGACGATCGGCAGCCAGTGCGCAGGACGGTTCAGCGGCGATCTCCTGATCGAGCGGGTCGGCGCGGGGCGGGTGGCGCGCCTCGGCGGGGCGCTGATAGCGCTCGGCGGCGTGCGGGTCGCCTGCGCCGCGAACCCCCTGCCGCTGTTCGCGGGACTCGCGATGACCGGCTACGGCTCGGCGACGTTGGTGCCGAGCGCCGTCAAAGCCGCGGCCCGCCTCCCCGGGGTCGGGCAAGGCGGCGGGGTCACGATCATCAGCTGGCTCATGCGCGTCGGCTTCCTCGCCACCAGCCCGATCATCGGCGCGGTCACCGATGCCGCGGGCCTCCGCTGGGGCATGGGGATCCTCATCCCGATCGGCGTCACCGCCGTGGCCCTGGCCGGGGCCCTCGACCGGGACCGTGCACGATGAGCGGGGGCCTGCGACCCACGACATACCGGATCCGGCTCGTGGCCGTGGACATGGACGGCACGTTCCTCGACGCGGCGGGCGAGTACGACAGGGATCGGTTCGCCGCCCTCCATGCAGGGCTCCGACGGAGCGGCGTCCGGTTCGTCGTGGCCAGCGGGAACCAGTACGCGGCGCTGCGCCGACACTTCGCCGACCACCCCGACGTGCTCTACATCGCCGAGAACGGCGCCCTGACCGGCACCACGGCCCGCATCCTGCGTACCTGCCCGTTCCCGCCGGCCGATGCCGCGCGAGCGGTCGCGATCACCGCACGCCTGCCCTCGGTGTCCACCCTGGTCTGCACCGCCGGAGCGGCCTACGCCCTGCGGTCCGGGGGCCCCGGGCGTGACGAGCGCCTGCGCCGCTACTACGCCCGGATCCGTCTCGTCGACACCTTCGAGGAGGTCCGCGAGCCCGTCCTCAAGCTCGCGCTCAGCTGTCCCCGGGACGCCACCGAGGCGATCCGGACGCAGCTGTCCGAGGCCCTGCCGCCCGGCTGTACGGCGACCTCCAGCGGGCACGGGTCGATCGACATCGTCCCGACCGGCTCGAACAAGGGCACGGCGCTGGCCTGGCTCGGGAACCGACTCGGGATCCGCCGGGACCACATGGTCGCGTTCGGAGACGGCGGCAACGACCTCGAGATGCTCGCCTACGCGGGCACCGGGATCGCCATGGCCAACGCGCCCGCCTCCGTCCGCGCGACATCCGACCGGGTCACCGGCAGCAACGACGAGGCGGGGGTCCTCACCTGGCTCGAGCATCACCGGCACCTGTGGGACGCGCCGGGATCGCCGGGACCCCGCTTCGCCCCGCCGCCCACCCGACAGGAGAGGTCATGACAGACCGACACCGCACCAGCGACGATCCGACCGTCGGCAGCAGCCGCCCGCCCGGCCCGAGCGGCTGGTTCGACCGTTTCCTCGACCGGGCTCTCCGGAAGGGCGAGACCGACGGCGCGTGGTGGCTGCTGGACAACCTCGAACCGGGATCGGAGGACGGAGAGCCCTCACGTCCCCCGCGCCCCGACCCCGGCCACTGATCTCGCACCGGGCCGGCGAGCACTGCCGCGCGCCGACAGTCCGATGCCCACCACCTCGCACCACCACCCCGAGCTCAGCGACGTCTCCCTCCGACCGCCACCCGGCACGATCAGCGGATGGCCGAGAGGACTGCCGTCCCGACGCCCACGATCCGCGGCGGCGCGACCGCCGAGCCTGCACCCGGCGTGCGCGGGGCCGCGCCCCCGCTGTCGTCGCGAGCGCCTCCGGCCGCACCGGGCGCCGCTCCCTCGAGCGGCAGCAGCACGCTCGGACCGCGCGGCGCGAGCAGGAGCATCGGATCGACGTAGGTCGCCGAGCCGTAGCGCGCCCCGAGATGGAGGCACACGGCCGTGCCGCAGTGCGAGACGCCGGAGGTCTCGAGCGTCCCGATCACCGTGCCCGCCGCGACCCTCTGACCCGCCGCGACGCTGCCGACCACGGGCTCGTAGGTCGACACGAGACCTCCGGCGTGGAGGACCGAGACCGTGCCCCGCCCCGCGACGACTCCCGAGAAGCGCACCACGCCGTCATCGACCGCCCGCACCTCCCTCGTGCCGCCGACGAGATCCACCCCGCGATGCCCCGCCGCATACGGCGTGGGAGGAGCCTCGAAGGCCCGCACCATGCGGTGGGGCGGGGCGAGCGGCCACTGCCAGAGCGGCGTCGGCGGCTCGGCCGCCGCCCGCGGCGCGATCAGCATGCCCATCACCAGGACGAGGGCCACGAGCAGAGCCCTCCCGGACCGGCGGGCTCGGCGAGCGCGCTGCCGCCTGCGCGAGCCGACGGCTGTCGAGCGCGGGGCGGCCCCGGGAGGTCGAGGCGGCGGGGGAGAGGCGGGTGCGGGCATGTGCCCACCGTCGCGCCGCCGCACGGCGCCCGCCAGCGCGCTGCCGCCGCGGGGGATGACCGGGCCGTGGGGAGGGAGCGGTCACAGCCCGGAGGGATGCCGCATCGTCCTCGCTCGGATAGACTCGTCTCAGCATCCGGTGTGCCCGGATGACTTCGCGTGCCCGTCGCGGCACCCGGCCATCGGTCCTCGGACCCCGCCTCGGCGCCTGCGGGCGCCCCTCGGCGGGACCGCGGGCGGTCGGGGCCAGGGCACCAGGCCCGTCGCCGTCCGGTGACGGGGAGAACCGTCAACATCGGTCCTGCGCCGAGACCTCGGACGCCCCTCGGGTGCGCCGGGCGAGCCCAGGGCCGCGGAAAGAGGACACTCATGGCAGTCGTCACCATGCGTCAGCTCCTGGAGAGCGGCGTCCACTTCGGTCACCAGACCCGTCGTTGGAACCCGAAGATGAAGCGCTTCATCTTCACCGAGCGCAACGGCATCTACATCGTCGACCTGATGCAGACGCTCACCTACATCGACTCGGCGTACGAGTTCGTCAAGCAGACCGTCGCCCACGGCGGCTCGATCCTGTTCGTCGGCACCAAGAAGCAGGCGCAGGAGTCGATCCGCGAGCAGGCCACCCGCGTGGGCATGCCCTTCGTCAACCAGCGCTGGCTCGGCGGCATGCTCACCAACCTGCAGACCGTCTCCTCGCGCGTGAACCGCCTCAAGGAGCTCGAGCAGATCGACTTCGACGATGTGGCCGGCTCCGGCTACACCAAGAAGGAGCTGCTCATCATGCGCCGCGAGAAGGACAAGCTCGAGCGCACCCTGGGCGGCATCCGCGACATGGGCAAGACCCCGTCCGCGGTGTGGATCGTCGACACCAACAAGGAGCACCTCGCCGTCGACGAGGCGCAGAAGCTCAACATCCCGGTCGTCGCGATCCTCGACACCAACTGCGATCCCGACGAGGTCACCTACCCGATCCCGGGCAACGACGACGCGATCCGCTCGGTCACGCTGCTGACCCGCGTGGTCGCCGACGCCGTCGCCGCCGGCCTCCAGGCCCGTCACGAGCGCTCGACCACGGGCGAAAAGAACGTCTCGGCCGTCGACGCCGAGCCGCTCGCCGAGTGGGAGCAGGAGCTGCTCAAGCAGTCCGAGGTCCAGCAGGAGCAGGCCGCCGCCGAGGAGACCCCCACGGTCCCCGCCGCCGATGCGTCCGACGTCGAGGCCGAGACCATCATCGACGCCGAGGAGGACGCCCAGGCGTCCGCCGGCGAGACCGAGGTCCAGACCGAGCCCTCCGCGTGAGGTCCCCCGTCCGGGCGGCCCGATCCGGCCGCCCGGACGGCCTCGTCACCATCTTTTCCGAACCTCTCCCCTCAGGAAGAAGGACACATGGCCAACTACACGGCTGCTGACATCAAGGAGATCCGGGAGTCCACCGGCGCCGGCATGCTCGACGTCAAGAAGGCTCTCGACGAGGCGGACGGCGACAAGGCCAAGGCCGTCGAGCTGATCCGCGTCAAGGGCCTCAAGGGCATCGCCAAGCGCGAGGGCCGCAGCGCCTCCGAGGGCCTCATCGCCGTCGAGGTCCACGACGAGGACGGCAAGCAGGTCGGCACCCTCGTGGAGCTCAACTCCGAGACCGACTTCGTGGCCAAGAACGACAAGTTCGTCGCCCTGGGCGACGAGGCCGTCGCGGCCGCCGTCGCGAGCGGCGCCACCGAGCCCGAGCAGCTCGCCGACACCCCCTTCGGGGAGGCGCTCACCAACGCGGGCGCGACCATGGGCGAGAAGATCGTCGTGCGTCGCATCGGCCGCGTCGAGGGCGAGAAGGTCAGCTCCTACATGCACCGCACCAACAAGGACCTGCCGCCGCAGGTCGGCGTGCTCGTGGCCACCGACGCCAAGGGCGCCGAGGTCGCGCGCGACGTGGCGATGCACATCGCAGCGTTCACCCCCAGGTACCTCTCCCGTGAGGACGTCCCCGCCGAGGTCGTCGCCGACGAGCGCCGCATCGCCGAGGAGACCGCGAAGAACGAGGGCAAGCCCGAGAAGGCGCTGCCCAGGATCGTCGAGGGCCGCCTCAACGGCTTCTTCAAGGAGAACGTGCTGCTGGACCAGGCGTACGCCAAGGACACCAAGAAGTCCGTGGGCTCCGTGCTCGACGAGGTCGGCGGCACGATCACCGGCTTCGTGCGGTTCCGCGTCGGCAACTGACGCCCCCGCGGAGTCCTGTGTGACTCGTCCCTTCGAACGGCCCTGCACCCTCGGGTGCAGGGCCGCTTCGGTATCATCACCGCTGACCAGTCGACCCTCGGAAGGACCTCCATGACCCCCGCGACCATGACCTCGCAGATCCCCGTCCTCCCGAAGAACGAGACGGGGCGGCGCGTGCTGCTGAAGCTGTCCGGCGAGGCCTTCGGCGGCGGCCAGGTCGGCGTCGACCCCGAGGTCGTCTCCCGGATCGCGGGCGAGATCGCCGAGGGCGTCGCCGCGGGCGTCGAGTGCGCGATCGTCGTGGGCGGCGGCAACTTCTTCCGCGGCGCCGAGCTGTCCCAGCGCGGCATGGACCGTCGCCGCGCCGACTACATGGGCATGCTCGGCACCGTCATGAACTGCCTCGCGCTCCAGGACTTCCTCGAGCAGAAGGGCGTGTCCACGCGCGTCCAGACCGCGATCTCGATGGGGCAGGTCGCCGAGCCGTACCTCCCGCTGCGCGCCGTGCGCCATCTCGAGAAGGGCCGCGTCGTAATCTTCGGCGCCGGCGCCGGCATGCCCTACTTCTCGACCGACACCGTCGCGGTGCAGCGGGCCCTCGAGATCGGCTGCCACGAGGTGCTCATGGCCAAGAACGGCGTCGACGGCGTCTACACCGCCGACCCCCGCACCGATCCCGACGCCACCAAGCTGGACCACATCACCTACAGCGAGGCCCTCGTGCAGGGGCTCAAGGTGGTCGACGCGACCGCTTTCAGCCTCTGCATGGACAACGCCCAGCCGATGATGGTGTTCGGGCTCGACACGCCCGGCTCCATCACCCGCGCGATGCGGGGCGACCGCATCGGCACCGCCGTCACCGGCGACTGACCCCTCCGCGCACCGAGGCGCGGGACAATGAACCACAGCGAACCCCTGATCAGCGAGGAGCACCCCGTGAGCGACGACATCCCCGGCATCCTGAAGGACGCCGAGTCCAAGATGGCCAAGACGATCGACGTGACGAAGGAGGAGTTCTCCGCCATCCGCACCGGCCGCGCCAACGCCGCGATGTTCCAGGGGATCACGGTGGACTACTACGGCGCCCCGACGCCGCTCAACCAGCTCGCCTCCCTCCAGTTCCCCGAGGCGCGCACGATCATCGTCACCCCCTACGACAAGACCGCGACCTCCGCGATCGAGAGCGCCCTGCGCGACTCCGACCTCGGCGTGAACCCCACCAACAACGGCGACAACCTGCGCCTCGTGCTGCCGGCCCTGACCGAGGAGCGGCGCAAGGAGTACGTCAAGCTCGCCAAGAACAAGGCCGAGGACGGCCGGATCGCGGTCCGCGGCACGCGCGGCAACGCCAAGAAGTCGATCGAGAAGCTGGTCAAGGACAAGGAGATCGGCGAGGACGAGGGCACGCGCGCCGAGAAGGACCTCGAGGCCCTGACCAAGAAGTACATCGAGCAGGTCGACGCCGCCCTCGCGGCCAAGGAGACCGAGCTGGCGACGGTCTGACCCGCTCGTGACGGCACTGGGGGCCATCGAGCCCGGAGACCTCGCACCGTCCGCCACGACGCCCGCCGGCGCCGCGGCGCACGATCGCGCGCCCGGCGAGGGCGGCGAGGCACCGGCCTCCACCCCCCAGGCGCCCGTCCCGTCGGCGCCCGAGCCGAAGCGGCGGGGGCCCGGCCGCAACCTGCCGGCCGCGATCGGGGTGGGGGCCACGCTCCTCACGGTGCTCGCGGTGTGCCTGTTCGTGGTGCCGCCCGCCTTCATCGCCCTCGCCGGGGTCGCCCTCGTGCTCGGCTCCTACGAGGCGGTGCGCGCGCTCGACGCCGGCGGCCTGCGGGTGCCCATGGTGCCGGTCCTGGTCGGCGCGCTCGGCATGGTCGTCTCGACCGCCGTGTACGGCGCCGAGGGGCTCGTGGTCGCGGCCGCCGTCGCAGTGTGCGTGATCCTGCTGTGGCGGGTCGTGGAGTCCTCGGGCCTGCTCGCCGTGCGCGACGCGGCCGCGGGCGTCTTCACCCTGGCCTGGGTGCCGTTCCTCGGCTGCTTCGCCCTCCTCCTGCACGCCGAGGAGCACGGGTCGATGCTCGTCCTGCTCGCGCTCGTCGTGCCGATCGCCAACGACACGGGCGGCTACATCGCGGGGGTCCTGTTCGGCGCGCACCCGATGGCGCCCTCGATCAGCCCCAAGAAGAGCTGGGAGGGCTTCGTCGGCTCGCTCGTGATGGGCACCGCCGCGGCCGTCGTCATCCTCGCGTTCGGCCTGTCCGCCCCCTGGTGGATCGGCCTCGTGCTCGGCCCCGTGCTCGTGGTCATCTCGACGTGCGGGGACCTCGCCGAGTCCCTGCTCAAGCGCGACCTCGGGATCAAGGACATGGGCTCGCTCCTGCCCGGTCACGGCGGCGTGCTCGACCGCCTCGACTCGATCCTCCTGTCCGCCCCCGCCACCTTCCTCCTGCTGGAGCTGCTGCTGCCGTGAACGACGCCCCCACGCCCGATCCCGCCGACGAGCGCCCCGCGCGCCCCGGCGCCGCCCGCCCGTCCGTCCGCACCGGGCTCGACCTCTCCCGCGAGGCGGTCCCCGACCAGCCCGTCGCCCTCGCGCCGGGCCAGCTGCAGCTGCGCCCGAGCCGCCGCGGCAAGCCCCCGGCCCACCTCGCCGACCTCGCGCTCCCCGAGCGGATCGAGGCCGTCACCGCCCGCGGCCTGCCCCGCTTCCGGGCGCGCCAGCTGTCCGTGCACTACTTCGAGCACGCGAGCGTGGACCCCCAGGCGATGACCGACCTGCCGCGCGAGGGCCGCGAGGAGCTCGTCTCCTTCTTCTTCCCGCCGCTGCTCGAGCTCGTCTCCCGTCAGAGCGCCGACCACGGCGCCACCCAGAAGCTGCTGTGGAGGCTGTTCGACGGCTCCCTCGTCGAGTCGGTCCTCATGCGCTACCCGGGCCGCATCACGCTGTGCATCTCCTCGGAGGCCGGCTGCGGCATGAACTGCCCGTTCTGCGCGACCGGGCAGATGGGCCTGACCCGCAACCTGTCGGCCGCCGAGATCCTCGAGCAGGTGCGCATCGCCAACGCCATGCTGCGCGACGGCTCGATGCCCGGCGGGCGCGAGGGCGACCCGCCGCGCGTCACCAACATCGTCTTCATGGGCATGGGGGAGCCGCTCGCGAACTACCGGGCCGTGGCCACCGCGTGCCGACGGCTGAACGCCCCCGCCCCCGAGGGCTTCGGGATGTCGGCGCGCAACATCACGGTCTCGACCGTGGGCCTGGCCCCCGCCGTCCGCAAGCTGATCGCCGAGGACATCCCCGTGACCCTCGCGGTGTCCCTGCACGCCCCCGACGACGCCCTGCGCAACGAGCTCGTGCCGATCAACACGCGCTACGACGTCGACGAGATCCTCTCGGCCGCCCACGAGTACTTCGAGGCCACCGGGCGGCGCGTGAGCATCGAGTACGCGCTCATCCGCGACATCAACGACCAGGCCCACCGGGCGGATCTGCTGGGCCGCAAGCTCGTCGACAAGGGCGGGCGGCACTGGGTGCACGTGAACCCCATCCCGCTCAACCCCGTCAAGGGCTCGAAGTGGACCGCCTCGGACCCGCACGTCGAGAAGGAGTTCGTCGAGACCCTGCGCTCGCACGGGATCTCCACGACGATCCGCGACACTCGCGGCTCCGACATCGACGGCGCATGCGGCCAGCTCGCCGCCACGGTCCTCGAGTCCGATGCGCACCGCGAGGACCGCGAGGCGCGGGTGGCCCGCGTCGAGGCCGTCGCCGGTCGCCCCGAGACCATCGGCGAGTGAGACCGGTGAGCGAGACCGCTGACGCGTGAGGCCCACCGGCGAGCGGGGCCAGCCCACGGCTGGGTCCCGCTCGCGGGGTGAGGGGCGTCGCGGTCCGAGGGTCCCCGTGCCGCAGGGCCCGCCGCTCAGAAGCGGTCGGTGCCGCGCAGCCGCAGCGGGCGCCCGTCGGGGTCGTCCGCGATCCGGTAGACGAGACTGCCCAGCAGGCGCTGCGCGCGGGGCACCGGCGTCATGCGGTAGGCGCGCAGACGGCCCGCGGGGCGGGGCCCGCGCCGGCCTCCTGCATGCCAGGCGTCGAGCCGCGCGGCGCTCGCCCGGAACGCCTCGAAGGCGGAGACGGGGTCGAGCAGGTCCGCGTCGTCGCCCTCGGCACGGTCGAGGTGCTCGCGCGACAGCTCGAGGCGCACGTCCCGCGGCAGCCGGCGCGCCGGGTCCCCGTCGTCGCGCAGCACGCGCGGCTCCCGTTCGTCGGGGATCTCGTCGAGCACCGCGCACGTGAGCTCGCTGTCGTAGGTCCACGAGCGGCGGTTGACGTTGTCCGAGCCGATCGTCATCCACATGTCGTCGACGGTGCACACCTTGGAGTGCACGTACACGGGCGTGCCCTCCACGTTCTCGATCCCGTAGACCCCCACCCGGTCGCCGCCGGCCGCGTACAGCTCGCCGAGGGCCTCGTTGCGCGAGCCCTGGTAGCTCGCGTTGGCGATCAGGGTGTCGGCCGTCGTGTAGGTCGACAGCACGACGATCAGGCGCAGCTCGGGATGCCGCGCGAGGGCGCGCGCGAAGCAGCTCGTCACCTCGCCCGACCACACGTACTGGTCCTCGAGGTAGACGAGGCGCTCGCCGCGCGGGACCGCCTTGGCGTAGGCGCGGGCGATGCTGCGCTCCCCGGAGGGCGCGAAGGGTGAGCGCGGGAGCTTGGACGGGAAGGTGCGCAGCACCTGCACGTGATGGTCGCCGACGGGCTCGGGGTCCGGCAGCGGGGGCGGGAGCTCGCCGCCGTGCCCGTCGTCGCGGTGCACGAGCGCCTCGACGCGCGAGACCGGGTCGAGGGCGAGCGGCGTCGGGTCCTCCCATCGTTCGCGGAAGGTGGCCTCGATGTCGCCGACCGCGGGCCCGCGCACCTCGATCATGAGGTCGTGCCAGGCGGGCGTGGGCCCCCACACGGCGCCCATGCTCACCGTCTGTGGGTCGCCGCGATGCGCGGCGTCGTCGCGCCGCGTGTGGCACATGTCGATGCCGCCGGCGAACGCGACGTCCCGATCCGGGCGCCCCGGATGCCGCAGCACCACGAACTTCTGGTGGTGGCTGCCCAGGGGCAGCACCCGCTGGTCCAGGAGCACCTCGCCGCCGGCGGCGCGGATCCCGTCGGCGAGCGAGCGGTTCTCCTCCTCGGAGTAGTGGATCCGGTCGAGGTGGGAGCGCCAGAACAGGCCCTTGACGACCACACCGCGCCGGGCGGCGTTCGCGAGCAGCTCGACGATCGTGAGCGGACCCTCGCCGACCCGTTCGTCGGGATCGCCCCGCCAGTCGGTGAACAGCAGCAGGTCGCCGGCCGTCATCTCCTCGACGAGCTCGCGCAGCCGCGCGAAGTAGGCGGCGCCGTGGACCAGGGGGCGAGGGGGCGGGTCGAGTTCCCGCTCGAGTAGGCGCGGCCCCCGCGGCGGTGCGACAGCCGGGTGAAGGAGTTCCCGCGCTCGGCGGTCGTGAGGAACCAGTCGTCGATGGCCATGCCCCATTGAACCCCACCGCATCGGGCCCCGCCGCCGACGTCCCGGCCCCGTGAGGCGGACGAGGGCACGGCCGCCCGCTACAGTGAGGGCGGGCCGCGCGCACGGCAGCGTCGTGCCGCCGCGCCCTGGAGCTGATCCCGCCCGAGGAAGGACCACCGTGAGCACATCGTTCGAACGCGTCTCGCGCTTCGGCACCGGCTACGACGTGCGCGAGGTCGACGAGTTCCTCGCCCGCGCCCGCGAGGCCTACGAGGGCGGCGACGCGTCGTTCTCGTCCTCGGAGATCACGGGCGCGAGCTTCGCGAGCGAGCGCGGCGGCTACTCGATGCGCGTCGTCGACGAGGCCCTCGACCGCCTCTCCGACGCCTTCGCGCTGCGGGAGCGCGACGAAGCGATCGCCCGCGGCGGCGAGGAGGCCTGGATCCGCGACCTCACGGCTCGCGCGGAGACCCTCAAGGAACGCCTCGAGCGTCCCGCCGGGCAGCGTTTCGCGCCCGCCCCCGACGGCGAGGTCTCCTATGATCGCGCCGACGTCGACGCCCTGTGCGACGAGCTCATCGCCTACTTCACCGAGGGCCATCCGATGAGCGTCGACGACGTGCGGCGCTCCGCCTTCCGCCGCCGCAAGGGCGCCGACGGCTACTCCGAGGCCGTCGTCGACGTCTACCTCGACCACGTCGCGGACGTGATGGCGTCCGTGCCGTGACCGCCGCACCCGCGCCCCGCCCGGGGCGCCGGGTGGTCGTCCTCGGGTCCACCGGCTCGATCGGGACCCAGACCCTCGACGTCCTGCGGCGCTATCCCGAGGTCGGCCGCGTCGCCGGTCTCGCCGTGTCCGGCTCGCGTCCCGCGCTCGCCGCCCAGCAGGCCCTCGAGCACCGGGCGGACGTGCTCGCCGTCGCCGACGAGCGCAGGGCCGAGGCCGTCGCGGCCGCCGTGCACGAGGCGGCCGCGGCCACCCGCGTCACCGCGCCGCGCCTCACGGCCGGCGAGGACGCCGTCGCCGAGCTCGCGGGCTCCCTCGGCGCGGACGACGTCGTGCTCAACGCGGTCACCGGCTCGATCGGGCTGCGGCCCACCCTCGCGGCGCTCGAGAGCGGGGCGCGGCTCGCGCTGGCCAACAAGGAGTCCCTCGTGGCCGGCGGCGCGCTCGTGACCCAGGCCGCCCGCCCCGGTCAGATCCTGCCCGTCGACTCCGAGCACACCGCGATCGCCCAGGCCCTCGCCGGGGTGCGCCACGACCAGATCGACCACCTCGTCGTGACCGCCTCGGGCGGTCCCTTCCGCGGACGCACGCGCGACCAGCTCGCCCATGTCACGCCCGAGCAGGCGCTCGCCCATCCCACCTGGCAGATGGGCCGTGTCATCACGACCAACTCGGCGACCCTCGTCAACAAGGCCCTCGAGGTGATCGAGGCGTGCTGGCTGTTCGACCTGCCCGAGGAGCGCGTCGAGGTGGTCGTGCACCCCCAGTCGATCGTGCACTCGATGGCGACCCTCGTCGACGGCTCGACGATCGCCCAGGCGAGCCCCCCGGACATGCGCCATGCGATCGGCTGGGCGCTCGCCCATCCCGAGAAGCTGCCCGGGCTCGCGCGCCCCCTCGACTTCTCGCGTGCCCAGTCATGGACCTTCGAGCCCGTCGACGAGCAGACCTTCGGCGCGATCGCCCTGGCCCGGGCCGCGCACCGGCGCGGCGACGGCGCGATGGCCGCCTACAACGCCGCCAACGAGGAGGCCGTCGAGGCGTTCTTCTCCGGCCGCCTGGACTTCCTCGGCATCCTCGACGTGATCGCCGGCGTGCTCGCGGACCCCGCCCTCCCGACCGCCCGGCCCACGGGCGGGATCGAGGCCGTGCTCGCCGTCGAGGCGGCCGCGCGGCGTCTCGCCCACGGCCTCATCGACGCCCGGGACCGCGCGTGACCGTCGCCCTGTACGTGCTCGGCGTGGTCCTCGTGGCCCTCGGCATCGGCCTGTCGATCGCCCTGCACGAGATCGGCCACCTCGTCCCGGCCAAGGCCTTCGGGGTGCGCGTCACCCAGTACATGATCGGCTTCGGTCCCACGATCTGGTCGCGCCGCCGCGGCGAGACCGAGTACGGCGTCAAGGCGATCCCGCTCGGCGGCTACATCCGCATGATCGGCATGTACCCGCCGCACCGGGGCGACGCGCCCGGCACCATCCGCGAGGACTCCACGGGCCTGGTCCAGCAGATGGCGGCCGAGGCCAAGGAGTGGGAGGCCGCCCAGTACGACCCCGCCGAGCAGCACCGCACCTTCGTGGCCCTCTCGGTGCCCAAGAAGCTCGTGGTCATGCTCGGCGGCCCGGTCATGAACCTGCTCATCTCGGCGGTGCTGATGGCCGTGCTGCTGTGCGGCCTCGGCCTGCCCGCCGTCACCAACGAGGTCTCGAGCGTCTCGCGCTGCGTGCTGCCGGCCGACGCCCCCGCCGATGCGAGCTGCGAGGGCCGCCAGGAGGCGCCCGCGCTCGCCGCGGGCATCCGCCCCGACGACGTCATCGTCTCGATCGACGGGACGCCGACGCCCACGTGGGACGACGTGTCGACCGCGATCCGCGGCGCGGGCGACCGCACCGTGCCGGTCGTCGTCGAGCGCGACGGCGAGCGCCTGACGCTGCACGCGACCCCCATCGTCGACGCCCGCCCCGTGTACGCCGCCGACGGCTCGGTCGAGCGGGCCCCCGACGGGTCCGTGCGGACCGAGCAGGTCGGCTTCCTCGGGGTCTCCGGCACCCGCGACCTGGTGCCCCGTCCGGTCACCGAGGTGCCCGGCGCGGTGTGGGACGCCTTCACGGCGACCGGCAGGATCGTCGTCACCCTGCCCGTGCGCATGGTCGACGTGACCCGTGCGGCGTTCGGCTCGGGGGAGCGGGACGCCGACGGCCCCATCGGGGTGGTGGGCGTCTCCCGGCTCGCGGGAGAGATCGTCTCGGCCGACCGCCCCGGCTTCGACCTCGAGGAGAAGCTCTTCACCCTCGTCTCGATGATGTCGAGCCTGAACATGGCCCTGTTCGTGTTCAACCTGATCCCGCTGCTCCCGCTCGACGGCGGGCACGTCGCCGGGGCGCTCCTCGAAGGCGTGCGCCGGACCTGGGCGCGCGTGCGGGGACGACCCGACCCGGGCCCCGTGGACATGTCCCGGATGCTGCCCGTGACCAACGTCGTGGCCCTCGTCTTCATCGCCATGACGGTGCTGCTCGTGTACGCCGACATCGTCCGGCCCATCACCCTGTTCTGATCGGGCCGGGACCCCGCGCCCGGCCCGCGACGACGTGCGCGTGGGGCCCGTCACGACGGCTGTGGAGGACGCGTGCAGGTGATGTCCCCAACCCCGTGCGCCGGCCCCGGAGGGGGCCGTGCGGTGGGATGATGACGCGGTGACTTCCGTGAGCCTCGGCATCCCCACCGTCAAGGAGGCGCCGCGCGTGCTCGCGCCGCGCCGCGTCAGCCGCACGTTCGCCGTCGGCGACATCTTCATGGGCGGTGACGCCCCCATCAGCGTGCAGTCCATGACCACGACGCCCACCCATGACATCAACGCGACGCTCCAGCAGATCGCGGAGCTCGCGACCGCCGGGTGCGACATCGTGCGCGTGGCCTGCCCCCGCCAGGAGGACGCCGACGCCCTTCCCGCGATCGCCGCGAAGTCTCCGATCCCCGTGGTCGCGGACATCCACTTCCAGCCCAAGTACGTGTTCGCCGCGATCGAGGCCGGCTGCGCGGGCGTGCGCGTGAACCCGGGCAACATCCGCCGCTTCGACGACCAGGTGCGCGACATCGCCCGGGCCGCCAACGACCACGGCACCGCGCTGCGCATCGGCGTGAACGCCGGCTCGATCGACCAGCGCATGATGAAGGACCTCCAGCGGGTCACCCCCGAGGCCCTCGTCGAGTCCGCGGTGTGGGAGGCCTCGCTCTTCGAGGAGCACGACTTCCACAACTTCGCGATCTCGGTCAAGCACAACGACCCGGTCATCATGGTCGAGGCCTACCGCCAGCTCGCCGCGCGCGGCGACTGGCCCCTCCACCTCGGCGTGACCGAGGCGGGGCCCGCCTTCCAGGGCACCATCAAGTCCTCCGTCGCCTTCGGCATCCTGCTCGCCGAGGGCATCGGCGACACGATCCGCGTGTCCCTGTCGGCCCCGCCCGTCGAGGAGGTCAAGGTCGGCAACCAGATCCTGCAGTCCCTCAACCTCAAGCCGCGCAAGCTCGACATCGTCTCGTGCCCCTCGTGCGGGCGCGCCCAGGTCGACGTCTACACGCTCGCGGAGAAGGTCACCGAGGGGCTCAAGCATCTCGAGGTGCCGCTGCGCGTGGCCGTCATGGGCTGCGTCGTCAACGGCCCCGGCGAGGCCCGCGAGGCGGATCTCGGGGTCGCCTCCGGCAACGGCAAGGGCCAGATCTTCGTCAAGGGCGAGGTCATCAAGACCGTGCCCGAGGCCGACATCGTCGAGGTCCTGCTCGAGGAGGCGAACCGCATCGCGGCGACCATGGACGCCGCCGAGGCCGGCGCCCCGTCGGTCGCGGTGAGCTGACCCCCGCATGTTCGGCCGCGGAGCAGGGACACGCGCCGTGCGCCCGGCCACGGTCGAGGCGGCGCTGCGGCTGGCGCTCGCCGATCCGCTGACCAACGCCCTGGCGGGCTCGCGGCTCGTGGAGCTGCGCCACAGCGCCACCGCGCTGTCCCGCGAGTTCGCCATGGTCGGCCCCGATCTCGTGCCGCGCGGCGTGCTGTGGAACGGCGCGAACGCGTGCCCGATCGGCGCCGACGACGAGGCCCTCGACCGCTTCGCCGAGCGGCTCGCCGCACGCGGCCGCACCACGAGCTCGCTCGTCGGGCCGCGCACGGCGATCGAGCGGATGTGGACCACGATCGGGCCCGCATGGGGCCGCGCGCGCGACTACCGCTGGTCCCAGCCCCTGCTCGAGGCCGTCGACACGCCCTCCGTGCGGCCCGACCCCGCGATCCGTCCCGCTCTGCGCGGCGAGGAGGAGCTCGTCTTCCCCGCCTCGGTCGCGATGTTCCGAGAGGAGGTGGGCACCGATCCGACCGCCTACGACGGCGGCCGCGGCTACTACCGCCGGGTGGCCGAGCTGGTGGGGCTCGGCAGGACCTACGTGCTCCTCGAGCACGGGCGCGTCGTGTTCAAGGCCGACGTCGGCGCGATCTTCGGGGACGTCGCCCAGCTGCACGGCGTCTGGGTGGACCCGGCTCGACGCGGTCGGGGCATCGCGCGGCGGGCGATGGCCGCCGTGACCGAGCAGGTGCGGCGCGACCACGCGCCGCGCGTCTCGCTGTACGTCAACGACTTCAACGAGCCGGCGCGCAAGGCCTACGCGGCCTCCGGGTTCCGCCAGGCCGGGGAGCTCGCGACCGTCCTGTTCTGACGTGCGCCCGTGCGGGCCGCGGAGCCCCTGCCCCGCCGCACGGCCTCATCGCACCGCACGGCGCCCCCTCGCGCCTCAGACCTGCGCGGGACGATGCGCGGTGAGCACGAACTGCAGGGGCATGCGGTCGGGGTCCTCGCGCAGGCGGTAGCGGTCGCCCTCGGCGACCATGAGGTCGGGCCAGGGCGTCCAGGCCGCGTACGGGGTCTCCTCGAAGGAGTCGAGCACGAGGCCCGCCTCGAGCACGGCCGTGACGATCTGGCCGATCGAGTGGTTCCACTGGTGGCTCACGCCGTGCACGATGGCGGGGGCGTCGGGCGCGGCATCGATGTAGGAGGCGTCGTCGTCCCACGTCATCGGGGTCTCGCGCTGGAAATAGGGCTGCTCGACCCGCAGCCCCTGCGAGACGTCCTCGCCGATCGTCATCGACATCGGGTGGTCGTCGCGCACGAGGAAGCGGCCTCCCGGGCGCAGCAGGGAGGCGACGACCCGCGCCCACGCCGCCACGTCGGGCAGCCAGCACAGCACCCCGATCGAGGTGTAGACGAGGTCGAAGTCCCCGTCGACGGCCGTGCGCGCGTCGTACACGTTGGCCTCGACGAGCTCGAGATCGGCGCCGCAGCGCGCCGCGATCGCGCGGGCGCGGCGCACCGACTCGCCCGAGAGGTCCACCCCGACCACGCGGCGCGCGCCCAGGCGCTGGAGGCTCACGGTGTCGGTTCCCAGATGGCACTGCAGATGGATCACGTCCGCTCCCGTCAGGTCGCCGAGGCGCCCGACGTCCTGGGCGACCTCGGGGGAGAGGCGGGCTCGATCCGCGACGAGGGCGTCGATGCCGTAGCCGGAGGCCTCGTGGAGCGCCGCCCGGTCGTCCCAGTTGGCGCGGTTGTCGGCGAAGTAGCGGTCGCGGTCGGTCATGGTCCGACGCTATCGGCGCCCCGCGGTGCCCGACGAGCGGTTTTCGCGGCGGCGTCCGGGCCCGTGCGCCCCATTACGATGGACCAGGCGCCGCCCGAGCCGACGGGCGCCGCCGTCGACCACCGCGAAAGGCCCGCCCATGATCCGCATGTCCTCGTCGTTCATCCGCACCCTGCGCGAGGACCCGGCGGACGCCGAGGTCGCGAGCCACAAGCTGCTGGTGCGCGCCGGGTACATCCGCCGCAGCGCCGCCGGCATCTACACCTGGCTGCCGCTGGGGCTCAAGGTGCTGCGCCGCGTCGAGCAGATCGTGCGCGAGGAGCAGGACGCGATCGGCGGCCAGGAGGTCCTGTTCAGCGCCCTCCAGCCGCGTGCGCCGTACGACGCCACGGGCCGCTGGGACGACTACGGCGACAACATCTTCCGCCTGCAGGACCGGCGGCGGGACGACTACCTGCTCGCCCCCACGCACGAGGAGATGTTCGCCCTGCTGGTCAAGGACATGTACTCCTCGTACAAGGACCTGCCGACCATGCTCTACCAGATCCAGAACAAGTTCCGCGACGAGGCGCGCCCCCGCGCGGGCCTGCTGCGCGTGCGCGAGTTCGTGATGAAGGACGCGTACTCCTTCGACGTCGACGACGCCGGCCTCGACCGCTCGTACGACCTCCAGCGGATCGCCTACACGCGGACCTTCGACCGCCTCGGTCTGCCCACCGTGATCTGCCAGGCCGACGCGGGCGCGATGGGCGGCAGCCGCTCCGAGGAGTTCCTGCACCCCACCCCGGTCGGCGAGGACACCTTCGTGGTCTCCGACGGCGGCTACGCCGCCAACGTCGAGGCGGTCACGACGCTCGCGCCCGAGCCGCTCGACGACGAGACCATCGCGACCCTGCCGCTCGCGCACACCGAGGACACGCCCGGCGCCTCGACCATCGCCGCGCTCACCGACTTCTCCAACGCCACGTTCCCCCGCGAGGGCGGGCAGTGGACCCGCTACGAGATGCTCAAGCACCTCGTGTACCTGCTCACCCACCCCGACGGCTCGACCGAGCCGCTCGTGATCGCGCTGCCGGGCGACCGCGAGGTCGACGAGAAGCGGCTCGAGGTGGCCGTCGCCCCCGCGGTCGCGACGCCCTTCGGCGAGGAGGACTTCGCGCGCCACCCCGTGCTCGCCAAGGGCTACATCGGCCCCGCCGGGCTCGGGCTCACCTCGGACTCCGGGATCCGGTACCTCGTCGACCCGCGCGTCGTGCCGGGCACCGCGTGGGTCGCGGGCGCCGGCCAGAAGGACCGCCACGTCTACGACCTCGTCTACGGCCGCGACTTCGTGGCCGACGGCACGATCGAGGCGGCCGAGGTCAAGGACGGCGATCCGGCTCCCGACGGCTCCGGCCCGCTGCGCATCACGCGCGGCATGGAGATGGGGCACATCTTCCAGCTCGGCCGCAAGTACGCCGAGGCGCTCGGGGTGACCGTGCTCGACGAGAACGGCAAGCAGGTGGTCGTGACGATGGGCTCCTACGGGATCGGGGTGACCCGCGCGGTCGCCGCGATCGCCGAGACCTTCCACGACGACAAGGGGCTCACCTGGCCGCGCTCCGTGGCCCCGGCCGACGTGCACGTGCTCGCGACCGGCAAGGACTCCTCGGTGTTCGACGAGGCCGAGCGCATCGCGCGCGATCTCGAGGCCGAGGGGATCGAGGTCCTCTACGACGACCGCCCCAAGGTCTCCCCGGGCGTGAAGTTCAAGGACGCCGAGCTGCTCGGCGTTCCGACCACCGTGGTCGTCGGGCGCGGGCTCGCGAGCGGGGTCGTCGAGATCCGCGACCGGGCCAGCGGCGACGTGGCCGAGACCTCGCCCGCCGACGTCGTCACCCAGGTGATCGCCGCGGTGCGCGCCGGCTGACCCGCCGTCGTCCGCGGGCCGAGAGGTCCGCGGCAGGCGGCGCGCTCAGCGGTCGTCGGCCGAGAGGGACGGCAGGACGGGGATGGCCGAGACCGCGCCGACCAGGCCGTGCGCCTCGGCGAGCGCGGTCGCGACCGCGAACGCCCGGCGCGCGAAGGGGACCGCGCCGACCATCGCGACCCAGTCCTCGAGCAGCCCCTGGCCGATCCCGGCGGGCAGCTCCTCGAGCGTCGCGGCGTCCAGACCCCCGCCCGGCAGGGGGTACACGGCCTCCTGCGGCACGTCCGTGATCTGGTCCTCCTCGGCGATCCGGGCGAGGCGCCGGGCCCGGTCGCGATGCAGGCCCGAGGTGTCGAGCAGCGGGGTGCGGGCGGCCGCGTCCGTCGCGCGGGCGGCCATCACCTCGAACGCGTAGCCCGCGTACCACTCGTCGCCCTGGGCCTCCTGGAGCGCCGCCTCGTAGTCGACGGTCGCGGCGACCGACGGCGGGTCCGAGGTGGGCACCTCGCGGGTCGGGACGAGGGCGTCCTCCCCGGGCGGAGCGGGCGCCGCGAGCGCGGCGTCGCCCGCCGCGAGCACGAGGGTGCCCGCGGCCCACTGGAGGTGGGAGACGATCGCGGCGATCACCCGGGCCAGGGATCCCGAGCACTGCACGCAGGCGTCGGCGCCGAGCGCGATCATCTGCCCCAGCAGGTCGACGATGCCCGCGGCGTCCACCGGCTGGGCCTCGGCGCCCCCGCCGTCGCTCGCCCCGTGGCCCGCGGAGCTCGCGTCCTGCTCCTTCTGGGCCTCGGCCCCCGTGAGCAGGGCGTCGCGGTGCTCGACGAGCGCGGCGTGCAGCTCGCGGACGCGCCCGGCGATCTCCTCGCGGGGGTCCGCGCCGCCGGCCGTGGCCTCGAGCAGGCGGTCCAGCAGCTCCAAAAGGTCGGCGCGGTAGAGGTCGTCGATGCCGAGCGGCGGCGGGGTGTAGGCGGCGGGCTGGCCCACGCGCACGGAGCCGCATCCTGCGACGGCGAGCACGGCGGAGGCGCCGAGCCCCCAGCGCAGCACGGACCGGCGGCTGGGCGCGGAGGAGCGCGGGGCGGGGGAGCGGGTCGGGCCGGGCACCCGACGATTCTCGCATCCGAGACCAGCGCCTGCCGGCACCCGCCGGCACCCGTCGGCTCCCGCCAGCGCGTGCCCGCAGCCGTCTGTCGTCGCCGTCCGCCGTCCGCCCGGTCGGTCGGGCCCCTCGTCGATCCAGCACCCAGGGGCGGCGACTAGACTCGACCGTGCCGCCGCGCCATCGGGTGCGGCGGTCCGTTGTCCGGCACCGCCGGGCGCGGGTCCGACCTGACAATCCCGCCCGCCGCGTCCTCATGGGACGGCCGGCGGCCCACGATCGTGAAGAGGTGCCCGAGTGACGATCGCCCCCGACGCCTCCGAGTCGCTGAGGACGACCGTCGTCCCGCTCGTCGAGCGCGCCGGCCTGTTCTGCGAGGACGCCGCCGTGCGCCCGCGCGGCGGCCGCACGCAGGTCACGGTCGTGGTGGACCTGCCCGAGGACCGCACCGGCAGCGTCGACCTCGACACCGTGGCCGCGCTGTCCCGCGAGATCTCCGACGCCCTCGACGCGGACGACGCCTTCCTCGGCGGCGCCGCCTACGACCTCGAGGTCGGAACCCCGGGCGCGGAGCGCACCCTGACCGCGCCGCGGCACTTCCGGCGCTCGCGCGGTCGCCTGCTCGCCCTCCGCACGCAGGACGGCCGCGAGCTGACCGCTCGCCTGCTCGACGTCTCCGACGACGACACGGCCCGCGTGCGACCCCAGGACCCGCCCGGCACCAAGCCCCGCACCCGCTCCCGGCCCGTCGCGGACCTCGAGCTGCCCCTCGCAGACATCGCGTCCGCCCGGGTGCTGATCGAGTTCTCCCCGCCCGCGGACCTCGAGGACCTGCCCGCGGGGGACGCCGACGACACACACCCCGACGACCAGGTGGAAGGCTGACATGGACATCGACATGGGAGCGCTGCGTGCGCTCGAACGGGAGCGGGACATCTCGCTGCCCGTCCTGCTGGACGCCATCCGCCAGGCCCTCCTGGTCGCGTACCAGCACACCGAGGACCCGGCCCGGTCCGCGCGCGTCGAGATCGACGAGCGCAGCGGCCGCGTCTCCGTGCTCGCCCAGGAGCGCGACGAGGACGGCGAGGTCGTCCGCGAGTGGGACGACACCCCCGCGGGCTTCGGGCGGGTCGCCGCGTCGACCGCCCGCCAGGTCATCTTCTCGCGCATCCGCGAGCTCGAGGACGAGGCCGTGATGGGGGAGTTCGCCTCCCGCAGCGACGACATCGTCTCGGGCGTGATCCAGCAGGGGCGCGACCCCCGCATGGTGCAGGTGGACCTCGGCAGCGTCGAGGCCGTGCTGCCGCCCCACGAGCGCGTGCCGGGGGAGGACTACTCCCACGGCACGCGCATCCGCGCGTACGTCGTCGAGACCCGTCGCGGGCCCAAGGGCCCCCAGATCACGCTGTCGCGCTCGCACCCCAACCTCGTGCGCCGCCTGTTCGCGCTCGAGGTGCCCGAGGTCGCCGACGGCACCGTCGAGATCGCCGCGCTCGCGCGCGAGGCCGGGCACCGCACCAAGGTGGCCGTGCGCGCGACCGTGCCGGGCGTCAACGCCAAGGGCGCGTGCATCGGCCCCATGGGCGCCCGCGTGCGCGCCGTCATGAACGAGCTCAACGGCGAGAAGATCGACATCGTCGACTACGACGAGGACCCCGCGACCTTCGTCGCGAGCGCCCTCTCGCCCGCCCGCGTGACGAGCGTCGTCGTGATCGACGAGGTCGCCCGCGCCGTGCGCGCGACGGTCCCCGAGGGCCAGTTCTCGCTCGCGATCGGCAAGGAGGGCCAGAACGCCCGCCTCGCCGCGAAGCTCACGGGCTGGAAGATCGACATCCGTCCCCAGAGCGCGCCGTCCTGATCGGGGCGGGGTGATGGATCACACCGCCACCCGTCCGGCCCGTGACGTGCACCTCCGCTACACTGGAGGGGCTGTTCATGCGTCCGACTGCCCTCGGACCGCCGATCCGTCGCCCCTGCGGGCGTCGTGCCGGCCGGGTCCCGGGAGCACGGGAGCATGAGGCGCTCGAGAGGGAGGTGACGGTGTGGATCCGCGCACCGCGACCTCCTCGCCCGAGCGGACGTGCGTGGGCTGCCGCAAGAAGGCCCCGCGCGATCAGCTCGTGCGTCTGGTCCGGGTGGGATCCCCGGACGGCGCCGCGCCCCGGATCCGGGTGGACGCTGCCGCGTCCGCGCCCGGCCGCGGGGCCTGGCTCCACCCCGACGCCCGATGCCTCGACCTCGCCCTCCGGCGAGGAGGCCTGGCCCGGTCCTTCCGGGGCCCGGTCGAGGTGGGCTCGCCCGACGAGCTCGCCCGACATCTCGAGGCGGCACATGCACCACTCACACAGAAGCGGGTAGAAGAACCAATGGACATCCGATGAGTACTCGACAATGAGCACCCACCAGATCTGATGGTCCGCGCCCTCCTGTCGGCCGGACCGAGACAGGAGAATTGTGGCTAAGGTCCGCGTCCACGAGCTCGCCAAGGAGCTCGGACAGCCGAGCAAGGTCGTTCTGCAGAAGCTGCAGGACATGGGCGAGTTCGTCCGCTCAGCATCCTCGACCATCGAGGCCCCCGTCGCGCGTCGGCTGCGCGATCAGTTCCCGGGATCGTCGAACCAGTCCGCGGGATCCCCCGCGAAGGCCTCCGCGCCCGCGGCCCCCAAGCCCGGCCAGAAGCCTGCGACGCCCAAGCCGGGCGCGGCCAAGCCGGCCCCGGCCCCCGAGCAGCCGGCCGAGCAGAAGCCCGACCGGTCGAGCGCTGCCGACACGCAGCGCCCGGCGGCGTCCGCCAAGCCCGGCGGCGCCCCCAAGCCGGGACAGACCCCGGCCCCGCGCCAGGCCCCGGCCGCCGAGACCCCGGCGGCCCCGGAGCGTCCGGCCGCGCAGGAGCGCTCCTCCGCGCCCAAGCCCGGCCAGGCCGGTCCCCGTCCCGGCGGTGCGCCGCGCCCGGGCAACAACCCCTTCGCGACCAGCCAGGGCATGCCCCGGCCCGGTCAGCGTCGCCAGGGCGGCGGCCAGGGCGGTCCCCGTCCCGGCAACAACCCCTTCGCGACGAGCCAGGGCATGCCGCGTCCCGGCGCCCCGCGCCCGCCGCGCGACGGGCAGAACGCCGGCGGCTCCCGTGAGGGCGGCGCCCGTCCCGCGGCTCCGCGTCCCGGCGGCCGTCCCGGCATGCCCACCCCCGGCGTCATGCGTCAGCACGCCCACGGCGGCATCCAGGATGCCCGTCAGGGCGGCACCCGCCAGGGCGGCGGCGCGCGTCCCGGCCCCGGCGGCCGCGGCGGCGGTCGTCCCGGCGCCCCCGGCGGTGCGCCCGGTGGCGGCGGCTTCCCCGGCGGCGGTCGTCCCGGCGGCGGCGGTCGCGGCGGTCGTGGCGGCACCCAGGGTGCCTTCGGCCGCGGCGGCAAGCCCGCCCGCTCCCGCAAGTCCAAGCGCGCGAAGCGCCAGGAGTTCGAGCAGATGCAGGCGCCGGCCCCGGGCGGCGTCTCGATCCCGCGCGGCAACGGCCAGACCGTCCGTCTGCGCCGCGGCGCGTCGCTCACCGACTTCGCCGACCGCATCGACGTCAACCCCGCGTCGCTGATCACGGTGCTCTTCGCGATGGGCGAGATGGCCACGGCCACCCAGTCCCTCGACGAGGACACGTTCCACCTGCTCGGCGAGGAGCTCGGCTACCGGATCGAGATCGTCTCGCCTGAGGACGAGGAGCGCGAGCTGCTGGGCCAGTTCGACATCGACCTCGATGCCGAGCTCGCCGACGAGGACGACGAGGACCGCCTGCCGCGTCCGCCGGTCGTCACCGTCATGGGCCACGTCGACCACGGCAAGACCCGACTGCTGGACACGATCCGCAACGCCCACGTCCAGGCGGGCGAGGCCGGCGGCATCACCCAGCACATTGGCGCCTACCAGGTCGTCGTCGAGCACGAGGGCGAGGAGGGCCTCGAGGAGCGCCCGATCACGTTCATCGACACCCCGGGCCACGAGGCGTTCACCGCCATGCGTGCCCGCGGCGCCGACGTCACGGACATCGCGATCCTCGTGGTCGCGGCCGACGACGGCGTGATGCCCCAGACCGTCGAGGCGCTCAACCACGCCCAGGCGGCCGACGTGCCGATCGTGGTCGCGGTCAACAAGATCGACAAGCCCGACGCGAACCCGCAGAAGATCCGTCAGCAGCTGACGGAGTTCAACCTGGTGGCCGAGGAGTACGGCGGCGACACCATGTTCGTGGACGTCTCCGCCCGCGAGAACCTGAACATCGACCAGCTGCTCGAGGCGGTCCTGCTCACCGCGGACGCCGCCCTGGACCTGCGCGCCAACCCGGACAAGGACGCGCGCGGCGTCGCGATCGAGGCCAACCTCGACCGCGGCCGCGGCCCCGTGGCCACGGTGCTCGTCCAGCAGGGCACCCTGCACGTCGGCGACGCCATCGTGTGTGGCACCGGCCACGGCCGTGTCCGCGCGATGCTCGACGAGCACGGCCAGCAGCTGCAGGAGGCGGGTCCGTCCCGCCCCGTGCAGGTGCTCGGTCTGACCTCGGTCCCCGGCGCGGGCGACTCCTTCCTGGTCGCCCAGGACGAGCGCACCGCCCGGCAGATCGCCGAGAAGCGCGAGGCCGCCAACCGTGCCGCGCTGCTGTCGCGCACGCGCAAGCGGATCAGCCTCGAGGACATCAACAAGGCCATGGCCGAGGGCAAGGTCGAGACCCTCAACCTCATCCTCAAGGGCGACGCGGCGGGCTCCGTCGAGGCGCTCGAGGAGGCCCTGCTCGGCATCGAGATCGACGACCAGGTGCAGCTGCGCATCATCGACCGCGGCGTCGGCGCGATCACGATGAACAACATCAACCTGGCCGTCGCCTCGGACGCCGTGATCATCGGCTTCAACGTCCGGGCCGAGGGGCAGAACGCCGAGTACGCCGACCGCGAGGGCGTGGAGATCAAGTACTACTCCGTGATCTACCGCGCGATCGAGGAGGTCGAGCAGGCTCTGCAGGGCATGCTCAAGCCGGAGTACGAGGAGGTCGACACGGGCTCCGCGGAGATCCGCGACATCTTCCGCTCCTCGAAGTTCGGCAACATCGCCGGCTCGATCGTGCGCAGCGGGACCATCCGCCGCGGCGCCAAGGCGCGCATCACGCGCCGGGGCGTGGTCATCACGGAGAACCTCGAGATCGCCGGTCTGCGACGGTTCAAGGACGATGTCACCGAGGTCCGCGAGGGCTTCGAGTGCGGCATCAACCTGGGCTCGTTCAACGACCTGCAGCTCGAGGACCTCATCACGACCTACGAGATGCGCGAGAAGCCCCGCGAGACCAAGTGATCCGATCGGTGCGGGCGCGGCGGTGACGCCGCCCCCGCACCGGCCCTGCGGCGCCCCGGTCCCCGTGACCGGGGCGCTCCCGTGTCCCCGGGGTATCCTTCCCGGGCCCGCCGAGCGAACGGAGTGGCGATGTCCAGCACCGATCCCCAGCCCGTCGAGGGCCTGCTGATCCTGCGCGCCCCCTCGGCCAACCGCGTCTACACCGACGCCGCCGGCCCGCTCGTGGTCGCCGAGGCGCGACGCGTGCTCGCCGCGCACCTCGGCGTGCCCGTGCGGGTGCACGAGCGCCGCCTCGCGGGGGTCGACTACGTCGAGGTGCTCGCCGACGTCGACCGCGGCACGCTCGTGCGCGCCGTCTCCGGCCTCTCGAGCACCCTCGCGCTGTTCGCCCCCCGGGAGGCGGACGACGGCGTGCTGCTCGAACCGGTGGAGCCCGCGTCCGTGCACCGGCACGGCAGCGACCTCGAGACCACGCTGCGCTACCCGGGCAAGACCAACGAGCAGTTCACGGCGCTGCTGCTGAACCTCGCGGCGGCCGCCTCGGAGCGCCGCGCGGGGCTCGCCGACGGCTCCCTCGCGGTCCTCGACCCCCTGTGCGGCCGCGGCACGACCCTCTCGCGGGCGCTGCGCCTCGGCCTCAGCCCCGTCGGAGCCGACCTCGACCGCACCGACATCGAGGCCTATCGCGCGTTCCTGCTCACCTGGCTGCGCACCCACCGCCTCAAGCACACCTCGTCGACGGGGCGCCTCGCCGCGCACGGCACGGTGCTCGGCACCCGGTTCACCGCCGAGCTGGCCGCCGACAAGGCCGCCCAGCGGGCCGGAGAGGTCCAGCGCGTCGAGCTCCTGCGCTGCGACACGACGGAGCTCGGCTCCGCGCTCGGCTCCGCGCGCTTCGACGCGATCGTCGCGGACCTGCCCTACGGCGTCCAGCACGGCGCCCGCAGCGGCGGCGACCTGCGGCGCTCCCCGCTCGGCACCCTGCGCGACGCCCTGCCCGTGTGGCGTCGCCTCCTGCGCCGCGACGGCGGCATGGCCCTCGCGCTCAACCGCCGCACCGCGCCGCTCGACGAGACGGCCGCCGTGCTCGAGGGAGCCGGCTTCGCCGTGCTCGGCGACCCCGGCGCCTTCCGGCACCGCGTCGACCAGGCCATCGACCGCGACGTCGTCGTCGCGGTCCGCACCGACCACCCCCGCGCGGAGGAGCTGCGCGGGCTCTTCGAGGACGCGTCCGCGCCCGCACCCGAAAGGACCCCATGATGAGCGAGAACCCCCGCGCCCGGCGCCTGGCCGACCGGATCAAGGAGATCGTCGCCACCACGATCGACACCCGGGTCAAGGACCCCCGCCTCGGCTTCGTGACCATCACCGACGTGCGCGTCTCCGGCGACCTCCAGCACGCGACCGCGTTCTACACGGTCTTCGGCGACGAGGAGGAGCGTGCGGGCACCGCCGCGGCGCTCCGCTCCGCGACCGGCATGCTGCGCAGCGAGGTGGGGCGCCAGACCGGCGTCCGCCTCACCCCGACGCTCGAGTTCATCGCCGACGCGCTGCCCGAGAACGCGCGCACGATCGAGGACCTCCTGGTCGAGGCCCGGCATCGCGATGCCGACCTGGCCCGCTCGAAGGAGGGCGCCCGCTACGCCGGCGAGGCCGACCCGTACCGCGCGCCCCGCGAGGCGGAGGACGCCGACGGCGCCGCGGACGCCGACGAGGACGACCCGCGCGCGTGAGCACCGCGCCGCACGGGGTCCTGCTCGTCGACAAGTCCCCGGACTGGACCAGCCACGACGTCGTCGGGCGGGCCCGCCGGCTGCTCGGCACCAAGAAGGTCGGGCACGCCGGCACCCTCGACCCGATGGCCACGGGGCTGCTGGTCCTCGGCATCGGGCAGGGCACCCGGCTGCTCACGTACCTGGTGGGGCTGGACAAGACCTACCGGGCGACCATCCGGCTCGGCCAGGCCACCACGACCGACGACGCCGAGGGCGAGGCGCGCGGCGAGATCGTCGACGCGAGCGGCCTCGACACCGCGGCGATCGAGCGCGCCCTGAGCGCGCTGCGCGGCCCGATCGCGCAGGTCCCCAGCTCCGTGAGCGCCATCAAGGTCGACGGGCAGCGCGCCTACGCGCGCGTACGCGCAGGCGAGGACGTGCAGCTCGCCGCCCGACCCGTCACGATCGACCGCCTCGACGTGACCGCGACGCGCGTCGACGGCCCCTTCTGCGACCTCGACGTGGTCGTGGACTGCAGCTCGGGCACCTACATCCGTGCGCTCGCCCGGGACCTCGGCGCGGCCCTCGGCACGGGCGGGCACCTCACCGCCCTGCGCCGCACCCGTGTCGGCCCCTTCGAGGTCGCCGACGCGGTCGTGCTCCCGCCCCGCGGGCAGGAGGCCGACGCCCCGCCGCTGCGCGGCCTGGGCGCGACCGCGCGCGTCGTCCTGCCCCCGCTCGAGGTCGACGAGGACGCGGCCGTCGAGCTCGGCCACGGTCGCCGACCCCACGTCGACCCCGCCGCCCTCACGGCCGGCCCGACCGCCGTGCTGGACGCCGCCGGGCGCCTGGTCGCCGTGGCCGAGGCCGTCGACGGCGACCGGCTGCGCCCGCTGCTCGTGATCCCGGCGGACGCGCGCTCCTAGCTGCGCCGAGCCCCGCGCACGACCGCACGAGGCCCCCTCCCGCAGCGGGAGGGGGCCTCGTCGGCGTCGGGGGAGCGGTCGATCAGTAGTGCACGACCACCTTGGTGCCCATGGACGCCCAGTTGTAGACCCACTTGGCCTCGGACGGCCGCATGTTCACGCAGCCGTGCGAGCCGGAGTAGCCGAAGGAGGAGCGCCACGGCGCGCCGTGGATCGCGTAGCCGCCCTCGAAGTACTGCACCCAGGGCACGTCCTTCGTGTAGTAGTACCGCGAGTCCGACTCGGGGTACTTCGAGGCGTTGGTCATGTCCTGCTTCTCGAGCCGGTTGTAGATGTGGAACGTGCCGGTGACCGTCTCGTAGCCCTTCTTGCCGTCGACGATCTTCTTGGGGCCGTAGACCGGGGTCTCGCCGACGTAGGCGGTCAGCGTCTTGTCCGACAGGTTCACGTCGATCCACTTCTCGCCGGTCGGCTCCGCGGTCGCGGTGGTCGACGAGTCGGTCGAGGCGGTGGGGGTCTTGGCCTTGGTGACCTTGGCCGCGACGGGCGCGGTCTCGAAGGAGGCCTCGACGTTCGAGCCCTCGTTGAGGCCGGTGACGATCTGCTGGGTGACGGCGTCCGCGTTGGACACCTCCGAGCCGTCCTTCTTCTCGGAGATCACCTTGGTGACGTTGCCGGCGTCGTCGACCTGCTCGATGCCGTCGACGGGCTCGACCGAGACCTTCTCGGCGCGCCCGGACACCCAGTCGGCGACCTTGGAGTCGTCGACCTTGACGTCGTAGCCGTCGCCCGCCTCGTTGAGGACCGGGCTGTACCAGTCGCCGCGGGTCTTCTTGGAGGCCTCGTAGGACTTGCCGTTCGCGGAGGTGACGATGACGGTCTGGTCGAGACGCTGCTCGATCGTGTCGACGGCCTGCTGCGCGGCCTCGTCGGAGATCGCGGGCTGGACCTCCTGGGTCTGCTGCTCGATGCTGAAGCTCTTGAGCGCGGGGGCCTGCGTGCTCACGGCCTCGACGAAGGCGGCGGGGTCCACGCCCTGGCCGGCCTTGCCCGGCTCGACGCTCCAGGTCTTGGCGTCCTCGTCGTAGACGACCTGGGCGTCGGTCGCGGCGGCGTCCTCGTCGGACACGAGGGACTTGGCGTACTGGCCCGCGACGGCCGAGTCGACCGAGACGACGGGCTCGATCGTCCGGGTGCCGTCGAACGCGGACTTCACGGTGTTCACGACGTCGCCGCTGTGGTCCGCCGCCTTCGCGGCCGTGGCCTGCGCGTCGACGGACACCCCGAGGTCGGCGAGCGTCGCCTCGCGCGCCTCGCCGTTGGTGGTGACCGTGACGGTGACGGCCTCGGCGTGCGTGGTCACGAGGTCGGCGATCTGGGCGGGGCTCTGGCCGGCGACGTCCTGGCCGAGCACCGTGGTGCCCGGGAGCGCCTTGCCGTCGTACTGCTTGGCGTACGCCACCGAGCCGCCGATGCCCACGAGGGCGAGGACGACGACGATGGCGACGATGATCAGCGCCGCCCGTCGGCCGGCGCGGCCGTGGGACCCGCCGGGGGTCTCCATCTCGGTCACGGTGGACATGTGGTGTGCTCCGATCGTCCGGTCGGTTCCTGGTCCATGCCGCTCCCGAGCGGGAGGGCGCGGGGTGGCACCCCGGGAGCCGCCGTCCTTGCAGGCTACCGGAGGGCGTCGGCGAGATCGAGGCTCGTGCCGTCACGAGTGGGTCACAGTCGGCGCCCAGGCATCGAAAGACGCGCGGTGCGCCTCGGGACCCGGAGATGTCACGGATGACGGGGGTCACAGGACCGGCGTGTCGGGCTCTGTCTCCCCGCTCTCGTGCGTGCGCCGGGCCTGCCGCGAGCGGGGATACAGTGTCCTCCGTCCCGCGTCCTGCGCACGAGCGCGGACCCATGCCCCTGAGGAAGGACCCGGCCCGCCGTGACCCGCATCCCCGTCTGGCGCTCCGTCGCGGAGATCCCGGCCGACCTCGGTGCGACCGCCGTGACCATCGGCAACTTCGACGGGGTCCACCGCGGGCACCGGGCGGTCCTCGACCAGCTCACCGCCGTCGCCGCCGAGCGCGCGCTCGCCCCGGTGGCCCTCACCTTCTGGCCCCACCCGCGCCACGTGTGCGTCATGCCGGGCGTGCCGCGCCTCGTCACGGGTCAGCACGAGCGCGACGAGCTGCTCGGCGAGGCCGGGCTGCGCGGCGTGCTGGACCTCGAGTTCACGTGGGACTTCGCCCAGCACTCGCCCGAGGACTTCGTGCGGATCTTCCTCGTCGAGGCCCTGCACATGCGGTGCATCGTGATGGGGGAGGACTCCCGCTTCGGCAAGGACAACGCGGGCGACCTCGCTGCCATGCGCGAGCTCGGCACGCGATACGGCTTCGAGGTCGTCACGGTCGAGGAGTACGGCCCCGGGGCCCAGGGCGAGGGGGCGCGGATCTCCTCGAGCGCCGTCCGCGCCGCGCTCGAGACGGGGGACGTGGCGCACGCGGCGCGCATGCTCGGACGGCCCCACCGGGTCAGCGACGTCGTCCACCACGGCTTCAAGCGCGGCCGGGAGCTCGGCTTCCCGACCGCCAACCTCGGTCCCGCCCCCGAGGGGCTCGTACCCGCCGACGGCGTGTACGCGGGCTACCTCACGGTGACCGCCCAGGCGCCCGAGCACGAGGGGACGCCGCCGCTCGTGCGGGCGCCCGCGACCATCTCGATCGGCACCAACCCCACGTTCCGGGTGGACGACGGCCCCGCCCCGCGCATGGTCGAGGCCTATGTGCACGGCCCCCAGGACCTCGACCTCTACGGCGACACCGTGCGCCTGGAGTTCGTGGACCGGCAGCGTCCCACCCTGCGCTTCGACTCGATCGACGAGCTCATCGCGCAGATGCGCCGCGACAAGGCTGTGACGGTCCGCACGCTCGAGGGCGAGGCCCTCGGCGCCGAGGCGCGCGACTGATACCCTCCTAGGGCCGTGAACTCGGCCGCGGAGAGTCCCGCGCGCCCACCGGCCCCTGGCATCCGACATGCGTCGGCATGTGCTCGAGGGCCCGGGCGGAGAGCGGACTCGTCCACAGAGCCCGGGAGAACATGCCCCGGTGCGCCGCGCAACGATCAAGGGAGAGCCAGTGGCCTTCGATACCGCTACCAAGCAGGACATCATCAAGGAGTACGGGACGCACGAGGGCGACACCGGTTCGCCCGAGGTCCAGGTCGCGCTCCTGACTCACCGCATCACGTACCTGACCGAGCACCTCAAGGAGCACAAGCACGACCACCACACCCGTCGTGGTCTCATGCTCCTGGTCGGTCAGCGCCGCCGTCTGCTCAAGTACCTGCAGACCGTCGACATCGAGCGGTACCGTTCGCTGATCCAGCGACTCGGCATCCGCCGCTGATCATCCGCCGCCGCTCGCCCCGATGAGGGGCGGGCGGCGGTTCGGCGTCCGTCCCGGAACCGGGGCGGGCGCGCCGCGCCGGCCCCCGTCGGACGCGGCACCCCTGCACGTCCTCGCCGGGCTCGGTCCTCGGCAGTGGCTCGCGGAACCCCGCCTCCCGGCGGGCAGACCGCGGACGACTGGCGATGACCGCGCTCGAGCGGCGGGGACACCCCTCTGACACAAGGAGTTCCCTATGGCCATGGAAGGCCCTGAGATCACCGCCACCACCGCCGTCATCGACAACGGCTCGTACGGCAAGCGCGAGGTGCGCTTCGAGACCGGACGCCTGGCCCAGCAGGCCGCGGGCGCGGTCGCCGTCTACCTCGACGACGACACGATGGTCTTCTCCGCGACCGCCGTCTCGAACAAGCCCAAGGACCAGTTCGACTTCTTCCCGCTCACGGTCGACGTCGAGGAGCGCATGTACGCCGCGGGCCGCATCCCCGGCTCGTTCTTCCGTCGCGAGGGCCGCCCGGGCACCGACGCGATCCTCGCCTGCCGGCTCACCGACCGCCCGCTGCGCCCGGCCTTCGTCAAGGGCCTGCGCAACGAGGTCCAGGTCGTCCTGACCGTCATGTCCGTCAACCCCGACGACGCGTACGACGTCGTGGGCATCAACGGCGCCTCGGCCTCCACGCAGATCTCCGGTCTGCCCTTCAACGGCCCGATCGGCGGCGTCCGCGTCGCCCTCATGCCGAACGCCCAGGGCGGCCAGTGGGTCGCGTTCCCGACCTTCAGCCAGCTCGACGAGGCCGTCTTCTCGATGGTCGTCGCGGGCCGCATCGTCGGGGACGAGGCGGGACATCAGGACGTCGCGATCATGATGGTCGAGGCGGAGGCCACCGACAACGCCTGGAGCCTCATCAAGGACCAGGGCGCGATCGCCCCCACCGAGGAGGTCGTGGCCGAGGGCCTCGAGGCCTCCAAGGTCTTCATCCGCTCGCTGTGCGAGGCCCAGCAGGAGCTCGCCGCGACCGCCGCCAAGCCGGTGCGCGAGTTCCCCCTGTTCCTGGACTACCAGGACGACGCGTACGACATCGTCGCCGCGGCCGCGACCGACCGCCTCCGCCAGGTCATGTCGATCGCCGGCAAGCAGGAGCGCGAGGAGCGCACCGAGCAGCTGCTCGGCACCCTCCGTGAGGAGCTCGGCGCCGAGGGCGCCCAGCTCGAGGGCCGCGACAAGGAGATCTCGGGCGCCTTCCGCGCGCTGACCAAGAAGGTCGTGCGCGAGAAGATCCTGACCGACGGCGTGCGCATCGACGGCCGCGGCCTCAAGGACATCCGCCAGCTCTCGGCCGAGGTCGAGGTGCTGCCGCGCGTGCACGGCTCGGCCCTGTTCGAGCGCGGCGAGACCCAGATCATGGGCGTCACGACGCTCAACATGCTCAAGATGGAGCAGCAGATCGATTCGCTGTCCCCGGTGCATCACAAGCGCTACATCCACCACTACAACTTCCCGCCCTTCTCGACGGGCGAGACCGGCCGCGTCGGCTCCCCGAAGCGCCGCGAGATCGGCCACGGCATGCTCGCCGAGCGCGCCCTGGTGCCGGTGCTCCCGGGCCGCGAGGAGTTCCCCTACGCGATCCGCCAGGTCTCCGAGGCGCTCGGCTCCAACGGCTCGACCTCCATGGGCTCCGTGTGCGCCTCGACCCTGTCGCTGCTCAACGCGGGCGTGCCGCTCAAGGCGCCCGTCGCGGGCATCGCGATGGGCCTCGTCTCCGACACCGTCGAGGGCGCGACCCGCTACGCGGCGCTCACCGACATCCTCGGTGCGGAGGACGCCTTCGGCGACATGGACTTCAAGGTCGCCGGCACCTCCGAGTTCGTCACCGCGATCCAGCTCGACACCAAGCTCGACGGCATCCCCGCCTCCGTGCTCGCGTCGGCGCTGAGCCAGGCCCGCGAGGCGCGCCTGCACATCCTCGGCGTGCTGTCCGAGGCGATCGACACGCCCGACGAGATGAGCCCGAACGCCCCGCGCGTCATCGCGGTCACCATCCCCGTCGACAAGATCGGCGCGGTCATCGGCCCCAAGGGCCAGATGATCAACCAGATCCAGGACGACACGGGCGCCGACATCACGATCGAGGACGACGGCACCGTCTACATCGGCGCGACCGACGGCCCCTCCGCGGAGGCCGCGCGCGGCGCGATCAACGCGATCGCCAACCCGATGGTCCCCGAGGTCGGGGAGCGCTACATCGGCACCGTCGTGCGCGTGGTCGACTTCGGCGCGTTCATCTCGCTCACCCCGGGCAAGGACGGCCTGCTGCACGTCACCCAGCTGCGCAAGCTCAACGGGGGCAAGCGCGTCGAGAACGTCGAGGACGTCGTGAAGGTCGGCCAGAAGGTCGAGGTGGAGATCCGCGAGATCGACGCCCGCGGCAAGATCTCCCTCGCCGTCGTCGAGGACGAGAAGCCGGCCGCGGCCGACGCCGACGAGGCGCCCACGGCCGAGTGATCTGATCGCCCGCTCCGCCGCCGCGGAGCGCGACTCGTCGCCCGCGTCGCCAGGCCGGGCGCGGCAGAGGGGCGGGGTCGTGTCCGAGAACGGACGCGGCCCCGCCCCTCGCGGCGTGGTGGGCGCTGGTCGCTCCCACCCGCCTCCGCGTCGCGTCGACGATTCGACTGCTGCGTTCGCGTCGCTCTGGTCGACCCGAGCGACGTGAACGTGAACCTCGATGCGCCGTTCCGACGTGACCGTGAACCTCGATGCGCCGTTCCGACGTGACCGTGAACCTCGAGGCGCGCCCCGAGAGCAGGGAGCGGCTCGAGGCGGGCGTTCCCGCGGGAACGCGTGCCCAGGTCTGCCGCACGGTCCTCGTGCACCGGCGCCGCTTCGTGGGAGGATTCTCCGGTGCCTGTCGACCTCCCGATGTCCGATGCCGCCTCCGACCTGATCCTCGCCGAGGACGGCTCCCTCGTCCGCCGCTCGATCCTGCCCGGCGGGGTCCGCCTGCTCACCGAGACCGACACCTCGGTCCGCTCCGTGAGCATCGGCATGTGGCTCCCGGTCGGCTCGCGCGACGAGAGCGCGCCCCACGCGGGCTCGACCCACGTGCTCGAGCACCTCCTGTTCAAGGGCACGGCGCGGCGCAGCGCGCTTGACATCGCCCAGGCCTTCGACGAGGTCGGGGGCGAGTCCAACGCCGTCACCGCCAAGGAGCACACCTTCTACTACGGGCGCGTGCGCAGCGCCGACCTGCCCCTGGCCGTCGATGTGCTCGCGGACATGATCACCTCGGCCACCCTCGCGCCCGAGGCGCTCGCGACCGAGCGCGAGGTGATCCTCGAGGAGCTTGCGATGGCCGAGGACGACCCCACCGACGTCGGCTACGAGACCTTCCTCGCGCAGGTCCTCGGCCCCGACACGGCGCTGGGCCGTCCCGTCGGCGGCACCGCCGAGACCGTCGGCGCGATCTCGGCCGCGGACGTGCGCGACCACTACGCCGAGCACTACCGGCCCGCGAACCTCGTGGTCACCGCGGTCGGGGACCTCGACCACGACGCGCTCGCCGCGCTGCTCGGCCAGCGCCTGGCTGACGGCGGCTGGCAGCTCGCCGACGGCGCGACGCCCGACCCGCGTCGCCCCGACGGCGAGGACCCGGCCCCGGGCGCCGGCGACGCGGCCGCGCTCGTGCCGCTGCGCCTCGCGCGCGACACCGAGCAGACCCACGTGTACCTGGGCGGCCCGGGCATCACCGCCACGAGCGGCGAGCGTCACGTCATGAGCGTGCTCATGTCGATCCTGGGCGGCGGCATGTCCTCCCGCCTGTTCCAGCACATCCGGGAGGAGCGCGGCCTCGCGTACTCCGTGTACTCCTTCAGCGCCGGCTACCGCGGCGCGGGGCTGTTCGGGCTCTATGCCGCGTGCCGCCCCTCCCGCACCGCCCAGGTCGTCGAGCTGATGGCCGCGGAGCTGACGGCCATGGGCCGCGACGGCGTGACCGAGGACGAGATGCGCCGGGCCCTCGGCCAGATCACGGGCTCGCTCGCGCTCGGCCTCGAGGACACGTCCTCGCGCATGGGCCGTCTCGGCACGGCCGAGCTCGTCCACGGCCGCTACACCGATGTCGACGAGGCGGTGGCCCGCTTCGCCTCCGTGCGCGCGGGCGACGTGCAGGACCTCGCCGCGCGCCTCGCCTCGTCCTTCACCACCCGCGTCGACGTCGGCCCCGCCGACGCCGCCTGAGATCCCACCCCAGTCCAGGAGGAACCACCCCATGAGCACTTCCATCGCCGTCGCCGTCCTCGGCGCCGCGGGCCGCATGGGCGCGGCCGCCGTGCACGCCGTCGAGCAGGCCCCCGACCTCGAGCTGGTCGCCGCCATCGGCCGCGGCGACGACCGCGAGCAGGCCGTGCGCGCGGGCGCCCAGGTGGTCGTCGACCTCACCGTGCCCGACGCCACGCGCGACAACGTGCGGTGGGCGATCGAGCGCGGCCTGCACGCCGTGGTCGGGGTCACCGGCTGGGACGAGGACGCCCTCGCCGAGGTCCGCGACGCGCTTGCCGAGCGACCGGGCCTCGGCGTGCTGATCGCCCCCAACTTCGCGATCGGCGCCGTGCTCGCGATGCGGTTCGCGCAGGTCGCGGCCCGCTACTACGAGAGCGCCGAGATCATCGAGATGCACCACCCCGACAAGCTCGACGCCCCCTCGGGGACCGCCCGCCACACGGCGGCGGCGATCGCGAGCGGGCGCGCGAGCGCGGGCCTCGGCCCCGTGCCCGACCGCACCCGGAGCGACCCCGACGGGGCGCGCGGGGCCGTCGTCGACGGGATCCACGTCCACGCCGTGCGCCTGCGCGGCCTCGTCGCCCACGAGGAGATCCTGTTCGGCGGCGTCGGCGAGGAGCTCACCCTCCGCCACGACTCCTTCGACCGCGTGAGCTTCATGCCCGGCGTCCTGCTCGGCATCCGCGAGGTCGCCTCCCACCCCGGCCTGACCGTCGGCCTCGACGGGTACATGGAGCTGGACTGACATGCGCCAGCGCCTCATGGCCGCGGTCATGGTCGTGCTCACCGCGATCTACGCCTGGGGCCTCGGCTGGATCGCCGTCGGCTTCGCCCGCGCGGGCGGGCTGGTCGGCTGGGGGCTCGCCCTCGGCGTCGCGATCCTGCTCGCGCTGACCGTGTGGGTCACGTGGCGCGAGGTCCTGTTCGGCATGGCCGCCGCGCGCCTCGGCCGGGCCTACGCGCCCGCCCGGGACGGGGCCGGCGAGGAGGAGCCGCTCGCGCCGCGGCAGGAGTTCGAGCGGGCGCGCGAGGACCTCGAGCACGGTTCCGCGGACGACTGGCGCGCGTGGTACCGGGTGGGCCTGGCCTACGACGCCCTGCGCGACCGCCGGCACGCCCGCGCCTCGATCCGCCGGGCCATCGACCTCGAGCGCGCCGCCCGCTGAGGCCCGGAGAGGTCCGCGGTCCGCGCGGCCCTCAGGGCAGGCCGAGCAGGCGCAGCCCGGCGGTGACCGCGGCCCCGGCGATCACGACCACGAGGAAGGGCGCCCGTCGCCACAGCAGGAGCGCGGCGACGACGAGGCCCGCGACCCGCGCGTCGAGCACGAGCTGGGACCCGCTCGTGACCGTCTGGGTGGCCACGAGCGCACCGAGCAGGGCGACCGGCAGGAGCGTCGTCACGCGCGCGACGACGGGCCGATCCAGGACGCTCGGCGGCACCTGGTAGCCGAGCCACTTCTGGGCGAAGCTCGCGAGCGCCGCGACGATCACGGCGATCCACAGGATGCTCATGGCCGCCTCCTGCCCGGCAGCGCTCCGACCACGACCGCGACGAGCGCGGCCGCCACGACCGGCAGCCCGGCCGGGAGGACCGGTGTGGTCAGGGCGGCGACGAAGGCCGCGGCGACCGCGATGGCGACCACGTCGAGGGAGCGCAGGCGCGGCCACAGCAGGGCCAGGAACGCGGCGGCGGCCGCACCGTCGAGGCCCCACGCGCCGGGGTCGGCCACGAACTGTCCGGCGAGGGCCCCGACGAGGGAGAACAGGTTCCAGAACACCCAGACCCATACCCCCGCCGCCCAGAAGCCGGCTCGGGTGGCCTCGCGGGTGGAGCCCGACAGGGCGGTCGCCGTCGACTCGTCGATCGTCAGCAGGGAGCGGGCCGCGCCTCTCCACCCGCCCCGCGGCAGCTCACGGGCGAGCATGAGCCCGTACAGGGAGTTGCGGATGCCCAGCAGCACGGAGGCGAGGGCGGCGCCCACGGCGGAGCCGCCGCCCGAGACCACGCCGATGAAGGCGAACTGGCTGCCGCCGGAGAACAGCACGGCCGACAGCACGACCGCCTGCCACACGTCGAGACCCGACGAGGTGGCGAGAGCCCCGAAGGACAGGCCGTAGAGGCCGGTCGCGAGGCCCACCGAGAATCCGCGACGACGGATCGCGGCGACCTCGGCGCTCGGCGCGGGCGCGGCGGGGGAGGGGACGGCGCTCGACATGACGGCCTCACCCTACGGGTGCGCCCACGGCGGCACGGCCGGCGACCATGGGGAGGGCCCGAGGCATGCCATGATCCTCGTCACGCGCGGGCCGCTGACCTGCGGGCCCGGCCGCGCCTCTGCCGGCGGCTGCGGCGAGGGCGCGCGGAGGGTTGCCGATCCGGCCGCGCTGCACCATGATGCTCGTTACTGACTGTTTCCCCATTCAAACAATCAGTTTCAGTCGTGCGTGGATATCCCGTCCACCCCCGTGAGAGGCAACGATGAAGTTCTTCCAACGACTCGGCAGATCCCTGATGCTCCCCGTCGCGGTCCTCCCGGTCGCCGCGATCCTGAGCGGCGTCGGCTACTGGATCCTGACAGCCACCGGCAACGACAGCAACCTCGCCGGCGTCTTCTTCAAGACCGCGGGCGGCGCGATCCTCGACAACCTGCCCCTGCTGTTCGCGATCGGCGTCTCGATCGGCATGGCGACCAAACCGGACGGCACCTCGGCGCTCGCCGGGCTCGTCTCCTGGCTCACGGTGACCACCCTGCTGAGCCCCGCGAGCGTCGCCCTGTTCCGCGGCATCGACGAGGGCAGCGTCAACCCCGCCTTCGACCAGGTGCAGAACGTCTTCGTCGGCATCCTGTGCGGCCTCATCGGCGCCTACTCCTACGACCACTTCAAGGAGACCAAGCTCCCCGACGCGCTCTCCTTCTTCTCCGGGCGCCGGTCGGTCGCGATCGTCTCGGCGGGCGCCTCGCTCGTGCTCGGCCTCGTGCTGTTCTTCGTCTGGCCGCTCGCGTACAGCGGGCTCGTCGCCTTCGGCGAGTTCATCCTGACCCTCGGCCCGGTCGGGGTGGGCATCTACGGCTTCCTGAACCGCCTGCTGATCCCCCTGGGGCTGCACCACGCCCTGAACTCGGTGTTCTGGTTCGACGTGGCCGGGATCAACGACCTGGGCAACTTCCTCAACGGGACGGGCACCTACGGCGTCACCGGGCAGTACATGACCGGCTTCTTCCCCGTCATGATGTTCGGGCTGCCCGGCGCGGCCCTGGCGATGTACGTGACGGCGAAGACCACGCGCCGCAAGGTCGCGGCCGGCGTGCTGCTCTCGAGCGCGGTCGCCTCGTTCTTCGTCGGGGTCACCGAGCCCCTCGAGTTCTCCTTCATGTTCCTCGCGCCCCCGCTGTACGTCGTGCACGCCCTGTTCACGGGCATCTCGATGGCCGTGAGCGCCGCGCTCCCCGTCCGGATGGGCTTCGGCTTCTCGGGCGGCTTCATCGACCTGATCCTGGGCTGGGTGAACCCGATGGCCGAGAACCCGTGGATGATCCCGGTGATGGGCGCCTTCTGGTTCGTCGTCTACTTCCTCGTCTTCCGCTTCATGATCGTTCGCTTCGACCTCAAGACCCCGGGCCGTGAGGACGACGCGCCCGAGGAGGAGAGCGCCGCCGCCGGGACGGGCAAGAACGCCTACCTCGCGACCGCGACCGCCTTCCTCGACGCCCTCGGCGGGGCGTCGAACATCCTGGACCTCGAGAACTGCGCGACCCGCCTGCGCATGCAGGTGGCCGACACCGGCGTGATCGACGACGCGGCGCTCAAGGCGCACGGCGCCGCGGGCGTCATGCGGCCCGGCCGCGGCTCGGTGCAGGTGATCTACGGCCTGAACGTGCAGTTCGTCAAGGACGCGATGGACGCGATCATGAGCGGCGAGGCCGAGCCGGTCACATCCGCCTCGGCCGCCCGGCCCGAGCGCGCCGACGCCGACGGCGCGGACGGCGCCGCCACGGGCGCCACGGCCACGCGCACGAGCCATCTGGTCCGTCTGCGCCAGCCGCTGCCCGGTCGCGTCGTGGACCTCGCCGACGTCCCGGACCCGACGTTCTCCCAGCAGCTCATGGGCCCGGGCGTCGCGGTCGAGCCGACCGCCGGCGAGGTCGTCGCGCCCGCCGCCGGGACCGTGCAGCACGTCTTCGACACCGGGCACGCCGTCGCGATGGTCCTCGACGACGGGACCGAGGTGCTCATCCACGTCGGGCTCGACACCGTGGACATGAAGGGCGACGGCTTCACGCCGCTCGTCCGGGCCGGCGACCACGTCACCTCGGGCACGCCCCTGCTGGGCGTGGACCTCGAGAAGGTCCGCCGCGCGGGGCACCCGACGGTCACCCCCGTGATCGTGCTCAACGACGCGGACGCGGTCATCGAGCTGGTCTGAGAGCACGTCGCGCGGGCGGGCCGGGTGATGTGATCCGGGCGTCGGCGGCCACGGGGCCGATGACGCCCGGATCACGGGCCCGGATCGACGACGGGCGCCGGTGCGTGTGAGAGCGTGAGGGCATGACCGAGACCGCCGTGCCCGCTCCCGAGATCACCGACGCGCTGCCGATGGAGGTCGACGCCCTCCTCCTCGACATGGACGGGACGCTCATCGACTCGGCCCCCGCCGTCCTGCGGTCCTGGAACCGCCTGTTCGGCGAGATGGGCTCCTCGCGCACCTTCACCCCCGACCTGCACGGCATGCCCGCCGCCCAGGTGCTGCGCGGCGCCTTCCCCGATCTCGACGAGGAGGCGATCGCCCGGGCCCATGCGCGCATCGAGGACATGGAGGTCGACGACGTCGACGGCGTCGTGGTGCTCCCGGGCACGCATCGCGTGCTCGGGGAGCTCGAGCGCGCCGCCGAGGCGCTCGGACGCCCCGCCTGGACGATCGTGACGTCGTGCACGCGACGGCTGTTCGAGGCCCGCTGGGCGGTCACCGGGCTCCCGGTCCCCGAGACGATCGTCACGGCCGACCAGGTCACGACGGGCAAGCCCGACCCGGAGCCCTACCGCCTGGGCGCCGAGCGGCTCGGCGTCGACCCGTCCCGCGCCCTCGTGATCGAGGACGCCGTGGGCGGTCTGCGCTCGGGCCGGGAGGCCGGTGCGCGCACCCTGGCCGTCACCACGACGACGGCGGCCGGGGATCTGCAGCCGCTCGCCGAGGCGCTCGTCACCTCCCTCGACGACATCGAGGTGTCCGCACGCGACGGACACCTGGTCGTGGACCGTCGCGGGCGGTGATCCGCGCGGTGCTCGACTAGGCTGGGGGACCATGAGCGACATCGTCTTCCGGTCCGACATGACCGTCGAGCTCGTCCGCGGCGCCGCCCAGGACAGCGACGTCATCTTCGCCGCGCGGGTCTCGACCCAGGGCGAGAAGTCGCTCGCGGCGGCGAACACCGATGCGACCGCCCGGGACCAGGGCCTGATCCGCTACCTCATGCGCGACCGCCACGGCAGCCCCTTCGAGCACAACTCGTTCACCTTCTTCGTCGAGGCCCCGATCTTCGTGTTCCGCGAGTTCATGCGCCACCGCATGGCCAGCTACAACGAGGAGTCGGGCCGCTACCGCGAGCTGCGCCCCGTCTTCTACGTGCCCGCGCGCGAGCGTCGCCTCGTGCAGGTCGGCAAGCCCGGGGCGTACGAGTTCCAGCCGGGCACCGAGGAGCAGCACGCTCTCGTCGACGCCGAGGTCCGGGCGCGCTCGGAGGAGGCCTACGCCTCCTACCGGCGCATGCTCGAGGCCGGCGTCGCACGCGAGGTCGCCCGCACGGTGCTGCCGCTGAACCTGTTCTCCTCGATGTACGTGACCATGAACGCCCGCTCGCTCATGAACTTCCTGTCGCTGCGCACCCGGCGCGACGGGGCGGCGTTCCCCTCCTTCCCGCAGCGGGAGATCGAGATGGTCGCCGAACGGATGGAACAGCACTTCGCCCAGGCGATGCCGATGACCTTCGCCGCCTTCGACGAGGGCGGCCGCATCGCCCCCTGAGCGGCGGCCTCGCCACGCCCCGCACCGAACCCAGGAGAACCCCCATGAGCAGCAGCGACACCGTCCCGACGCGTCCCTTCGGGGCCAACGGGGTGGCCATGGTCACGCCGTTCACCGCCGACACGGAGGCCCTCGACCTCGAGGCCGCCCAGGCGCTCGCCGTCCATCTCGTCGACCAGGGCGTGGACCTGCTCGTGCTGGGCGGCACGACGGGGGAGTCGCCCACGACGAGCGACGACGAGAAGTGCGCCCTCGTGCGGGCCGTGCGCGAGGCGGTCGGTCCCGCGGTCACCATCCTCGCGGGCGTGGGCAGCAACGACACCCGGCACAGCGTGGCCCTCGCACGGCGCAGCGCCGAGCTCGAGATCGACGGCCTGCTCGTGGTGACGCCGTACTACTCCAAGCCCTCGCAGGAGGGCATCATCGTGCACACCGAGGCCGTCGCCGACGCGACCGAGCTGCCCGTCATGCTGTACGACATCCCGGGCCGCTCCGGGGTGCCGCTCGCGGCGGACACGATCCGTCGCCTCGCCGCGCATCCGCGGATCGTCGCCCTTAAGGACGCCAAGGGCGACCTGCAGCAGTCCACGCTCCTGATGGCGACCACGGAGCTGGCCTACTACAGCGGCGAGGACGCCCTGAACCTGCCGTGGCTCGCGATCGGCGGCGCGGGCATCGTGTCGGTCGTCGGCCAGGTCGCGCCCGCCCTCGAGGCCGAGCTGGTCGCCGCGGTCGACGCGGACGACCTGCCCCGTGCCCGCGCCGTGCACGCCCGACTCGCGCCCCTCGTCGAGGCCGTCATGGGCCGCTTCCCGGGCGTCGTCGCCGCCAAGACGGCCCTGCACCTGCAGGGCCTGCTCCCCCATGCCGCCGTCCGCGGCCCGCTCGCCCCCGCCACCGCCGCCCAGACCGCGGCGCTCGCCGAGGTGCTCGAGTCGGCCGAGGGCATCACCCCTGTCAGCCCCACCTCCCGGAGGACTCTGTGAGCATCGCGTTCACCTCGCACCCCAACCAGCCACCCCGCCTCAAGAACGGCACCCTGCGGATCATCCCCCTCGGCGGCCTCGGCGACGTCGGCCGCAACATGACGATCTTCGACATCGACGGCAAGATCCTCGTCGTCGACTGCGGCGTCCTGTTCCCCGAGGAGTCCCAGCCGGGCGTGGACCTGATCCTGCCCGACTTCGACTACCTCCAGGACCGGCTCGACGACATCGTCGGCATCGTCCTGACCCACGGCCACGAGGACCACATCGGCGCGGTCCCGTACCTCCTGCGCCTCAAGCCCGACATCCCGCTCCTGGGCAGCCAGCTGACCCTCGCGTTCATCGAGGCCAAGCTCAAGGAGCACCGCATCAAGCCGTACACGCTCGCGGTCAAGGAGGGCCAGACCGAGCGGCTCGGGCCGTTCGAGCTCGAGTTCGTCGCGGTCAACCACTCGATCCCCGACGCCCTGGCCGTCGCGATCACGACGAGCGCGGGCACCGTGCTGCACACGGGCGACTTCAAGATGGACCAGCTGCCGCTGGACGGCCGGATCACGGACCTGCGCGCCTTCGCGCGGCTCGGCGAGAAGGGCGTCGACCTGTTCATGGTCGACTCGACCAACGCCGAGGTCCCCGGTTTCGTGCGGTCGGAGCGGGAGATCGGGCCGAGCCTCGACACCGTGTTCGACCGCGCCCGCGGCAAGATCGTGGTGGCCTCGTTCTCGAGCCACGTGCACCGCGTCCAGCAGGTCCTCGACGCCGCCGCCCAGCACCACCGCAAGGTCGCGTTCGTGGGCCGTTCGATGATCCGCAACATGAAGATCGCCCAGGAGATGGGCTACCTCACGGTCCCGCGGGACACGCTCGTCGACGTCAAGAAGATCAACGACTTCCCCGACGACCGCATCGTGCTCATGTGCACGGGCAGCCAGGGCGAGCCGATGGCGGCGCTGGGCCGGATCGCCAACCGCGACCACCAGATCTCGGTGGGGGAGGGCGATGTCGTGATCCTCGCGAGCTCGCTCATCCCCGGCAACGAGAACTCGGTCTTCCGGATCGTGAACTCGCTCATGGCGCTCGGCGCCGAGGTGGTCCACCAGGGCAACGCCCGGGTCCACGTCTCGGGGCATGCGTGCGCGGGTGAGCTCCTGTACTGCTACAACATCGTGCGTCCCGGCAACGTGATGCCGGTGCACGGCGAGGTGCGCCACCTGATCGCCAACGGGCGCATCGCCGAGTCCTCCGGGGTGGCCGCCGAGAACATCGTGCTCGCGCGCGACGGCTCGGTGGTCGACCTGCGCGACGGCGTCGCCCGCGTGGTCGGGGAGATCCCCAACGGCTACGTGTACGTCGACGGCTCGAGCGTGGGCGAGGTCTCGGAGGCCGATCTCAAGGACCGTCGCATCCTCTCCGACGAGGGCTTCATCTCGGTCTTCGCGGTGGTCAACTCGGAGACCGGGGCGCTGCTCGCCGGCCCGGAGATCCACGCCCGCGGCGTGGCCGAGGACGACAAGGTGTTCGAGAAGATCAAGCCCGAGATCGTCAAGGCGCTCGAGAAGGCGGTCGCGGACTCGCCCAACAAGCGCGATGCCTATCAGCTGCAGCAGGTGATGCGGCGCGTGGTCGGCCGCTACGTCTCGCGTCTGCGCCGCCGCCCGATGATCATCCCCGTCGTCGTCGAAGCGTGAGGCCGGAGCCGTCGGCGAGGGACGAGCCGGCGGCGCAGGGCGAGCGCGAGGAGACGGCGGCATGAACGGGGTCGTCGTCGAGGCGTGAGGCCGGAGCCGTCGGCGAGGGACGAGTCGGCGGCGCGGGGTGAGCGCGGGGTGACCTGAGCCGCCGCCCCTCGGGTCTCGACGCGGCGGCACGGTAGATTGAGGTCCATGGCGACACGTACGTCTTCCCCCGCACGTGCGTCGAAAGGCTCGTCCCGCACCTCGTCCGCGTCCTCGCGCGGTGCTCGAGGCGGTGGCGCGAACGACCCGTCGACGCTTCCCCTCCCGGTGCGCGCTGTGCGCGCCGGGTACCTCGGCGTGGCCCGGACCGTGGGCGGCGTCGTCCGCGGCATCGGCGTGGCCCGCTGGGAGGTCGCGCACGATCAGCGCCGGGACGGCTATGCGCTGTTCCTGCTGCTGCTCGCCGCGCTCGTCGCGATCCGCGAGTGGTGGCAGGTGCCGGGCGCGTTCTTCGGCGCCGTGCACACGGTCACCGCAGGCACCTTCGGGATCATCTCGGTGGTCCTGCCGCTCCTGCTCGCCGGCTGGTCGCTGCGCATGTTCCGGCGTCCCGACCTGGTGCGCGCGAACTCGCGCATCGCCTTGGGAATGGCGATCCTGCTGACGGCGCTCGCGGCGATCGCCTCGATCGCCGCGCGCATGCCCGCTCCCGCCGACGGCATCTCGGCGCTCGCCCACGGCGGCGGCGTGCTGGGCTACCTCGCGGCCGCGCCCGTGGCGTCGCTCGTGCCGCCCGTCGCCGTGGTCGTGCTCTACGCCGTCGTCGCCTTCTTCGGCGTGCTGGTCCTGACGGCCACCCCCGTCGAGTCGCTCCCGAGCCGTCTGCGCGGCGCCTACCAGACCCTCGTCGGCCGCAGCGAGGACGAGGACGCCGAGCGCGAGGCCTTCGGACTGCGCCCGCGTCGTGCCTCGGCCAGCGCCGCCGAGACCGAGGCCGCCGAGCCCGCCGGGCGCAAGCGCCGCAGCCCGCGCCGCAAGACGTCGGACGAGGACGAGCAGGCCGAGCGCGACCACGACGGCTTCGGCTACGCGGGCGACGAGGCCTTCGCCCGCGGGGTCGACGCCGCCGAGGAGGCGGCCCCCAAGCGCCGCCGCTCCCGGTCCCGCCGCCCCGTCGAGCCCGAGGCGGCGGAGACCGCCGAGACGACCGAGGACGAGACCGAGGTCTACGACGTCATCTCCGAGGAGAACCGGCGCGCGAAGTCGTTCCCGGGCGCGACCACGCCGATGCCGGCGGGCGCCACGCGCGCCGAGGAGGCCCCCGCCCAGAGCCGCCCGGCCGCGAAGGCGCCGTCCGCGCCCGACCTCGTGCCGCCGCCGCTCGGCGATCTTCCCCGGGCGGGCGAGCAGCTCGAGCTCGCAGGCGACGTCGTCTACACCCTCCCGGACTCCGAGTTCCTCATCGAGGGGCCGCCCCACAAGACGCGCAGCGAGGCCAACGACCGCGTGGTCGAGGCGCTCGGCGAGGTGTTCGAGCAGTTCGGGATCAACGCCGAGGTCACGGGCTTCACGCGCGGACCGACCGTGACCCGCTACGAGGTCGAGCTGGGCCTGGGCACCAAGGTCGAGAAGGTCACGGCGCTCAGCAAGAACATCGCCTACGCGGTTGCGAGCGCGGACGTGCGCATCCTCTCGCCGATCCCCGGCAAGAAGGCCATCGGCATCGAGATCCCCAACACCGACCGCGAGACCGTGGCCCTGGGCGACGTGCTGCGCAGCCCCATCGCGACCCGCAATGAGCATCCGATGGTGATGGGCGTGGGCAAGGACGTCGAGGGCGGCTACGTGACGGCGAACCTCGCCAAGATGCCGCACCTGCTCGTCGCGGGCGCCACCGGCGCCGGCAAGTCGAGCTTCGTGAACTCGATGATCACGTCGATCCTGATGCGCGCGACCCCCGAGGAGGTCCGCATGGTCCTCGTCGACCCCAAGCGCGTCGAGCTCACGATCTACGAGGGCATCCCGCACCTCATCACGCCCATCATCACCAACCCCAAGAAGGCCGCCGAGGCCCTCGAATGGGTCGTCAAGGAGATGGACGCGCGCTACGACGACCTCGCGGCCTTCGGCTTCAAGCACATCGACGACTTCAACAAGGCGGTGCGCGCGGGCGAGGTCGCCCCGCCGCCCGGGAGCGAGCGGCGCCTGGCGCCCTACCCCTACCTGCTCGTCGTGGTCGACGAGCTCGCCGACCTGATGATGGTCGCGCCGCGCGACGTCGAGGCGTCGATCCAGCGCATCACCCAGCTCGCGCGCGCCGCCGGCATCCACCTCGTGCTGGCCACGCAGCGCCCGAGCGTCGACGTGGTCACGGGCATCATCAAGGCCAACGTGCCCAGCCGCCTCGCCTTCGCGACGTCCTCCCTCCAGGACTCGCGCGTCATCCTCGACAGCCCCGGCGCGGAGAAGCTCATCGGCCAGGGCGACGCCCTCTTCCACCCGATGGGCCATGCCAAGGCGATGCGCGTGCAGGGGGCGTGGGTCAACGAGTCGGAGATCCACAAGGTCGTCGACCACGTCAAGAAGCAGATGAAGCCCAACTACCGCGAGGACGTCACGGTCACCGCGGCCAAGAAGCAGATCGACGACGACATCGGCGACGACCTCGACGTGCTCGTGCGCGCGGCCGAGCTCGTGGTCACCACCCAGTTCGGCTCGACCTCGATGCTCCAGCGCAAGCTGCGCGTCGGCTTCGCCAAGGCAGGGCGCCTGATGGACCTGCTCGAGTCCCGCGAGATCGTCGGTCCCTCCGAGGGGTCGAAGGCGCGCGACGTGCTCGTGCATCCCGACGACCTCGCCGAGGCGCTCGCCCGCATCACGGGGGACGACGGTCCCCCGAGCGCGAGCACGGCCGGCGGCGGCCCGACGGGCGGCGGCCCCGCCGACGACGGACAGGGCGCCGACCGCTACGGCAGCGACGTCCTGGAGGGTCGGGACGACGACGTCGCCACCGAGTACGACGACGGCGACGAGGCGTCCGACGACGACGAGGACGCCTGGCAGCTCACGGGCCGATGAGCCCGCCGAGCCCACGACACGAGGAGAGACGATGACAGCCCCCGCATCCCCGCCGGACACGGCACCCGTGCCCCTGTGGAACATCGCCAACATCCTCACGATGATCCGGTGCGTCATGGTGCCGGTGTTCATCGTGGTCGCGGCGCTCTACGAGCACTCCGTGCCCGGCCGCTTCGTGATCACCGCGATCTTCGTGGTCGCGATGTTCACGGACTACCTCGACGGGCACCTCGCGCGCAGCCGGAACCTCATCACGGACTTCGGCAAGATCGTCGATCCGATCGCCGACAAGGGCATGACGGGCGCCGCGTTCGTCATGCTGTCGGTGTGGGACTACGTTCCCTGGTGGATGACGATCCTGATCCTGCTGCGCGAGTTCGGCATCACGCTCATGCGCTTCACGATCCTGAAGTACGGGGCGCTGCCCGCGAACCTCGCGGGCAAGGCCAAGACGATGATGCAGTCGATCGCGATCACGTACTGCCTGCTGCCGCTCGAGCTGTGGTGGCCGCCCGCCGCGTGGATCGGGCTCGCGCTCGTCACGATCGCCTTCGTGCTGACGATCTGGTCGGGCCTGGTGAACCTGCGCGACGGTCTCCGCCTGCGCCGCGAGGCCCTCGCATCCGGAGAGCGTCGATGACCTGGGCTGCCCGCGCCTTCGCCGAGGACGGCATCGACCCGCGCGCGGCCCGCATCGTGGCGCACGCCACCGAGAGCGGCCGCACCCTCGCGACGGGGGAGTCCCTGACCGGCGGCGCCCTCGTGTCGGGCCTGGTCGACGTGCCCGGCGCGAGCCGGTGCGTGGTCGGCGGGGCGGTGTGCTACTCGCTCGCGGCCAAGACCCGGCTGCTGGGCGTGGACGCCGACGTGCTCGCCGCGACCGGCGCGGTCACGGCCGAGGTCGCGGCGGCGATGGCCCGCGGGGCGCTGCGCGCCTACGACGCGGACCTCGCGGTCTCGACGACGGGCGTCGCCGGTCCCGGCCCCGACGAGCGGGGGATCGGCCAGGGCACCGTCTTCGTCGCCCTGGCCGACGCCGCGTGGGGCACGGTCGACGTGCGTGAGCTGCATCTCGTGGGCGACCGGGCCGAGGTGCGCCGGCAGACGGTCGACGCCGGCCTGGCCCTGTTCGACGAGGCGCTCGCGCAGGTCAGGGACGACGGGCGGTCCTGACGAGCGGCGCCCTGCGAGGCCCGTCGGGCGCGCCGGCGCGGCACCGGCGAGGCTCGCAGCGCGGACCTGAGGAAGCCTTCAGGCGCCGCCTCGTAGGATCGGGAACACCGACGGGACCCCGTGCGTTGCACTGTTCGTGATGAGCACCTCCAGCAACACCCCGCACACCAGCGCACGTCGTCCCGACCGTCCGATGGGCCGCACGCCCGTCGTGCGACCGGCGGGCACGTTGCGCCAGGGTCGTCCGGGACTTCTCCCGGCGGTCCCTCCGCAGTCCCCGAAGGCCGTATCCGCACAGCCACCGGCGCCGCAGGCGCCCACGACCGCGAAGGGAGGCCGCACGATGGTCGTCTTCCGTCAGGAGCTCGGCGACGTCCTGCGGGACGCACGCCGCAACCAGGGCCGTACCCTCCGCCAGGTGTCGTCCGACGCCCGCGTCTCCCTCGGCTACCTGAGCGAGATCGAGCGCGGCCAGAAGGAGGCCTCCTCGGAGCTCCTCGCCTCGGTCACCGAGGCCCTCGGGCTCCCGCTGTCCTTCGTCCTGCGCGAGGTCTCCGACCGGATCGCCGCGGCCGAGGGCGTGTCCGTGCCCGACACGGTCCCCGTCGAGCTCACCGAGGGCGATGCCCCGCGCGCCCTCGTGGGCGCGCACTGATCCGTGCGCCGCAGCGAGTTCTCCGCGCTGTCCGGCCATGTCTTCGGGCCGACGCTCGCCGCGACCTACACGCGTGAGCTGGTCCTCCCCGCGCTCGGTGGGCGCACCGCCCAGGCGGCGCTCGCCGAGGGCGAGGACGTGCGCCGGGTGTGGAACGCCCTGTGCGACGCGATGGAGGTCCCCGAGTCCCGACGCTGGGAGATCCCGCCCGACCAGCGCCACCGCCGCTGAGAGCGGCGCCGGCGGGGAGCGAGCCCTCCCTCGGCACGAGGTGGGAGCGGTCAGGCGCGCCGCGACACGCCGTGACCGTCGCCGCGACGGAGCGCGACATTCGAACATCTGTTCGGGTACAGTGGTCGCTGTCGGTCGGAGGAGCCGCTCGCGGCACCCACCCCGGAGCTGTCGATCGGTCTCGTCTCGCGCGGAACCCCTCCACACCGGCCACTTGTCCCCACGCATCCGGTCCGCCGGCCCGAGTGTCGGACCCCTCGCCTAGCGTGACATCACGGTCATCGCACGCCGGACCCCCGGCCCCGTGGAAGGAATGAAGACATGCCCGCATCGAAGTCCGCCGCCTCACCGAAGTCCGCCGTCTCGGCGAGCAAGGATCGCGCGTCCTCTCTCGACAACGCCCTCGCCCAGATCGACCGCCAGTTCGGCAAGGGGTCGATCATGCGCCTGGGAGACGACTCCCGGCCGCCGGTCGAGGTCATCCCCACCGGCTCCGTCGCCCTCGACGTCGCCCTCGGCATCGGCGGCCTGCCGCGCGGCCGCATCGTCGAGATCTACGGCCCCGAGTCCTCGGGCAAGACCACGGTGGCGCTCCATGCCGTCGCGAGCGCCCAGCGCAACGGCGGCATCGCCGCGTTCATCGACGCCGAGCACGCCCTGGACCCGGAGTACGCCAAGAAGCTCGGCGTGGACACCGACGCCCTCCTGGTCTCCCAGCCCGACACGGGCGAGCAGGCCCTCGAGATCGCCGACATGCTCGTGCGCTCGGGCGCCCTCGACGTGATCGTGATCGACTCGGTCGCCGCTCTCGTGCCCAAGGCCGAGATCGAGGGCGAGATGGGCGACTCCCACGTGGGTCTCCAGGCCCGCCTCATGTCCCAGGCGCTGCGCAAGCTGACCGGCGCCCTGTCCTCGACCGGCACCACCGCGATCTTCATCAACCAGCTGCGCGAGAAGATCGGCGTGTTCTTCGGCAGCCCCGAGACCACGACCGGCGGCAAGGCGCTGAAGTTCTACGCCTCGGTCCGCATGGACATCCGCCGCATCGAGACCCTGAAGTCCGGCCAGGACTCCGTGGGCAACCGCACGCGCGTCAAGGTGGTCAAGAACAAGATGGCCCCGCCCTTCAAGCAGGCCGAGTTCGACATCCTCTACGGCGAGGGCATCTCGCGCGAGGGCGGCCTGATCGACCTGGGCGTCGAGCACGGCATCGTCCGCAAGTCCGGCGCCTGGTTCACCTACGAGGGCGACCAGCTGGGCCAGGGCAAGGAGAACGCGCGCCAGTTCCTCAAGGACAACCCGGATCTCGCGGTCGACATCGAGCACAAGATCCTGCGCACCCTCGGGGTCGGCGCCTACGCCCAGGAGCAGGCCGTCGAGGAGGCCGCCGACGCCCTCGGCGAGGACGAGTTCCTCGACGAGGACGTCCCGGCGACCATCTGACGGTCCCGCGTCCCCTGTCAGCGATGACCTCGCCGCACGACGACGGCCCGGCCCGGAGCGATCCGCGCCGGGCCGTCGTCCACGCCCTCGAGCGCCGCAGCGCGGCCCTCGTCGCCGAGGGCCCGCGCACCGTGACCGAGCAGGAGGCGGCGTTCGACCGCGCCGTCGTGCACGAGTGCCGCTACCTGCTGCGCCTGCTGTCCGCGCGCCGGCGCTCCGAGCACGAGCTGCGCGCCCGTCTGCGCGAGCGTGAGGTGCCGCGCGCGGTCGCGGCCGAGACGATCGCCCGCACGGCCCGGGCCGGGCTGATCGACGACGCGGCCTTCGCCCGGGACTGGGTCGCCCAGCGCCGGGAGCTGCGCGGCCTGTCCGACGAGGCCCTGCGCCGTGAGCTCGAGACCCGCGGCGTGGCCGGCGACCTCATCGCGACCGCCCTCGCCCTCGGCGAGACCGACGAGGAGGACCGCGCCCGAGCCCTCGTGCGCTCGCGCCTCGCGCGCGACGAGCGAGCACTGCGCGAGGACACCGACGGCTCGATGCGCGGCAAGGTCGCCCGGCGCCTGGACGCCCTGCTGCGTCGCAAGGGCTACGACGGCGCTCTCGCGCTGCGCGTGATCTCGACCGAACTGCGCGCCGTGACCGGTCGCTGACCGCGGGAGCCGCGCGGACCGCCGTACCCTGGAGCCACTATGTCGATCACCGTGCCCGCCCCGCACAGCCCTGCCCCGGCCGCCCCGCAGGCCCCGGCCCCCGCCGATCCGCCCCGCGGCACCTACCAGGTGCGCACCTTCGGGTGCCAGATGAACGTCCACGACTCCGAGCGCCTCACGGGCCTGCTCGAAGGTGCGGGCTACGTGCCCGCCCCCGCCGGCTCCGACGCCTCCCGCGGCGAGGTCGACGTGGTCGTCTTCAACACGTGCGCCGTGCGCGAGAACGCCGACAACAAGCTCTACGGCAACCTGGGGGCCCTCCGGCCCGCCAAGCGCGCCAACCCGGGCATGCAGATCGCGGTGGGCGGCTGCCTGGCCCAGAAGGACCGCTCGGGCATCGTCGAGCGGGCCCCGTGGGTCGACGTCGTCTTCGGCACCCACAACATCGGCTCCCTGCCCGTGCTGCTCGAGCGCTCGCGGCACAACCACGAGGCCCAGGTCGAGATCCTCGAGTCCCTCGAGGTCTTCCCCTCGACCCTGCCCACCCGCCGCGAGAGCGTGTACGCCGCGTGGGTCTCGATCTCCGTGGGCTGCAACAACACGTGCACCTTCTGCATCGTCCCGTCGCTGCGCGGCAAGGAGAAGGACCGCCGCCCGGGCGACGTGCTCGCCGAGGTCCGCGACGTCGTGGACGCCGGCGCCATCGAGGTGACCCTGCTGGGCCAGAACGTCAACTCCTACGGGGTCGAGTTCGGCGATCGCGCCGCCTTCGCGAAGCTGCTGCGGGCCTGCGGCGAGGTCGAGGGCCTCGAGCGGGTCCGGTTCACCTCGCCGCACCCGGCGATGTTCACCGACGACGTGATCGACGCGATGGCCGAGACCTCCGCCGTCATGCCGCAGCTGCACATGCCGCTGCAGTCGGGCTCGGATCGGATGCTCAAGGCGATGCGACGCTCCTACCGCTCGAGCAGGTTCTTCGGCATCCTCGACCGGGTGCGCGACCGCATCCCCGAGGCGGCCATCACGACCGACATCATCGTCGGCTTCCCGGGGGAGACCGAGGAGGACTTCCAGGCGACCCTCGACGTGGTCGAGGCCTCGCGCTTCGCGAGCGCCTTCACGTTCCAGTACTCGATCCGGCCCGGCACGCCCGCGGCCACGATGGCCGACCAGGTCCCCAAGGCCGTCGTCCAGGAGCGCTACGAACGGCTCACGGCGCTCCAGGACCGCATCGCCGCCGAGGAGAACCGCCGCCTCGAGGGCAGCCTCGTCGAGGTCCTCATCGCCGAGGGGGAGGGGGAGCGCGACCGCGAGACCCACCGCGTGTCCGGGCGTGCCCGCGACAACCGCCTCGTGCACCTCGCCCTGCCCGAGGACCTCCCCGCCTCCGAGCGCCCCCGCCCGGGTGACGTCGTGACCGCGACCGTCACGCGCGGCGCGCCCCACTACCTGATCGCCGACAGCGCCCTGGGCACGACGGCCGCGACGCGCGACCCGCGCGCCTTCTCGGTGCGCCGCACCCGCAGCGGCGAGGAGTGGGAACGTCGCCGGGCCGAGCCCGACGACGCGTGCGGCACGGGCGCTTGCGGGACCTCGTCACCCGCTCCGCGGGGGCCGGTCACCCTCGGCCTGCCGAGTCTGCGCCCTCGCTGAGCGGCGCGGCCGCGCGACGCCCGGGCCGGGGCGCCGTCGGCCGGCAGGGCCGGGCGCGCCGCGCCCGGAGGTCAGTCGTCGAGCTCGTCGACGCTCGAGCCGAGCCGCTCCTCGAGATCGTGGAAGAACGAGATGATCGTGGTGAGGCCGCACTCGATCGAGCGGTCGATCTGCTCGTCCTTGGCGCCGGTGCCGAAGTCGATCGCGACCTCGCCGTACATGCCCAGCACGGTCTCCGCCTCGCGGCGCACATAGACCTTGGGCCAGATCCGGTTCATGTTCCACTCGTTGCAGAGCTTGACCATCTCGACCTTGCGCGCCACGTCGACCGAGTGGTTCCAGCGCGCCCGCGTCTGCAGGATGGTCTTGTGCTCGCCCGCGAGCAGGAACAGGAACGGGTAGGAGTCGAAGCGCGCCCGCAGGATGTCGGGGTGCTCGTCGTCCTCGATGAACGCATACCCATGACGCTCGAGGCACGCCTCGACGCGCTGGAGGGACAGCGCCTCGAGGGAGCTGTCGTCGTCGGGGAGTCGATAGTCGGTCGGGGAGGTCACCTGGGCTCCTTCGAAGGGACACGGGAACGGGGCGCACGGGCGCCGCGACCGCCCACAGTACCCTCGCCGCTTCCGCCGTGCCTGGACTCCCTCGAGACGGCCGACGAGGCGACCCCGGCGTCCCTCGGCAGGGCGACCCTGCCGCCCTCTCGGTAGATTGGGGCGCATGCCCCGTCCGCCCCTGATCGCCGTCGTCGGCGCGACCGCGACGGGCAAGTCCGACCTCGCCGTCGAGCTGGCCCTCGCCCTCGACGGGGAGGTGGTCAACGCCGACGCGATGCAGCTCTACCGCGGCATGGACATCGGCACCGCCAAGATCACCGTCGCCGAGCGTCGCGGCGTGCCCCACCACCTGCTCGACGTGCTCGACGTGACCGAGGAGGCGAGCGTCTCCCGCTACCAGCGCGAGGGACGGGCCGCGTTCTCCGCGATCCGCGAACGCGGGCGCTCCCCCATCGTGGTCGGGGGGTCGGGGCTGTACGTCCGGGCCCTGCTCGACGAGATCGAGTTCCCGCCCACCGACGCCGCTGTGCGCGGACGCCTCGAGCAGCGCGCCCGCGAGATCGGCCCCGCCGCGCTGCATCGCGAGCTCGCCACGAGCGACCCGGAGGCCGCCGCCCTGATCGGCCCCCAGGACACCCGCCGGATCGTGCGGGCCCTCGAGGTCGGCCAGCTCACCGGCCGGAGCTTCCGCGCCTTCCTGCCACGCCCCGTCCACCACGAGGCCGGCACCGTCCAGCTCGGGCTCCGGCGCGAGCGGGCGGCGCTGCACGAGCGCATCGCGCGTCGGGTCGACACGATGGTCTCCCAGGGCCTGCTCGCCGAGACGGCACGCCTGCGCGAGCACGGCCTCGACCGCGGCGTCACCGCCCGTCGCGCCATCGGCTACGAGCAGGCGCTCGCCGTGCTCGACTCCACGATGACGTGCGAGCAGGCCGTCGAGGCCACCGTGGTCGGCACCCGTCGGCTCGTCCGCAAGCAGGACACCTGGTTCCGCCGCGATCGCCGCGTGCGCTGGCTCGACGTGGACGAGACCACGAGTCCCGTCACGCTGCGCGACCGGGCCCTGGACCTGCTCGCGCAGCCCGCGTCGTGACCGGCGGCGGGCCCCGTCCCGTGCCGCCCGCTAGGCTCGCCTGCATGACCACCGTCCCGCTCCGCTTCGTCAAGGGGCACGGCGCCCGCAACGACTTCGTGCTGCTGCTGGACCCCGACGGCCGGACCGCGCTCACGGCCGAGCGCGCCGCGCGCCTGGCCGAGCGCACCGCGGGCCTCGGCGCCGACGGCGTGATCCGCGTGGTGCGCACGGCCGCCGCCGGCGTCGACGCGCCCGCCGCGGCGCCCGAGTGGTTCATGGACTATCGCAACGCCGACGGCTCGATCGCCGAGATGTGCGGCAACGGGACGCGCGTCTTCGCGGCGTGCCTCGACCGCGAGGGCCTCGTGCACGGCGATGCGTTCTCGATCTGGACCCGCGCCGGCGAGCGGCGCATCGAGATCCTCGAGCGCCCCGCGCACGACTCGCGATGGCAGATCCGCACGGGCATGGGGCGCTCCACGGTGCCCGGCACCCGGCGCACCGTGCGCGTCGCCGGCCGGGACCTCGAGGCTCTCGACGTCGACATGGGCAACCCCCACGCGGTCGCGATGCTGCCCGAGGACCTGCGGCTCGAGGACCTCGACCTCACGGTCGCGCCGCCGCTCGACCCGCCCGCCCCGCACGGGGCCAACGTCGAGCTCGTGGTGCCGCGCGGGGAGCGCCATGTCGCGATGCGCGTCCACGAGCGCGGCTCGGGGGAGACGCTCGCCTGCGGCACGGGCGCGTGCGCCGTGGCCGTCGCCGCGGCGCTGCACGCCGGGGACGGCTCACGCGCCCCGTGGCGGGTCGACCTGCCCGGCGGCATGCTCACCGTCGGCTGGACCGCGGAGGGCGAGGTGACCCTCGCCGGTCCCGCCGAGCTCGTCGCCGAGGGCGCCCTGCTCGTCTGACCGGCGTGCCCGGCGCCGGCGTGCCCGGCGCCCTCAGCGCTCGGGGGAGACCTCGAGCACCCGGAACCCCTTGGCGCTCGCGGCCTTGGTGACCGAGCGACGCGGCAGGCGGGCGTCGAGCCACGCGGCGAGCGGATCGGCCCCCAGGTTGCGGCCCACCACGAGCCCGGCCCAGCCCGACGGCGCGAGGCGGCCCGTCCACTCCAGCAGCAGCGCCCGCAGCGCGTCCTTGCCGATCCGGATCGGCGGGTTGGACCAGATCACGTCGGGCACGAGATCCGCGGGCACCTCGTCGGGGGCGACCACGTGCAGGCGATCCTCGAGCCCGAGCCGGGTCGCGTTCTCGCGCGTCAGCTCCCGGGCCCGCTGCGAGACGTCGACCGCCCACACCGTCGCGTCCGGGTGCAGCAGGGCCGCGCTCAGCGCGATCGGCCCCCAGCCGCAGCCGACGTCGACGACGGTCGCGCGTGCGGGCACGGCGGGCAGCACGTCGAGCCGGTCGAGCAGCACCGCCGTGGCCTTGTCGAGACCGCCGCCGCTGAAGACCGCGGCCGAGGACACGAGGTCGCGCTCGGCGCCTGCCAGGCGCACCCGCAGCGGGCGGCGCGCCGCATCGGTCGCGGAGGTCTCGGAGAAGTAGTGCTCGGTCACGGCCACGAGGATACGGGGCGGGCGCGACGTCCGCCGTGGGCACAGGCGGCGGCCCTGCCGCCTGTGCCCACGGCGAAAAGCCCTCGCCGCGCGCGCGAGGCCGTGGGATGCTGGACGCCCAGCCACCCCGACAGGAAGAGACCCCCTCATCGTGCCCATCACCTTCCATCCGGACCCCGAACCCGACACCGACGTCGCCGGGGGCACCGCACGGGACGGGGACGAGCGCGGACGGGACGAGCTGACCGCCCGGATCCTCGCCCGCGGCGACGCCTCGATCTCCGCGACCACGTACTCCTCGGACACCGACGGGGAGCAGCTCGACCTCGCCGACCGCCACGCCCTGCGCCGCGTCGCCGGCATCCGCACCGACATCGAGGACGTCACCGAGGTCGAGTACCGCTCCCTGCGCCTCGAGCGCGTCGTGCTCGCCGGGATCTACACGAGCGGCGACGTCGCGGACGCCGAGAACAGCCTGCGCGAGCTCGCGGCGCTCGCCGAGACCGCCGGCTCCGAGGTGCTCGACGGCATCATGCAGCGGCGCAACCATCCCGATCCCGCGACCTTCCTGGGCAAGGGCAAGGCCGCCGAGCTCGCCGAGATCGTCGCCGAGACGGGCGCCGACACGGTCGTGGCCGACGGCGAGCTGGCCCCCAGCCAGCGTCGTGCGCTCGAGGACGTCGTCAAGGTCAAGGTCATCGACCGCACCGCGCTCATCCTCGACATCTTCGCCCAGCACGCCCAGTCCCGCGAGGGCAAGGCGCAGGTCGAGCTCGCCCAGCTCGAGTACCTGCTGCCGCGCCTGCGCGGCTGGGGCGAGTCGATGTCGCGGCAGGCCGGCGGCCGCGTCGCGGGCGGCGCGGGCATCGGCTCGCGCGGCCCCGGCGAGACGAAGATCGAGCTCGACCGCCGCCGCATCCGCACCCGCATGTCCAAGCTGCGCCGCGAGATCCGCGACATGGCGCCGTCGCGCCAGGCCAAGCGCGCCGACCGCAAGCGCCGCGACGTGCCCGCCGTCGCGATCGCCGGGTACACCAACGCCGGCAAGTCCTCGCTCCTGAACCGGCTCACCGGCGCCGGGGTGCTCGTCGAGAACGCGCTGTTCGCGACGCTCGACCCGACCGTGCGGCGGGCGGTGACGCCCGACGGCCGCGAGTTCACCTTCGCCGACACGGTCGGCTTCGTGCGGCACCTGCCCACCGAGCTCGTCGAGGCCTTCCGCTCGACCCTCGAGGAGGTCGGCGACGCCGATCTGCTGCTGCACGTCGTCGACGCCTCCCACCCCGACCCCGAGGGGCAGATCCGCGCGGTCCGCTCCGTGCTCGGCGACATCGAGGGCTTCGACGTGCCCGAGATCATCGTGCTCAACAAGGCCGACATCGCCGAGCCCGAGACGATCGCCCGGATCCGCAGCCAGGTCGAGCTGTCGGCCGTCGTCTCGGCACGCACGGGCGAGGGCGTCGAGGAGCTGCGCGAGCTGATCGCCGAGCACCTCCCGCGACCCGCCGTCGAGGTGGACCTGGTCGTCCCGTACACGCGCGGGGACCTCGTCTCGCGCGTCCACGAGACGGGCGAGATCCTGAGCGAGGAGCACGTCGAGCAGGGCACGCATCTGCACGCCCGGGTCGACGCGGCGCTCGCCGCCGAGCTCACCGCCGCGGCGTGAGCGGGCGCGAGCCGCTCGTCACACCCCGGCCCCACCGCGCCTGACCCCGATCGTCGGGGCCGGGCACTAGCCTGGATCGGTGCCTGACGCCGCCCCCGGACCGACCCTCGACGCCCCCGCGCTGTCCGTCCTGATGGACGCCGCGGTCCGCGCCGTGGGCGGGGACGCGCGCCCCGGGCAGGCGGCGATGGCCGAGGCCGTCGACACCGCGATGCGCGGGCACCGGCACCTGCTCGTCCAGGCGGGCACCGGCACCGGCAAGTCCCTGGCCTACCTGGTGCCGGCCCTGCGCCACGCGGTCGAGTCCCGTCGCACGGTCGTCGTCTCCACGGCGACGATCGCGCTGCAGTCGCAGATCGTGCGCAAGGACCTGCCGCGGCTCGTCGAGGCCCTCGCCCCCGAGCTGCCGCGCACCCCCACCTACTCGCTGCTCAAGGGCCGCAGCAACTACGTGTGCCTGCACAAGGTCGACGGCGGCTACCCGGACGACCTCGACCCCCAGGCCCTGTTCTCCGAAGCGGCCGCCGGCGGCGAGCGCGAGGGCTCCGAGCGCCTGGGCGAACAGGTGCGCCGTCTGCGGGAGTGGGCCGAGACCACCGACACGGGGGACCGCGACGACCTCGCCGCCCCGGTCTCCGACCGCGCCTGGCGGCAGGTCTCGGTCACGGGCGCGCAGTGCCTGGGCAGCTCGTGCCCGATGGTCGAGGCCTGCTTCGCCGAGCGCAACCGCGCGATCGCACGCGACGTCGACCTCGTCGTGACCAACCACGCCCTGATGGCGATCGACGCGTTCGACGGCCACGGCATCCTGCCCGAGCACGACGTGCTCGTCGTCGACGAGGCCCACGACCTCGTGTCCCGCGTGACGAGCGCCGTGACCGAGACGCTCACCGCCCCCATGGTGCGCGGGGCCGTGCGCGAGCTGCGCGGGCTCGGCATGGCCGCGACCGCCCTCGACGACGCGGGGGAGAGCCTGCGCGACGCCCTCGCCCAGATGCCCGACGGGCGCGTCATCGGCGACCTGCCGCCGGGCATGCTCGACGCGCTCGTGCTGCTGCGCACGGAGGCCCGCACCGCCCACTCCGACGCCAAGGACGCGGGGGAGCAGGGGAGCGCGACCGCGGCCGGCGCCCGCAAGGCCGTGCGCGCCAACCTGCAGGAGATCCTCGACGTGTGCGAGCGCCTCGTGGCGCCCGACGAGGACGACGTCGTCTCGGTCTCCCATTCCGAGCTCACGGGGCGCAGCAGCATCCAGGTGGCCCCGCTCAGCGTGGCCGGGGCGATGCGCGGCGCCGTGCTCGAGGACCGCACGGTCGTGCTGACGTCTGCGACCCTGGCCCTCGGCGGCCGCTTCGAGCCGCCCGCCGGCAGCATCGGTCTGCGGGCCGCCGACCGGCAGGAGGTCGAGTCCAGCCCGCGCGGCGGCGGCTCCTCGGCATGGAGCGGCCTCGACGTCGGCAGCCCCTTCGAGTACGCACGCCAGGGCATCCTCTACATCGCGCGGCACCTGCCGCCGCCGGGCCGCGAGGGCCCGTCGCTCTCGATGCTCGATCACCTGACCGAGCTCGTGGAGGCCTCGCGCGGGGGAGCGCTGTGCCTGTTCTCCTCGCGGCGCGGGGCCCAGCTCGCGGCCGAGCACGTGCGCGCCCGCAGCGCCCTGCCCATCGGACTGCAGGGGGAGGACTCGATCACCAACCTCGTGCGGCGCTTCCGCGAGGACGAGACGACGAGCCTGTTCGGCACCCTCTCGCTGTGGCAGGGCGTCGACGTGCAGGGTCGCGCGTGCCGCCTCGTGACGATCGACCGGATCCCGTTCCCGCGGCCCGACGACCCCCTCACGGCCGCGCGCCAGGAGCGCATCGGCGCCCGCGGCGGCAACGGCTTCATGGCCATCTCCGCGCAGCACGCGGCGCTGCTGCTGGCGCAGGGCGCCGGCCGCCTGATCCGCTCGGCCGAGGACCGCGGCATGGTGGCGGTGCTCGACCCCCGGCTCGCGACGGCGCACTACGGCTCGTTCCTGGTGAGCGCGATGCCGCCGCTGTGGCGCACTCAGGACCCCGAGGTCGCGCTCGGCGCGCTCGGGAGGCTCGCCCGCGTGTGAGGCGGCGCCGTCCTCAGACGGTGCGCAGGACCGCGACGACCTTGCCGAGGATCTCGGCGTCGTCCCCGAGGATGGGGGCGAACGAGGGGTTGTGGGGCATGAGCCAGATGTGCCCGTCGCGCTGGACGAAGGTCTTGACGGTCGCCTCGCCGTCGATCATGGCCGCGACGATCTCGCCCTTCTCGGCGACGTTCTGCGAGCGCACGACGACCCAGTCGCCGTCGCAGATGGCGGCGTCGACCATCGAGTCCCCGACGACGGCCAGCAGGAACAGGTCGCCGCTGCCCACGAGCTGCTCGGGCAGGGTGAACACGTCCTCGACCTGCTCCTGCGCCGTGATCGGCACCCCCGCGGCGATCCGGCCGACGAGCGGCACGGCGACAGAGGGGGAGGAGGGCAGCGCCTCGGCCACGGGCTCGCCCGGATCCCCGGCGTCGTCCGGCATGACGATCTCCATCGCCCGCGGACGCTTGGGGTCGCGGCGCAGGAAGCCCTTGCGCTCGAGCGCCTGCAGCTGATGGGACACCGAGGACGGCGAGGTGAGGCCGACGGCGTCCCCGATCTCGCGCATCGTCGGCGGGTAGCCGCGCGAGGCGATGGCCGCCGCGATGGTCTCGAGGATCGTGCGCTGGCGCGCGGACAGCTCGCTCGACGGCGCCCCGCCGTCCGTGAGGGCGGGATCGCTCGGCGTGGTCGGCGTCATCTGCGGGCCTTTCGTCGTCTCCCGGGCCCCGCCGCCGTCGCGCCGGCGGGCGCCGGGCGCCTCGCCCGGGCCCGGCCTCGTGCCGCGGCCGCGGAGCTCGAATGTCAGACCCCTCTGGTGGAGTGATCTCGCTGACCACAGTAGGGGCCGAGGGCACCGAAACCAAACAGGTGTTCGATCGTGTCTTGCGTGTCGCACCCGTCGCCCCTACAGTCGTACACGTATTCGATCGAACAGGAGTTCGGAGACATGACTACCATCGCCGCCGTCCCGGCCCTCGCGCAGCCCCGTCCGCGCCGTCGCCCCGCGATCGCTCGAAAGAGCGTTCGACTGGAGCTCACCCGTCGGGGGCGCGCCCTGCGCACGCTGCTCGTGCTCGCCGTCCTGCTCGTGCTCGCCGCGACCGCGATGATCTTCTCGGGAGCGCCCTCGGCCCTCGCCGACTGGGTGGGCGGGCCCCAGTACGTGTCCGTGACCGTCCAGCCCGGGGACACGCTGTGGGGCTATGCACGCACCTACGCGCCGGAGGGCATGGACCCCCGCGACTACGTGCTCCAGATCCAGCAGGCCAACGACCTCCCCACCTCGCGCGTGACCGCCGGGACCCAGCTCGACCTGCCCGTCGTCGAGGGCGCCGCCCGCTGACGGCATCGGCCCGCCCGGATCGTCGCGCGGTGCCCGCGGCGAACACCGTGATCGCACCGGGCGCCGCGGGCGCCGTGCACGATAAACTGCGCAGGTGCACTGCCCCTTCTGCCGCCACCCCGATTCGCGAGTCGTCGACTCCCGGACCGCCGACGACGGCGCCTCGATCCGCAGGCGTCGGCAGTGCCCGAACTGCTCGAGGCGCTTCTCCACGGTCGAGACGGCCTCGCTCGCCGTCGTCAAGCGCTCCGGGGTGAGCGAGCCGTTCAGCCGCGCCAAGGTGATCGCGGGCGTCCGCAAGGCCTGCCAGGGGCGCCCCGTCTCCGACGACGAGCTGGCCCTCCTCGCCCAGGAGGTCGAGGAGGCGATCCGCCAGAGCGGCCAGGCCGAGATCGACGCCCACGACGTGGGCCTCGCGATCCTCCAGCCCCTGCAGGACCTCGACCTCGTCGCCTACCTCCGCTTCGCGAGCGTGTACCAGGGCTTCGAGTCCCTCGAGGACTTCGAGAGCGCGATCGCACGGCTGCGCGCCGAGGGCGCGGAGACGCCCGCTCCCGCGGCGCCGTAGGCATCCCTCCGGACGGGGTGCGAAGCATGGCGCCGATACCCTTATGATGTGTCGCGTGCGCATCGCGCACGATGGACCGGTGGTCGCGGAGGGGAAGCCGCGGCCGCCGGTCCTTCTCCATCCGGGCCGACCGCGCCCGCCCGGCTCGTCCCGGCTGCGTGCTCGCGACAGCCGGCGGCCTCAGGCGGAGGCGCCCGCGAGACCCTCGAGCACCGCGGCGGGCAGAGGCTCCGTGTGGACCAGGTCCAGGCGCTGCGTCGAGCGGGTCATCGCGACGTACAGGTCGCCCGCTCCCCGGGAGTGCGCGGCCAGGACCGCGGCCGGCTCGACCAGCACGACCGCGTCGAACTCGAGCCCCTTGGCGTCCTGCGCGGTCATGACGGCGACGACGTCGTCGATGCCCGCGCTGCCCGTGCCCACGCGCGGCAGGCCCGTGCCCGACCGCAGGATGCGGGCGAGAGCGTCGACCGACTCCTCGGTCGTGATCACGGCGATGCGCCCGGAGCCGCTCGCGAGCTGATCGAGGCAGGTGCGCGCGACCGCCGCGCCGAGGCTCTCGGCGGGGACCTCCTGGGCGCGCACGGGGTGCTCGCCGTCGCGGACGGAGGAGACGGGGGCGACGGGCAGCTCGAGCGCCTCGGCCGTCGTCACCGCGACGTCCATGATCCGGCGGGGCGTGCGGTAGTTGACCGTCAGCTCCTCGACGTCGAGGCGATCGCCCACGAAGGGCCCGAGCGCCGCGCTCCAGGACGCGAAGCCGGCCGCGGCGGAGGTCTGGGCGACGTCGCCGACGATCGTGAAGGACTTGGTCGGGCAGCGCCGCATGAGCGCGCGCCACATCATCCCGGAGTTCTCCTGCGCCTCGTCGACCACGACGTGGCCGTAGGTCCACGTGCGCTCCTCGCTCGCGCGCTCGGCCAGGGTGCGGCCGTCGCGCACGCGCCCCACCTGCTCGGCGAGGTCCTCGGCCCGCACGATGCCCGAGGTGTCGATGTTCTCGAGCACCTCGCGCGCGTACGCGACGTCGCCGGCGCGCTGGGCGGCCTCGCGGGCGGCGTCGGTGCGCTGGAGCTCGCCGTCGCCGCCGAGCAGCTCAGCGACCTCGTCGAGCAGGGGCACGTCCTCGACCGTCCACGGAGCCGTCTTGGGGCGCACCAGACGGGCCAGGGCGGCGGGGCCCAGGGAAGCCGGCGCCGCCGCGCGCAGGCGCTCGGGGTGGGCCAGCAGGATCCGCAGGAACGACTCGGGGGTGTACGGCATCCACGCGAGGTTGAGGGCCCGGCGCACCTCAGGGCTCTCCCGGAGGTCGGCGAGGTGGCCGGGGCGGTCCTCGGGCACGATCGTGTGGCCCCGCGCCTGCAGGGCCGTCTCGTAGCGCACCACGAGCCGGTCCAGGGCGGCCCGGACGAACACGGTGCGCGCGTCGTTGTGGGGGCGGTGGGTCGCGCGGGCCTCGCGCCGCGCCCCGCGCACGTCGTCCCGGGTCAGGACCACGCGCACGCCGTCGATCACGACGGCGACGTCGGAGGACGGGATGAGCTGGCGCTGCTTGACGGCGCGCGAGAGCAGCTCGGCCATCGCGAGATCGCCCTTGACCTCGGCGACCTCGTCGGCGTCGTGCAGGGTCGTCTCGACGCCGGGGACGAGCTCGCCCGGGGTGAGCATGACGACGCCGGACTCGCCGAGGCTCGGCAGCACCCGCTCGATGTAGTGCAGGAAGCCCCGCGTGGGGGCGACGATGAGGACGCCCGCGTGCTCGAGACGGCGACGGTGCGTGTACAGCAGGTAGGCGGCGCGGTGCAGGGCGACGGCGGTCTTGCCGGTCCCCGGTCCGCCCTGGACCACGAGCACCCCGCGCGAGGCGGAGCGGATGATGCGGTCCTGCTCGGCCTGGATGGTCGCGACGATGTCGCCCATGCGTCCCGTGCGCTGGGAGGAGACCGCCGCGAGCAGGGCGCCCTCGCCCTGCAGGGCGAGCTCGTCGGCGGCGCCCTCGTCCGCGAGGACCGCGGAGTCCAGCACGTCGTCCTCGAGCCCGACCACCTTCCGGCTGCGCGTGATGAGATGTCGGCGCAGGCGCACCCCCTGGCGGTCGACGCTCGTGGCCTGGTAGAAGGCGGCGGCGGCAGGTGCGCGCCAGTCCACCAGGAGCTGCTCGCGCTGCGGGGTGAACAGGCCGATGCGCCCGATGTAGTGGCGCGCCTCGTCGTCGGTGTCGAGGCGACCGAACACGACGTTCTGGGACGCGGCCCGCAGGAGTGCCAGGCGGTCCTCGTACAGGGCGACGAAGGCGTCGCGCTCCGAGCGGTTCTGGTGGGTGGCCGCGTGCTGGGACTGCTGGGTGTCGTCGAGGTTCCGGGAGACCTGCGCCACGAGCTCGTCCAGCCGGGCGTACAGCCGATCGGCGTACGCCTGCTCGCGCGCGATCTGCTCTGCGGAGGGTTCCACAGCGGCCTCCCGATCCCCCAGGGCTCCGGAGCGACGTCGAGCGGACGGCGTTCCTGACGGCGTGACGGCTTCACGCGGTCATCCATTATGGTGGATGCTCCCGCCGAGCCGGAAAACCGTCCGCTCACGGCGGAGGGGAGTCCGCCCGGCACTCCATGCCAGCCAGGGGAAGGAGGCGGACCGTGCGCGACCCGCGAGAGCTCTACACCTTCGAGTCCGCCGACGTCGTCGCCGCCGTGCCCCGCGGGCGCCTCACGCTCGTCCACGCCCTTCCCGGCATCGTCGACGCGGGCAACGCCTGCCGGATCGCCGCGACCTACCTGCGCGACTCGCTGCGCCACGTGCGCCTGGTGACGTTCGACGCCGACGAGCTGCTCGACTACCGCGGCTCGCGCCCGCAAGCCGTGTTCGACGGTCGCTCGTTCACCTCGGTCGACATCCCCGAGGTCACGCTGCACCTCATGTACGACGAGGCCGACCGCCCCTTCCTGTTCCTCGACGGCCCCGAGCCGGACCTGCAGTGGCGGCGCTTCGCCGAGGCCCTCATCGACCTCGTCGAGTTCTTCGACGTCGATCGCGTCGTGAGCATGAACGCCATCCCGATGGCGGTGCCCCACACGCGACCGATCTCGCTCATCGCGCACGCCAACGACGAGAGCCTGCTCGGCGGCGTCGACGCCTTCGGCGACGGCCACACCGAGATGGTCGTGCCGGCCTCCTTCGGCGCGCTGCTCGAGCGTGAGCTCGGTCGCGCCGATCATCCCGCGATGGGCTATGTCGCGCAGATCCCGCACTACCTGACGCGCTCGGACTTCCCCGCCGGGGCGCTCGCCCTGCTGCGCCGCGTCAGCACCGCGGCCGGTCTCGAGCTGCCGCTCGTCGAGCTCGGCGACCTCACCGACGCCGCGAGCGCGGCCCTGGGCGAGACCCTCGTCGAGAACGCCGAGGTGCAGGGCATCGTCGCCGCGCTCGAGGAGAGCTACGACGCGATGAGCCACGACGAGGCCGCCGGCATCCCCGCGACGATGGACATGCCCACGGCCGACGAGATCGGCGACCATTTCGAGCGCTTCCTCGCGCGCCACGACGACGACGGCGACGAGGGGCCCCGCGGAGCCTGAGAGCTCCCGCGCCTCCGTGGGCGGGGTCGGGGAACCGTCGGAGCGGTCGCCGGGCCCGCGTCCACGACCGTTCACCGTGAGTTCTTCCCACCCGAGCGGTCAGAGGGGTGTGCTCGCGCCCGTCGGCATGCAATGATGGTCCCCGTTGCAGTGATGAGTACGTCCAGCAGTACGCCTTTCGGTACCGACCTCCCCTCGGGGAGCGGACCCGCGGCACCTGGTGCACGAACCGTTCGCCCCCGGCGAGCGGCGTCACGAGCGGCTCCGCGACCGCGACGCGGTCGACGACACCGAATGAAAGATGGTTTGGAAATGGCACAGGGTGCTGTCAAGTGGTTCAACGCTGAGAAGGGCTACGGCTTCATCGAGATCGACGGCGGCGGCGCCGACGTCTTCGTCCACCACTCGAAGATCGACATGGACGGCTACCGCTCCCTCGACGAGGGCCAGCGCGTCGAGTTCGACGTCACGCAGGGCGACAAGGGCCCGCAGGCGGAGAACGTCCGCCCCGCCTGAGCGGCGAGCGACCCCAGCTTCGGATGACGGGCGGGAGAGGACTTCGGTCCTCTCCCGCCCGTTCCGCGTTCCCGGCGCCATCGCGCAGGACCGTTGCGTGTTCCCGGCGCCGTCGCGCAACACGAGAGCCGCGTCGCGCAGGAGGACCGCCGTGTCCGGCGGCGGTCAGTCCTCGCGGATGACGCGGCCCGCGGCGGCGAGGCGGTCGAGCTCGGGCCGCGGCACGAGGCGCACGCTCACCGGGTCCGACCGCAGCGCCCGGTCGATCCCCGCCGCGAGCGGCGCCTGCGAGGCCACGAGCACGCTGTTGCCGCGACGGCGGCCCGCGAGCACGCCGGGCTCGGCGATGAGGCCGACGTGGGCGAAGGCGCCCCGCAGGGTCACCACCTCGTCGGCGAGCGAGGTGCGCGGCGACGGCTCGCCGGCGCTGTTGACCAGATAGATCCCCGAGGGCCGCAGCACCCGCGCGGCGTGGGCGGCGGCCCGGTCCGAGCGCAGCGGGCGCGGTGTCCGGTCGGGGGCGAAGACGTCGCGCACGAGCACGTCGAAGCGCGCGTCCCGCCACTGCTCGAGCGCGCGGGCGGCATCGTCGGCCCGGATCCGCAGAGCAGGGGAGCGCGGCAGGTCGAACCAGACGCGCGCGTGCTCGGCCAGGGCGGTGTCGAGCTCGATCACGACCTGCCGGGCCGCCGGATGGTCCGCGGCGACCGCGCGGGGGAGCGAGCAGCCGCCTCCGCCCAGATGCGCGACCTCGAGGACGCGGGAGCCGTCGGCCGCCGGGCGCGCCTCGAGCGTGGCCTCGATCGCCGTGCGCATCCAACGCATGTACTCGAACACCAGGTGGCGGGGATCCGGATGCTGGTAGGAGCTCGGCACCCCGTTGACCTCGACGAGCACGCCGCCGTCGGTCTCGAGGAGCAGACGGGCGGTGCCGGTCGGGATGGGGATCGGGACGCCGACGGGTCCGAGATGCGCGAAGACGGGTCCCCCGTCCGCGCGTCGCCGGTTCCGTGCCATGGCGCCCACTGTAGGCGCCGGCCCTCCCCACGCGTCCCGCGCCCACCGCGCCGCCCGAATGTCAGGGGGTGGCCCTAGCGTGCGGAGCACGGACGCGGACGGCGCCCGGGACGGGAGAGGACTCATGGACACGCCGATGATCGGAACCTCGCGCACGACGGCACGGCGCACGGCGACGGCCTCGACCCGCGCGACGGCGCCGCGCGCGGCAGGCGCCGCGTCGGCCCCTCGCGCGACCCGCGCCGACCTCGCCCGCCTCGACCGCGCCCTCGCCGAGCTCGAACGGGCCGAGGGGCTGCTGGCCCAGGCGCGGCGGGAGCGCGACACGGACCCGCGCGCCGCGTTCGAGCTCGTGCACCGGGCGGCCCTGCGCGCCGCCGGCGTCGTGATCGACCAGGCCAACCGTCACCGGCGCCGCAAGCTGCCGCTCAACGCGTGGGTGGCCCTCTCCCGCTGTGGCGGCGTGCACCGACGCTGGGCCCAGGAGGTCGAGCCCATGGTCGCCGAGCGCCGGCGGCTCGACGCGGACGCGGCGGCGATGCCCGACCTCGACCTCCTGGACCTCCACTGCCGCACCACCGCCGAGCGCATCGCGGGGGTCCGGGCCGAGATCACGATGGCGCTGCTCCCCGGGGCAGGGGCGGTGCCCGCCCGGTGAGGCACGGCGCCTAGCATGGACGGGCCGACCACGTCGTGGCCGCGCGGCACCGGACGAGGAGGGGGGGAGGACATGCCGGCCGAGGAGAGCACGATCCTCCACCTCGACATGGACTCCTTCTTCGCCTCGGTCGAGATCCGCGACGAGCCGTCGCTGCGGGGCCTCCCGGTCGTCGTCGGGGGCACGGGGCAGCGCTCCGTCGTCGCGGCGGCGAGCTATCCGGCCCGGGCCTACGGGATCCACTCGGCGATGCCGATGGTCACCGCGCGCCGCCTGTGCCGCGACCTCGTGATCGTCGCGCCCCGCATCGAGCGCTACCGCGAGATCTCGCGGCAGGTGATGGCGATCCTGCGGTCCGTGTGCGCGGACGTCGAGCAGATCAGCGTCGACGAGGCCTTCCTCGACGTGCGCGGCGCCCGGCGGCAGTTCGGGTCGCCGCCCGCGATCGCCCGTCTGCTGCGCGAGCGCATCCGTGCCGAGCTCGACCTGCCGTGCAGCGTGGGCGTCGCGTGCTCGCGCGCGGTCGCCAAGATCGCCTCGGCCCGCGCCAAGCCGGACGGCCTGCTCGTCGTCGAGCCCGAGCGCACCGCCGCGTTCCTCGCGCCCCTCCCGGTCGGCGCCATCTCGGGGGTCGGCCCCGCCGCGGCCGCGTCCCTCGAGAAGCTCGGCGTGCGGCGCATCGGCCAGATCGTCGACATCCCCCCGACCACCCTGCGCCGCGCGATCGGCCCCCAGGCCGGCGAGGTGATCCGGATCGCGCGCGGGGAGGACCGCACCGGGCTGCTGCATCGCGAGCGCGACAAGTCCATCGGCACCGAGCGCACCTACGAGGAGGACCTCACCGATCCCCAGGAGGTGCGGCGGCGCCTGACCCGCATGGCCGACGAGGTCGCGTTCTCGCTCCGCTCGCACGGCTTCACGGCGCGCGGGGTCGTGCTCAAGCTGCGCTCGCCCGACGGCGCGACGATCACGCGGTCGGCGACCTTCACCCAGCCCACCGCGAGCGGCGAGCGCCTGCGTGAGCACGTCATCGCGCTGTGGGAGCGCGCGGCGCCGCAGATGCCGCGCGTGCGGCTCGCGGGCGTGCGCGCCGAGCATCTCAGGCCCGTCGCGGAGCAGGGCGCCCATGCCGAGCTGCACGGCCGGACCTCGAGCTGGCAGGACCTCGAGGCGGCCATGGACCGGGCCCGAGAACGCTTCGGGGGAGCGACGCTCGCCCGCGGCTCGACCCTCCCGTCGGCCCCCGGACGGGGTCCCGGCGTGGCCGCACCGGGGGCGGAGGCGCCCGGCGTCGACGACACCCCCGATGCGGCCCCGCGCGCGCCGCGGACCTGACGGTCACGAGAGGTTCCCACGCCCAGGGAGGCGAACTATCCTGGTGGCATCGCCGGGGAGCCGTTGCTCTGGCCGACGCACCGAAGGGCTCGACCAGCCCTGGACCGAGGAGGCGCAACGATGCCGCTTTCAGACCATGAACAGCAGATGCTCGACGAGATGGAGCGCCAGCTCTTCGCCGAGGACCCGCGTCTCGCGCGCACGTTCGACCACGCCGCGCGTCCGCGGCGTGACCGGCGCCGGATCCTGCTGGGGGTCATCGGGATCGTCGTCGGCCTCGGCCTCCTCGTCCTGTCCGTCTCCCTGCCCGCCATCTGGCTCGGCGTCGTCGCCTTCCTGGTGATGGTCGCCGGCGGCGTGTGGGCCGCGACCGCGCCCATGACTCGCGCCACCTCGAGTCCCGAGGCGGGCGCGGCCGGTCCGGGAGCGACGACCGCTCCCGGGGCCTCCCCCTTCATGCGACGCATGGAGGAGCGCTGGGAGCGCCGCGGCGACTCCGACCAGAAGGGCTGAACCGCCTCCCCGCTCCTCGCCTCCCTCGCAGACCTCGGACCCGCAGCGGTCCGGGGTCTTCGTCTGTCCCAGCCCGGCAGGGCCGCCGCGGCCGCGGTGCGCCACGTCCTTCACGCGTCCCCCACATTCCTCCCCACCTCCCTCCACCCGGACCTCCACACCCCTCCCCACGACGCCCCACCCAGGCCCCGACCGTCCGCCCCACCACGCCCCACCCTGGCCGCCACAGCGTCCGCGCCGGGGCAGCGCCCGCTCCGATCCGACGGCCACGATCACCCGGCAATGGTCTCCTGACCTGCATCGATGCCAGGGCGTATGACGCCTGCCCCTCCTTCTGCGGACGGGTCCCTCCCCGCGGATCCGGGCCGGTCCGGCCACCCCCTTCGCGGCCTCCGACGCGCCGCGTCTCGGTGGCCGAAGATTTTGCCCCACATCACTCCACGGCTCTGACCTGTGGAGATAGCGTCGAAGGATGCCTCCCGGGGGCCAGGGGTAGCGATCGGTGGAGGACTGTGGGGTAAAGTGGAGCGCGCTGGGGAGGAACGGGCCTCCGGACTCGATCGGGAAGGGAGCTGGGATGTTCCTCGGAACCTTCACGCCTCGTCTCGACGACAAGGGGCGTCTGATCTTCCCGGCGAAGTTCAGGGATCAGCTGGCCTCGGGCCTCGTCATGACCCGTGGGCAGGAGCACTGCATCTCGGTGTACCCGCTCCGTGCGTTCGAGGAGCTGCACCAGAGGCTGCGCACCGCCCCGGCGACCGACAAGCGGACCCGCGACTACCTGCGCGTCCTGCTCTCGGGCGCGGAGGACGTGGTCCCGGACAAGCAGGGCCGCATCACCGTTCCGAGCCATCTGCGCACCTACGCGAACCTGGATCGGGACTCGACGGTGATCGGCGCCGGCGACTGGCTCGAGATCTGGTCCACCCCGGCGTGGGAGACCTATCTGGCCGACAACGAAGAGAGCTTCGCGGGGACCGCGGAAGAAGTGGTCCCCGGGATGTTCTGACCCCACGTCCGTACGCCGAGACCTCTCGTCGCTCCCGCCCCGACGCAACTTCCCCGGTGGCGGGTCGGGAGCGACGAGGAATCCCGGTGGACGGCCGAGGCCCAGCCGATGGGCCGTCCAGACGCACGATGCTCGCGGAGGTGACATGGAGACCACGGACCAGGCGACCCCCGCCGAGGGCCGGCACGTCCCCGTGCTCCTGCACACCTGCGTCGAGCTGCTCACCCCCGCCCTCGCCCGCCCGGGCGCGGTCTACGTCGACGGCACCCTCGGCATGGCCGGCCACGCCGTCGCCGTGCTCGACGCCGCCCCCGAGGCGCGCCTGATCGGGATCGACCGCGACGCCCAGGCCCTCGAGCTCGCCCGCGAGCGTCTCGTGCGCGCCGGCCACGGCGACCGCATCGACCTCGTGCACGCGACCTACGACGAGATCCCCGACGTGCTCGAGGCCCGCGGCCTCGCCGGCGCCGACGCGGTGATGATGGACCTGGGTCTCTCGAGCTTCCAGATCGACACGGCCGATCGCGGCTTCTCCTACGCCGGGGACGCGCCGCTGGACATGCGCATGGACACCGACGAGGGCACGACCGCGGCCGACCTGCTCGCCGAGGCCGACGAGACCGAGCTCGCCCGCATCCTGCACGACTACGGCGACGAGCGCTTCGCCCGCCGCATCGCCCGTCGCATCGTCGAGGCCCGTCGGACCGAGCCGCTCACCCGCAGCGGGCAGCTCGTCGCGCTGCTCGAGGCCGCGATCCCCGCCGCGTCCAAGGCGAGCGGCGGCCACCCCGCCAAGCGCACGTTCCAGGCGCTGCGCATCGCCGTCAACGCCGAGCTCGAGATCCTCGCCGGCGCGCTCGAGGGCGCGCTCGACGCCGTCGCCATGGGCGGCCGGATCGTCGTCGAGTCCTACCACTCGGGCGAGGACCGCCTGGTCAAGACCGCCTTCGGCCGCCGCACGCGGTCGAGCGCCCCCGCGGGGCTCCCCGTCGAGCTCGAGGAGCACCGCCCCACCTTCCGTCCCCTGGTCCGCGGCGCCCTGCGCGCCGACCCGGGGGAGCAGAGCACCAACCCCCGCTCCGCGTCCGTCCGTCTGCGGGCGCTCGAGCGGGTCCGACCCGGATCCTGAGGAGGACCTCGCAGATCATGGCCCGCCATGCCTCCGCCGCCCGTGCGACCGTTCCCGAGCGCGTCCGATCCGGCGCGTCGACCGACCGCGCCGCGGTCGCGTCCCGACCGCGTCTGACGGTCGTCACGCGACCGTCCCCCCGCGCGAGCTCGGTCCCGTTCACGATCCTGTGCTCGCTCATCATCGCCGGGACCCTGCTCGCCGTGCTCATGCTCAACATCTCCATGTCGGAGACGAGCTACCGGATCACGCACCTGCGGGCGCAGTCCCAGACCCTCACCGAGCAGCAGCAGTCCCTGCGCGAGGAGAACGAGCGGCTCGGTACGCCCCAGGAGCTCGAGAAGAAGGCGACGGAGCTGGGCATGGTGCCCGCCGCCGATCCCGCCTACATCGACCTGTCGACGGGGAAGGTCATCGGCGAGCCGCAGGCGGCGACCGGCACGGCGACCGCGGAGTCCGCGCCCGTGCCCGTCGCCCACATCTACGACGAGGTCGACACCTACTACGGCATGGGCAACGAAGGGAACTGACCGATGATGCCGAGCATCCCCCCCGCGCGCGTCGGCAAGCCCACCGTCCGTCACCGCCTGCTCGTGGTGGCCATCCTCATCGTGATCACCGCCCTCGCCGGCCGCCTCGTGTGGGTCCAGGGCCTCAACTCGAGCGCCCTCGCGCAGGAGGCCGTCGACGAGCGCACGGTCGAGCGTGACATCCCGGCCCTGCGCGGCGACATCCTCGACCGCGACGGCACCGTGCTGGCCACCTCCGTCGAGCGCTATGACCTGTGGGTCAACCAGCAGCAGGTCTCCCAGTACCTCGAGAAGGACAAGGACGCGACGGAGAAGGGTGTGGCCGCCGCGGCCAAGGCGCTCGCCCCGACCCTGGGCTGGAGCGTCGAGGACACCGAGGCCAAGCTCACCGGCAAGCGCGGCTTCGTCTACCTGCTCAAGGGCGTCGACCCGAGCGTGCGCGACGCCGTGCTCGCCAAGAAGATCCCGGGCATCGGCGCCGACCGGGTCGCCGACCGCATCTACCCCGCCGGGCAGGTGGCCGGCAACGTGATCGGCTTCGTGAGCGCCGACGGCAAGGCCCTCGGCGGCACCGAGATCGCCGAGGACAAGCTGCTGAGCGGCACCCCCGGCTACACCCGCTACGAGCGGGGCGCGGGCGGCCAGGCCATCCCCACCGGCACCCAGGAGACCGTCGACGCCGTCGACGGCGAGAGCATCATGCTCACGATCGACCGCGACCTGCAGTACCGCGCCCAGCAGGAGATCGCCGCGACCGTGCAGGAGTTCGGCGCCGACGGCGGCAGCATCGTGGCTCTCAACGCCCACACGGGCGAGGTGCTCGCGCTCGCCGACTACCCGACGTTCGACCCCAACAACATCGCCGAGGCCGACGGCAAGTACCTCGGCAACCAGTCGATCTCCAACGTGTTCGAGCCCGGCTCGACGGGCAAGCTGCTCACCGTCGCGGCCGCGATCGACCAGGGCAAGGTCACGCCCGAGAGCCAGTACACCGTGCCGTGGCAGAAGGAGTTCCAGGGCAACCGGATCAAGGACTCCCACGAGCACGAGACGCAGAAGCTCACCCTCGCGGGCGTGCTCAAGAACAGCTCGAACGTGGGCACCGTCCAGATCGCCGAGACCCTCACCCCGCAGCAGCGCTACGACTACCTGCGCAGCTTCGGGCTCGGGCAGAAGACCGGCGTCGAGCTGCCGGGAGAGTCCGCCGGCATCCTGCACAGCGCCGACGACTGGACGGGTCGCACCCGCTACACGACGGCCTTCGGGCAGGGCTACTCGGTCAACGCCCTGCAGATGGTCTCAGCCATCGGCACCTTCGCCAACGACGGCGTGCACGTCCAGCCGACGATCGTCAAGGGCACCCGTCAGGACGACGGCACGGTCGAGGCGGTCGAGCCGCGCCAGCAGAACCGGGTGGTCAGCTCCGAGACCGCCGCGACCATGGTGCAGCTGATGGACAACGACGCGCCGGACGACGGCACGCAGAACGCCGACATCCCGAACTACGCGGTGGCCGGCAAGACCGGCACCGCCGAGTCCGGCGGCGGCACCTACACCGCCTCGTTCATCGGCTTCGCCCCGGCGGACGATCCCGATATCGTCGTCGGCGTGTTCGTCTACGGCCTCAAGTCCTTCATCTCCGGCAACACGGCCGCCGCGCCGACGTGGTCGCGCTTCATGCAGTACACCCTGCAGAACCAGGGCATCGCCCCGACGGGGCGCGAGGGCGTCACGCTGACCGACGAGTGGTGAGGCCCATGACCGCACCCCAGGCCCAGGCCGACACGACGACCGCGCCCGCCGCGGAGCCGCCGCGCCCCCGCGCGAGCGTGCCCGTCGCCGCCCTCGCGCTCGCACAGACCCTCGGGGCGCGCCTCGACGGCGACGGCGACGTCGTGCTCGAGGGCGTCACCCTCGACTCGCGCAGCGTCGTCGCGGGGGACCTCTGGTGCGCCCTGCCGGGCGCTCACGCCCACGGCGCCGACTTCGCGGCCCAGGCGGCCTCGCGCGGCGCCGCGGCGGCTCTGACCGACGCCGCCGGAGAGGCCCCGTGCCGAGAGGCAGGGCTGACCGTCCTGGTGTCGGAGGATCCGCGCCGCGACACCGCCCGGGCGAGCGCGACTGTCTACGCGACCGACCGTCGCCGGCCCGTCACGATCGGCGTGACCGGCACCAACGGCAAGACCTCGATCACCACGATGGTGCACGAGACCCTCCAGGAGCTCGGCTACTCCAGCGGCGTGATCGGCACCGCCGGCACCGCCTACCGCGACGCCGCGGGCCGCGAGCACCGCATCCGCACGGTCCGCACGACCCCCGAGGCCCCCGAGACCCACGGCATCCTCGCCCGCATGGCCGAGGCCGAGGTCGCGTTCTGCGCCATGGAGGTCTCGAGCCACGCCATGGTCCTGCACCGTGCCGACGAGATCCTGTTCGACGTCGTGTGCTTCACGAACCTCAGCCAGGACCATCTCGACTTCCACGGCGACATGGAGCACTACTTCGCCGCGAAGGCCTCGCTGTTCACGCCCGCGCACGCGCGCGCCGCGGTGATCTGCGTCGACGACGCGTGGGGGCGCCGCCTCGCCGCGCAGACCCCCCTGCCGACCGTCACCTACGCGACCCTGCCGGGCGTCGAGGCGGACGTGCGCGCCGAGGACCTGCGGGTCGGGGCCGCGAGCGGCGGCCTCGGGACCGCCTTCGCCGCCGTCGGCCGCGACGGCGCCCGCCACGAGCTCGTGAGCCCGCTGCCCGGCCGCCACTACGTCGCCAACACGATCGCCGTCGCGCTCCTGCTCGACGCCCTGGGCCTGCCCGTCGAGAGCACGGCCGCGTCGATCACCCGCTCGGCCGTCGTGCCGGGCCGCATGGAGCAGGTCGCCGAGACCCCCGTGCGGGGCGTCGTCGACTATTCGCACACCGAGGACTCGCTCGTGCAGGCGCTCACGACCCTGCGCGCCCTGCCCGGCACCCGCCGGCTGCTCGTCGTGATGGGGGCGGGCGGTGACCGCGACCGCGCGAAGCGCCCGCTCATGGGCGCCGCGGCCGCACGCCTGGCCGACGCCGTCGTCGTCACGGACGACAACCCCCGCTCCGAGGACCCCGCGAGCATCCGCCGCGCCGTGCTCGGCGGCATCCCGGCCGACAGCCCCGCCGAGGTCCACGAGGTCGCCGACCGCGGCGAGGCGATCGCCCGGGCCGTGCGCCTCGCCGGGCCCGGTGACACCATCCTCGTGGCCGGCAAGGGCGCCGAGACGGGGCAGGACGTCGGCGGGAGCATCCTCCCCTTCGACGATCGCGAGCATCTGCGCACGGCCCTCGCCCGCGCCGCCCAGGAAGGACACGCATGCTGACCACGACCGCCGGCGAGATCGCCGACATCACCTCGGGGCGTCTCGTCTCCGGGGCCACCGGCGACGAGCAGGTGACCGGGCAGGCCCGGATCGACTCGCGCGCCGTTCTGCCGGGCGACCTCTTCGCCGCCTTCGCGGGCGAGCGCGTCGACGGGCACGACTACGCGGCGACGGCCCGTGACGCCGGTGCCGCGATCGCGCTCGTCTCGCGCGACGTCGGCGTGCCCGCGATCCTCGTCGACGACGTCGAGCAGGCGCTGTCCGCCCTCGCCCACGCCCAGCTCGAGCAGGCCCGCACGCGCCGCGAGGACCTCGTCGTCGTCGCCGTGACGGGCTCGGCGGGCAAGACCGGGACCAAGGACCTGCTCGGCGCGCTGCTCGCGACCGCCGGGGCGACGATCGCCCCCCGCGGCAGCCACAACAACGAGCTCGGCCTGCCGCTCACGGTCCTCGCGCTCGACGAGCACACCCGCTTCCTCGTGCTCGAGATGGGCGCGCGCGGCATCGGCCACATCGCCCATCTGACCGCGATCGCGCGCCCTGACGTCTCCCTCGTGCTCAACGTCGGCTCCGCGCACCTCGGCGAGTTCGGCTCCGTCGAGGCGATCGCCCAGGCCAAGGGCGAGATCGTCGAGGCCCTCACGGCGCAGGGTCGCGCCGTGCTCAACGCCGGCGACCCCCGCGTGGCCGCGATGGCCTCCCGCACCTCCGCCCCCGTCGTGACCTGGGGCATCGGCCACGGCGACGTGCGCGCCGACGAGATCCGTCTCGACGACGACGCCCACCCCGCCTTCGCCCTGACCGTGCCCGAGGGGCTCCTCGCCCTGGACGGCACCCGGATCGAGGGGGGCACGCGCGAGATCACGCTCGGCCTGCTCGGCGAGCACCAGGCCATGAACGCGATCGCCGCCGCGACCGCCGCGCTGCTCGTGGGCGTGGAGCTCGACACGATCGCCGCCGTCCTCGCGGACGCGCGCGTCGTCTCGGGCCAGCGCATGGAGGTCACCGAGCTGCCCGGCCACGTGACCCTCATCAACGACGCCTACAACGCCAACCCCGACTCGATGCGCCTCGCGCTGCGCACCCTCGCCCACCTGGGCCGGGGACGCCGCACGATCGCCGTGCTCGGCGAGATGCTCGAGCTGGGGGAGGAGTCGGTCGCCCTGCACGACGCGGTCGGGCGGCTCGCCGTGCGTCTGAACGTCGGCCGGCTCATCGTCGTGGGCGACGGAGCACGCGCCATCCACAACGGCGCCTGCCTCGAGGGCAGCTTCGGCGGCGAGTCCACCTTCGTCGCGACGATCGACGAGGCCCTCGCTGTGCTAGAAACGACGATGCGCCCCGGCGACGTCGTCCTGCTGAAGTCGTCCCGCGACGCCGGGGTCCGCGATCTCGCCCCCCGCATCGTCGAGCTCACCTCCGGAGAGGCCCACGCATGATCGCGATCATCATCGCGGGCGCTAGCGCCCTGGTCCTCTCGATCCTGGGGACCCCTCTGTACATCCGTCTGCTCGTCGCCCGCCGCTACGGGCAGTTCATCCGCGACGACGGCCCCACCAGCCACTCGACCAAGCGCGGCACCCCGACCATGGGCGGCGTCGCGATCATCCTCGCGACGATCATCGGCTACCTGCTGGGACACCTCGACTTCTCGGGACCCTCCCTGATCGGCTGGCGCGCCCCCTCGACGTCGGGCCTGCTCGTGCTGTTCCTCATGGCGGGGCTCGGCCTCGTCGGCTTCCTCGACGACTTCCTCAAGATCTCCAAGCAGCGCAGCCTGGGCCTGCGGGCCCGGGACAAGCTCATCGGGCAGGGCCTCGTGGCGACCGTGTTCGCGGTCCTGGCCCTCGTGCTCCCCGACGGCGAGGGCAGCTCCCCGGCCTCGACCCGCATCTCCTTCGTGCGCGACCTGCCGTGGGCCGACCTCTCCTTCTCCCACTGGCAGGGCCCCGCCCTGCTCGGCACGATCGTCGGCATCATCCTGTTCGCGATCTGGGTGAACTTCCTCGTCGCGGCGTGGTCCAACGGTGTCAACCTGACCGACGGGCTCGACGGGCTCGCGACCGGCGCGACCATCCTGTTCGCGGGCACCTACGTGCTGATCTGTTTCTGGCAGGCGCGCCAGTCCTGCCCCGAGGGCTTCGAGCTGGCCAACTGCTACACCGCGCCGGCCCCGCTCGACGTGGCCGTCGTGTGCTCCGCGATCGTCGGCGCGTGCATCGGCTTCCTGTGGTGGAACACCTCGCCCGCCAAGATCTTCATGGGCGACACCGGCTCGCTGGGCCTCGGCGGCGCGCTCGCCGGCATCACGATCGTCTCGCGCACCGAGCTCCTCGGCGCGATCATCGGCGGCCTGTTCGTCATCATCTCCCTCTCGGTCATCATCCAGGTCGCGAGCTTCAAGATGACCGGCAAACGCGTGTTCAGGATGGCGCCGCTCCAGCACCACTTCGAGCTCAAGGGCTGGAACGAGGTCACGATCGTGGTGCGGTTCTGGATCGTCGCGGGCATCCTCGCCCTCGCCGGGCTCGGCATCTTCTACGTCGACGCCCTGCCGAGGCTCGTCTCATGACCGCTGGCCTCCCGGGCGTGCTCGAGCGGCCCTGGCCGGGCCTCGACGTCGCGGGCCTGACCATCCTCGTCACGGGCTTCGGCGTCTCCGGCTACGCGGTGGCCGACCAGACCATGCAGCGCGGCGCCCGCGTGCTCGTCGTCGACTCCGCCGACACCGACGAGAACCGCGAGAAGGCGCAGATCCTCGAGGTCCTCGGCGTCGACGTCCGCCTCGGCCGCGAGCACACGCTCGCGCTGCCCGCGGGCGAGCGCGTCGACCTCGTGGTCACCTCGCCGGGCTGGCGCCCGGACCAGAGCCTGCTCGTCGAGGCGGAGGACGCCGGCATCCCCGTGTGGAGCGAGGTCGAGCTCGCGCGCCGCATGCAGCCCGTCGACGGCCCCGCGTGGCTCGGCGTGACCGGGACCAACGGCAAGACCACCGTCGTCACGATGCTCGAGTCGATCCTGCTCGCCGCCGGCCTGCGCGCCGTCGCGTGCGGCAACGTCGGGCTGCCGGTCATCGAGGCCGCGCTCGACCCGGGGGGCTACGACGTCCTGGCCGTCGAGCTCTCGAGCTTCCAGCTGCACCGCACCGAGCACCCCGCGTGCGAGGCCGCCGTGGTCCTGGGCATCTCCGAGGACCACCTCGACTGGCACGGCTCCCTCGAGGCCTACGCGCGAGACAAGGGGCGTATCTACACCGGCTGCGAGGTCGCGTGCGTCTACCCGGTCCACGACGAGCGCGTCCTCGGTCTCGTCGAGGACGCCGACGTGGTCGAGGGCGCTCGCGCGATCGGCCTCACGCTGGGGTCCCCGGCCGTCTCCGAGCTCGGGCTCGTCGACGGCGTGCTCGTCGACCGCGCCTTCCTCGAGGAGCGGCGCACGAGCGCCCTCGAGCTCGCCCACCTCGACGACCTCGCCCACCTGGGCCCCCACGGCGCGCCCCCGCACCTCGTGCTCGACGCCCTCGCCGCCGCGGCCCTCGCGCGCGCCCACGGCATCGACCCCGCCGCGGTGCGCGAGGGCCTGCGCGCCTTCCGCCCGGGACACCACCGGGCCGAGGTGGTCGCCGAGGCCGAGCGCGTCGCCTACGTCGACGACTCCAAGGCCACCAACCCCGACGCCGCGGCCGCCTCCCTGCGCTCGGCCGAGCACATCGTGTGGATCGCGGGCGGGCTGACCAAGGGCGCGGACGTCGACGCCCTGGTCGCGGACGCCGCCTCCCGCCTGCGCGGCGTCGTGCTGATCGGCCAGGACGAGACGCCGTTCACGGAGGCGCTCGGCCGACACGCCGCCGACGTCCCCGTCGTGCGCATGGCACCGGGCGACACTGACACCGAGGACGGACGCCGGACGTTCATGCAGCGCACGGTCGACGCCGCCGCCTCCCTCGCCCATGCGGGGGACGTCGTGCTGCTGGCCCCCGCCGCCGCCTCGATGGACCAGTTCACGGACTACGGACAGCGCGGCGTCCTCTTCGCGGAGGCCGCCCGCCGCCGAGCGGGAGGCACCGCGTGACGATGCAGCAGACCCGGCGCTCCGGCGCGGGCTCCTCGCGCCGCTCGCGCTCCGGCTCGACCCGCGCGGACTCCTCCGGCGCCGACCGGCGCTCGGCGCCCGTCCTGCGCCCGACCGAGGAGCACCCCCTCGGCGACGTGCGCGGACAGGTGCGCGCGGGCATCGCGACCTGGCTGCGGTCCCCGGCGCTCGACTTCTACGCGCTGCTCGTGATCGGGGCGCTCCTGATCGGGACCGGCCTCGTGATGGTCCTGTCCAGCTCGACGGTCATCTCGATCGCCAAGGGCGGCTCCCCGTTCGCGGGACTGTTCCGCCAGGGCGCCTTCGCCCTCATCGGCTTCCCGCTGCTCATCGTCGCCGCGCTCATCAAGCCCCACGTCTATCGCCGTCTGGCCTGGCCCCTGCTGGGGATCGGCCTGCTGCTCCAGCTGCTCGTGTTCACGCCGCTCGGCTTCGGAGCCGGCGGCAACCAGAACTGGATCCGAGTGGGCTCGATGTCGCTCCAGCCCTCGGAGGCCCTCAAGCTCGCCCTGGCCGTCTGGCTCGGGGCCGTGCTCGCGACCAAGCACAAGCTGCTCGGGCAGACCAAGCAGCTCCTGATCCCGGTCGCCCCCGTCATCCTGCTCTCGATCGGGCTGGTCCTGCTCGGCCACGACCTCGGCACCGCCATGGTCATGGTCATGCTCGTCTCGGGCTCCCTGTGGGTCGCGGGCGTGCCGCGCCGCTGGTTCGCGTCGCTCGGCGTCGTCGCGGTCCTCGGCGTCACGGCGATGGTGGTCGCGAGCCCCAACCGCATGGCCCGCATCGGCAACTGGATCCACGGCGAGTGCGCCGGCAGCTCGTGCGACCAGTCCCGCCACGGCCTGATGGCGCTCGCCGAGGGCGGCTGGACGGGCGTCGGACTGGGCCAGTCGCGCCAGAAGTGGGGTCTGCTGCCCGCCGCCGACAACGACTACATCTTCGCGATCCTGGGGGAGGAGCTCGGGCTGCTCGGCACCCTCGGCGTGCTCGTCCTGTTCGCCCTGCTCGCCCTCGTCCTGTTCCGCATGATCACGCGCGTCGACGACCTGTTCGTCCAGATCACGGTGGCCGGCATCAGCGCGTGGCTGCTCGGCCAGGCCTTCACCAACATGATGGTCGTCACCGGCCTGCTCCCGGTGCTGGGCGTGCCGCTGCCGTTCATCTCGGCGGGCGGCTCCGCGCTCGTGACCTCGATGCTGGCCCTGGGCATCCTGCTGTCCTTCGCCCGCCACGAACCGGGCGCCGCGGACGCCGTGCGCGCCCGCATCGGGCGGGTCCGGCGCGGCGCGACCGTGGTCCCGGCCGCCGCCGACGCGGCGCCCGCCCCGCGCAGCCGCCGCCTCGCCCGCGCCTCGGCCGCGAAGGCCCGCCGCGTCTCCTCCGGGTCCGGCTCGACGCGCTCCTCCGGCCGGGCCGGCTCGCCGTCCTCGCGCCGACGCTCCGGACCGACGGGACGGTCCTCACGATGACCCCTGCATCTGCGACCCCGGGGGCTCCCGTGCCGCCCGAGAACCCTGCGACGCGCATCCTGCTGGCCGGCGGCGGCACCGCCGGCCACGTCTCGCCCATGCTCGCCACGGCCGCCGCCCTCCGCGCGGCCCACCCGGAGGCCGTCATCACCGTGCTCGGCACGCGCGAGGGCCTCGAGGCGGACCTCGTGCCCGCCGCCGGCTTCGAGCTCGTCACGATCGACAAGGTGCCCTTCCCGCGCCGTCCCGACGGCGCCGCGCTGCGGTTCCCCGGCCGCTTCGCGGCGACGCTGCGCCGCGTGCGCGCCCTCGTCGACGACCGGGGGATCGAGGTCGTCGCCGGCTTCGGCGGCTACGTGTGCCCTCCGGCCTACCTCGCGGCCGCCCGCGCCCGCGTGCCGCTCGTGGTCCACGAGGCCAACCGCCGCCCGGGCCTGGCCAACCGGCTCGGGGCCCGCCGCGCCGCCGTCGTCGCGACCGCCTTCGACGGCACCCCGCTGCCCCGCGCCCGCCGCGTCGGCATGCCGATGCGGCAGGGGATCGCGACGCTCGACCGCGCCGCGCGACGCGACGAGGCCGTCCGCTCCTTCGGCCTGGACCCCGGGCGCCCGGTCCTGCTCGTGACGGGCGGGTCCCTCGGCGCCCAGCGCCTGAACACCGCGGTGGCCGAGGCGGCCCCCGCGATCACGGCCGCCGGCGCCCAGATCCTCCATGTCACAGGACGCGGCAAGGCCACGATCCCCGAGCGCCCCGGCTACCGCGTCGTCGAGTACGTGAGCGCCATGGAGGACGCCTACGCGGCCGCCGACCTCGCCGTGACCCGCTCCGGGGCGGGCACGGTCAGCGAGCTCACCGCCGTGGCGCTGCCCGCCGTGTTCGTCCCCCTGCCCATCGGCAACGGCGAGCAGGCCCTCAACGGCCAGGACGTCGTCGCCGCCGGCGGTGCGCTCATGATCGACGACCACGACCTCACCCCGGCCGTCGTCACCGAGCGGATCCTGCCGCTCCTGCTGGACGCCGACCGTCTGGGCGCCATGTCTGAGGCCTCGCGCGCGTTCGGCATCCCCGACGCCGCCGAGCGCCTGGCCGAGCTCGTGATGAGCGCCGCACGCCGCGCCTGACCGTGCCCGCGTGCGCCTGCCGATAGCGTGTCAGCCATGACCACTCCCGCTCCCGAGCCCGCGCACGTGCGCACGATCCTGCGGCCCGGCCCCGTCGTCACCCGCGAGGACTGGCCCACCGCCCCCGTCCGCTCGATCCACGTCGTGCGGATCGGCGGCGCGGGCATGTCGGCGGTCGCCCGGCTCGCCCTCGAGGTCGGCATCGCCGTGAGCGGCTCGGACTCCCAGGACGGCCAGTTCATCGCGCCCCTGCGCGAGGCGGGGGCCCGCATCGGGATCGGCTTCGACGCCTCCCTGCTGGCCGACGACGTCGACGTCGTGGTGGTCTCGACCGCCGTCCGCGCCGACAACCCCGAGGTGGCCGCCGCCCACGACCGGCAGATCCCCGTCGTGCACCGCGCGGCCGCGCTCGCAGGCCTGCTCGCCGGCCGCGAGCTGATCGCGGTCGCCGGCACCCACGGCAAGACGAGCACGACGGCCATGGCGACGGTCGCCCTGCGCGGCGGAGGGGACGACCCCGCCTGGGCCCTCGGCGCCGCGGTCCCCGCGCTGGGGCGCAACGCCGGCCACGGCAGCGGACACGTCGCCGTCGTCGAGGCCGACGAGTCCGACGGCTCGTTCCTCGCCTTCGCCCCCCGCGCGATCGTCGTCACCAACCTCGAGCCCGACCACCTCGACTTCCACGGCACACCGGAGAACCTCACGGCCGCCTTCGACGCCTTCACCGAGCGCCTCGTGCCGGGCGGCGTGCTCGTCGTGTGCGGGGACGACGCCGGCGCCCGCGCCCTCGGCGAGCGCGCCGCCGCTCGCGGCACGACCGTGCAGCGCTACGGCACCGGCGACGACGAGCCGTGGCGCCTCGCCGTCGAGACCCCCACCGCCCACGGCACCGAGGTCGTGTACGCGACCCCGCGCGGCGAGGTCGCCGCGACCCTCGCCGTGCACGGACACCACAACGTCCTGAACGCCCTCGGCGCGCTCGCGGCCTCCCACGCCGCCCTGCCCGCCGCGCCCGTCCAGTCCCTGCTGACGGGCATCGCCCCCTTCACGGGGGCCTCTCGCCGCTTCGAGAAGAAGGGCACCGTGGGCGGCGTGACCGTGTACGACGACTACGCCCACCACGCGAGCGAGGTCGCCGCGACCCTCGCGGCCGCGCGCGGCATCGCGGGCGCCGGCCGGGTGATCGCCGTGTTCCAGCCCCACCTCTTCTCGCGGACCCGCAGCTTCGCCGCCGACTTCGCGCACGCGCTCGGCGCCGCCGACCAGGCCTTCGTGCTGCCGGTCTACGCGGCCCGCGAGGACGACGACCCCGAGACGACCGCGCGCACGATCACCGACCGCGCCGCGCCGGGCACGTCCGTCGTCCCCCTCGACGACCGGGAGCAGGCACCCGCCCTCGTCGCCGAGGCCGCCCGCCCGGGCGACGTCGTGCTCATGCTGGGAGCGGGCGACATCGTCGAGGACACCCCGCGCGTGCTCGACGCCCTCCGCGCCGCCGGAGCGCAGGCCTGATGGCTCGGCGCCCGCACGCTCCCCGGCGCCCCGCCGCGCCCGGGTCCGGTGCACCCCGGTCCGGCGCGCACACCCGGGCTCCCGGCGCTCCGAGGCCACGCCCTGCCCGCCCCGAGGCCCCCGAGCCCGCCGAGCGGTCGGCCGATCACGCGACCGACCCGCAGCACGGGCGCGCCGCCGACGGCGCAGCCGGACATGCCGCGGCCGACGGGGCCGGGCGGGCCGCGCACGCCGGCTCCTCGCACGCCGCCGGAGCGACGCCCGAGCCGGGCTCGGCACGGCGCACGACCACCCGGACCGAGGGGGACGCGGCACGTCGCGCCGCCGCACGCCGGGCTGCCGCCCGTCCCGCCACGGGGCGCTCGCCGAGCCACGAGGACGCCGGTGCGGGCTCCGTCGCGGTCGGGACGCGGGCCGGGCGTCCCGAGCCCGACGAGGCCGGCGACCACTCCGAGCGCGGCCGCGGCGCCGTCGTCCATGCCGCCGACCGCTTCCGCGACCTGGTCCGGCCGCGGCCCTGGCGCCGCCGTCGGCGCACCCTCGCGATCGTCGGGATCGCGATCCTCGCCCTGCTCGTGGCCGCCCTCGTCGCGGTGCTGACCCTGCCGGCCTTCGAGGTCCAGAAGACCTCGGTGAGCGGCATCAGCTACGTCGACGAGTCGGCGGTCGACGGGGCGGTCGCGAGCGCCCGCGGCACGAGCGAGCTGCTGCTGCCCACGTCCGACCTCGAGGCCGCCGTCGAGAAGGTCCCCGGCGTCCGGTCCGCGACGGTCGAGCGGCAGTGGCCCGACGGCATGCACGTCACCGTCACCGAGCGCCGTCCGCTCGCGACGGTCACGGACGCCGCCGGCACCACCGTGATCGTCGACGCCGACGGCAAGGCCCTGCCCGACGCCGCCGGCAAGGGCCATGAGCTCGTCTCCCTCCAGGTCGGGGAGGGTGCCGTCGACCACAGCGCCGCGACGTCCGCGATGCTCGACGTGCTCGCCTCCCTGCCCGAGGACCTGCGCGGGCGCGTCACGGCGATCACGGCGACGACCGCCTCGGACGTCACACTCGCGGTCTCCACGGACGACGGCGACACCAAGACCCTCGTGTGGGGGGATGCGAAGGACGGCGAGCTCAAGGCGAAGGTGACCGATGCCCTGCTCGATGAGCCCGGCACCGTGATCGACGTCTCCGCGCCGAGCGCACCCGTCACTCGCTGATCCCGGCCCACCGCGCTGAGCTGGGGTTTCGTCCGCTTGGCGGGGTGGGGGCACGGCAGGCGGCGCCTCGCCGTCGCGCCGCGGGCCCCGGACGGGCCGACACGCGCGCCGCGGTGTTTGCGCCCGGCAGGGCCCGCTCATAGCGTCGAAGAAGGCGAGCAGCACCCCGAAGTCTGAACCTCAAGTCGAGGTCGAGGGTTCGGGACGAGGTGCCGGATCGCCCCCTGACCAGCAGCAGCGCACCCCCAGAGCTAAGGACGTACCCGTGGCCGGATCCCAGAACTACCTCGCCGTCATCAAGGTCGTCGGTGTCGGCGGCGGCGGCGTCAACGCCGTCAACCGCATGATCGAGTCCGGCCTCAAGGGCGTCGAGTTCATCGCCATCAACACGGACGCCCAGGCCCTCCTCATGTCGGACGCCGACGTCAAGCTCGACGTGGGCAAGGAGCTCACCCGCGGTCTCGGCGCGGGCGCCGATCCCGAGGTCGGCCGCAAGGCCGCCGAGGACCACGCGGAGGAGATCGAGGAGGTCCTGCGCGGGGCCGACATGGTCTTCGTGACCGCCGGCGAGGGCGGTGGCACCGGCACGGGTGGTGCGCCCGTCGTCGCCAAGATCGCCCGCAGCCTCGGCGCGCTCACCATCGGCGTCGTGACCCGCCCCTTCACCTTCGAGGGCCGTCGCCGCTCGACCCAGGCGGAGTCCGGCATCGCCGCGCTGCAGACCGAGGTCGACACCCTCATCGTCATCCCGAACGACCGCCTGCTGTCGATCGCCGACAAGCAGGTGTCGATGCTCGACGCCTTCAAGTCCGCGGACCAGGTGCTGCTCTCCGGTGTCCAGGGCATCACCGACCTCATCACCACCCCCGGTCTCATCAACCTCGACTTCGCCGACGTCAAGTCCGTCATGCAGGGCGCGGGCTCCGCGCTCATGGGCATCGGCTCCTCGCGCGGCGACGACCGTGCGCTGCAGGCGGCCGAGCTGGCCGTCTCGAGCCCCCTGCTCGAGGCGAGCATCGACGGCGCCTACGGCGTGCTGCTGTCCATCCAGGGCGGCAGCGACCTGGGCCTGTACGAGGTCTCCGAGGCCGCCCGCCTGGTCCAGGAGGCCGCGCACCCCGACGCGAACCTCATCTTCGGCGCCATCATCGACGACGCCCTGGGCGACGAGGTCCGCGTGACCGTCATCGCCGCGGGCTTCGAGTCCGGCGGCCCCACCCCGCGCAAGGACCTCGGCCAGCAGCAGCGTCCCGCCGCCGGCCAGGGCCAGCAGGCCCCGCGCACGGGTCGCACCGAGCCGCGCCCCGCGGTCGTCTCGCGTCCGTCGGAGAACATCGGCGCGTCCCGCTCGGGCGGGGCGGGCGCCTTCGCCGGCACCTGGGGTGCGCCGCAGCAGACCTTCACCCCCTCGCGCCCCGTCGTCGAGGAGGACCCGCAGGTCGATCCGGCGGACCAGGAGTACGACGCCCCCCGCACCCAGGAGGAGGCCCCGCGCCAGGAGGAGCCCCAGGCTCCCCAGCGTCCGGAGCCCGTGCGTCCGCCGCGTCTCGAGGCCGAGGGCCCCGACGACGATGACGACCTGGACCTCCCGTCGTTCCTCAAGTGAGACCACGCCGTCCATGAGCGGAACCGACCTGCCGGCACGGGCCTCGCGACTTCGCGGGGCCCGTGCCCTGTTCACGACGCGCGACGGCGGCGTCTCCGGTGCGCCGTACGCGTCGCTCAACCTCGCCCGGCACGTGGGCGACGACGAGGGCGCCGTCGCGGCCAACCGTGAGCGGCTGCGCGCCGCGATCGGCGTCGACGTCGTCTACGTCGACCAGGTCCACTCGGCGGATGTCGCGGTCGTCGGCGAGGGCGACGAGCCGGACGGCGGTTCGGTGCGCACCGCCGACGCCCTTGTGACCCGGCGCGGCGACATCGCGCTCGCGATCATGGTGGCCGACTGCCTCCCCGTCCTGCTCGTCGACGCGGAGGCGGGCGTCGTCGGCGCCGCCCATGCGGGACGCGCGGGGCTGCTCGGCGGCGTCCTCGAGAACACGGTCGCCGCGATGCAGGCGCTCGGCGCCGACGTCGAGCGGGTGCGGGCCGAGATCGGGCCGAGCGTGTGCGGATCGTGCTACGAGGTGCCCGCCGCGATGCGCGCCGACGCCGAGCGCACGCTGCCGGGCATCGGGGCGACGACGCGCCGCGGCACCCCCTCGCTCGATCTGCGCGCCGGGGCGGTGCTCGCCCTGACCGGCGCGGGCCTGCGGGCCGGGCACGTGCTGTCCGACGCGCCCTGCACGGTCGAGGACGAGCGCTTCTACTCCTATCGCCGCGAGCAGCGGACGGGACGGCTCGCCGGTGTGATCCGGCGCGCGTGATCCGACACGCCCGCCGTTCGCGCCGTGTCATTGCAAGCACGGGGCGGCGGCCTCGGGTACGTTCGACCCGTGGCCTCCGCGCGCTCCCCGCGCTTCCCCGGGGCCGACCGAACGTTCGATGAAGCGCCCGAGCATCCGCTCGGGCCGACCCAACCGGGAGATCAGACCATGGGTGCATGGCACAACGCGATGGTGGCGCTCGGCCTCGCCAACGAGGTCGACGACGAGTACTACGAGGACGAGGCGGACCGTCGTGAGACCGCGGCGGCTCCCGCCCGGCGCACCGAGGCCGCCGAGAATCATGAACGGGAGGCCCAGGTGACCCCGATCCGCCAGCGACCGAGCGTCGTTCCCGCTGCCGCGGGCGTCGAGGAGTCCATGCACCGGATCACGACGATCCACCCGCGCGCGTACAACGACGCCAAGGCGATCGGCGAGTCCTTCCGCGAGGGCGTGCCGGTCATCGTGAACCTGTCGGACATGCAGGACGGCGACGCCAAGCGCATGGTCGACTTCTGCGCCGGGCTCATCTTCGGCCTGCGCGGCGACATCGAGCGCATCACCTCCAAGGTCTTCCTGCTCAGCCCCGAGTTCGTCGAGGTGGACGGCGACAGCTCCGCCGACGAGGGCAGCTTCTACAACCAGAGCTGAGGCCGGTTCGCTCGTGCAGATCGTCTTCGGGGTCCTGTACCTCGTCCTCTGGCTGTATCTGTTGGTGCTGCTCGCGCGCCTCGTCATCGACTGGATCCAGAGCTTCGCGCGCTCCTACCGTCCGCGCGGCCTCGTGCTCCTGCTGTTCGAGGTCGTCTACACCCTGACCGATCCCCCCGTGCGCACCCTGCGACGCCTGATCCCGCCCCTGCGGCTGGGCGGCATGATGCTCGATCTGAGCATGTTCATCCTGCTGATCGTCGGCTGGATCGTGCTCGGCGTGCTCGCCCGCCTCGCGTTCTGAACGGCCCTCCGAGGAGCCGCTCGCAGGGAGCGCATCGAGCCCCCGCGGCCTGAGAGAAACCTCCCGGCTCCGCCCCTCGACATGTGCGGGACTTATCGGAGGATTCGGCTACCCTGGTCCTGCTGAACCGGAGTCGCACGACTCCACCACCCAGACGAGAAGGTGACCCATGGCACTCATGCCCGAGGATCTGCAGAACAAGCGGTTCACTCCGGTGCGGTTCTCCGAAGGCTATGACATGGACGAGGTGGACAACTACCTCGACAACGACGTCATGCCGCGCCTCCAGGAGCTCATCGACGAGAACGCCCGCCTGACCCAGGAGCTCGAGGCGGCCCGCAACCGCATCGCCGAGCTCGAGTCGGGCGAGAGCGCCCCCGCAGCCGTCTCCGAGGAGACCGAGGAGACCACGGGCGAGGAGGCCCCCGAGGCCGCCGTCGAGAGCGAGCCGGTCGAGGTCGAGGAGACCGAGGTCGTCGAGGCCGTCGAGGCTCCCGCCCCGGCCGTCGAGTCGTCGGTTCCGGCCGATGCCGCCGGCATCATCGCCCTGGCCAACCGGCTGCACGACGAGCACGTGCGCAACGGCGAGGAGGAGCGCGACCGCCTCATCACCGAGGCCAACGCCGAGTCCCGCCGCATCATCGGCGAGGCCGAGGAGAAGTCCCGCTCGACCCTCGAGGCCCTCGAGACCCAGAAGGCCGATCTCGAGAAGTCGATCGACGGTCTGCGGACCTTCGAGCGCGACTACCGCAACCGGCTGCGCAACTACCTCGAGAACCAGCTGCGCGAGCTCGACACGAGCGACACCCAGGACCAGCAGGCGACCTTCGGCCTGTGAGCCCGACTCCCTCTGCAGCAGCGAACGCCGGACGCGACGCGTCCGGCGTTCGCCGTGTCGAGCGCACCGGTCTGTCCCGCACGGTCGCGATCGTCGTCGCCGTCGTCCTCGCCGCGGTCATCGTCGTGCTCGACCAGCTCTCCAAGCACTGGGCCGAGACCTCGCTCGCGGTGCTCGAGCCGCGGGCCGTCGTCGGCGAGCTGCTCCAGTTCCGCCTGCTCTACAACTCCGGTGCCGCCTGGGGCATGGGATCGGGCATCACGCCCGTCGTGACCCTCGTGCAGATCGCCATCTGCATCGGCGCTCTCGTCTACGTCGTGCGCTCGGTGCGCTCGGTGCCGTGGGCGCTCGCGCTCGGCTGCATCGTCGGCGGCGCCCTCGGCAACATCCACGACCGGATCCTGCGCGCCCCCAGCCCGTTCCACGGCGAGGTCGTCGACTTCATCGAGCTCCCGCACTGGCCCGTGTTCAACGTCGCCGACATGGCTGTCGTGGTCGGGGCCGTGCTGATCGTCCTGCTGGGCGTGCTCGGGGTCGCGTCCGACCCGGCCGCCCGTGACCAGACGGCCGACGCTGCGGAGACGTCGGCTGCGGAGACGGCTGCCGCCGACACCTCTGCCGTCGAGGCGTCCGCTGCCGCGGACGGAGCCGGTGAGGACGCGAGCGGATCAGACGCCGCGGCGGACACCGCGGCCCCGACCGGGCGCGAAGCGGCAGACGACCAGGACGCCATGGGAGACCACGGCGTCGGGAGCGCCTCGGAGCGACGTCCGTGAACGACATGCGCACGGTCCCGGTGCCCGACGGGCTCGCGGGGGAGCGGGTCGACGTCGGCATCGCGCGCCTCTTCGGGCTCTCGCGGACGCGCGCCGCGGACCTCGTCATGAACGGCGCCGTCGACCTCGACGGGCAGATGCCGGCACGCTCGACGCGCCTCGAGCCCGGCATGATGCTGACCGTCGAGATCCCGTCCGAGCGGCCCGCCGTCGAGGTGCGGCCCCTGATCGCGCCGGGCATGCGGCTGGTCCACGAGGACGACGACATCATCGTGGTCGACAAGCCCGTGGGCGTCGCGGCCCATCCGAGCGCCGGCTGGGACGGCCCGACCGTGCTGGGGCACCTGGCCGCGGCGGGCGTGCGCATCACGGCCGGCGGGCCGCCCGAGCGCCGCGGCATCGTCTCGCGCCTCGACGTCGGCACGAGCGGCCTCATGGTCGTCGTGAAGTCCGAGCGCGCGTACCCCGTGCTCAAGGAGGCGTTCAGCTCCCGCCGCGTCGACAAGGTCTACCACGCCCTGGCCCAGGGCCATCTCGACCCGCGGGCCGGCACGATCGACGCCGCGATCGGCCGCTCGCCCCACCACGACTACAAGTACGCCGTCATGAGCACCGGCAAGCACGCCGTCACGCACTACGAGGCGCTCGAGGAGCTGCCGGGCGCCGACCTGTTGCGCGTCAAGCTCGAGACCGGGCGCACCCATCAGATCCGGGTGCACCTCGCGGCCATGCGTCATCCGCTCGTGGGCGATCCGCTGTACGGGGCCGATCCGACGTTCGCGGCCCGGCTCGGCCTCGTGCGCCAATGGCTGCACGCGATGGAGCTCTCCTTCGTGCACCCGGTGCGCGGAAGCCGGGTCACGTTCACCTCGCAGTACCCGGACGACCTCCAGCACGCCCTCGACGTGCTCCGCGAGAGCTGATCCGGACGACGCGATAGCGTCGGGGCATGACCGACGAGCCCGACCGTCCTCTTCCCGCGCACGGGGCGCTGGATCGTCCCGACTTCCCGTTCTCACGGGTCGCGAGCCTGCTGGGCCTCGACCCCGCCGGTGCGGAGGTCGCCCTGCGGGACGCCGAGCGCTCGCGCGAGGCCGTCCGCGACGCCAGCCGCGCCTACCTGGCCGCCGACGACGACCGACGGGCGGGGCGCACCCCGTCGAGCCCGATCGCGGCCCACCCCGACTTCCCGACCGGGGTCGGGATGAGCCTCATCGGCGCCGGCGTGCTGTGGGGCGAGACCGCCTACGTGCCCGCGATCGCGCTGCGTGCGGCCAAGGACCGCTTCCTCGACGGCGACGACGAGCTCGCCGCGAGCTTCGTCGCCCTCGTCCAGCAGACCGCGCTGCCGGGACGCGACGACGCCGAGGCCTGGGGCGCCGAGTCCCTCCTCGTCTCGCTCCTGCAGCGCTCGGGCAGCGCGTCCGACGCCGACGCCCTGGCCCGCGACCTGGCCGCCCACGCCGTGCCGATCGACCTGTGGCGGGACGACGACCCGGTCCTGCCCGACGACTCCCTCGCCTGGCACGGCGGCGCGCTCGTCGAGGGCATGGGGCCGCGACGCGACGAGCGCTCGCTGAGCGTCGAGGGCGTCGAGGACTACCTGCAGCGCCTCATGACCGAGATGCTCCGCGACGCGGAGGCCGAGGACGACGGGGGCGGACCGGGGGAGGCCGCCGGGTCATGACGTCACGGGTGGTGTAGATCCCACCGCCTGACGCCAGGCGGCTCCCTGGTCGAGGTGCAGCTCGCCGCTCTCAGCGCCCGCCATCCCGATCGCGCGCGCCGCCACGAGACGCGACGGCGCATCCCTTCGGATCGGGCCGGCCCCGTGATCCTCGCGACGCCGTCGCCGGCTCCTGAGCGCCCCGTTCGTCGGGCCCCGTCGCTACCCTTGATCCATGGCTTCCGACGACTTCGTGCACCTCCACGTCCACACCGACTACTCCCTCCTGGACGGGGCCGCGAAGATCTCCAAGCTGGTCGACGAAACCGCACGTCAGGGCCAGAAAGCCATCGCCATCACGGACCACGGCTACGTCTTCGGCGCCTACGAGTTCTACAAGACCGCGGTGGCCGCGGACATCAAGCCCATCATCGGCGTCGAGGCCTACGTGACCCCCGGGACCAGCCGCCACGACCGCACGCGGCAGCAGTGGGGCACCAAGGCGCAGCAGGACGCGGGCGACGACGTCTCCGCGCGCGGCGCCTACACGCACCTGACCCTGCTCTCGCGCACCACGGCGGGCATGCACAACCTCTTCCGCCTCGCCTCGTCCGCGAGCCTCGACGGCCAGATGGGCAAGTGGCCCCGCATGGACCGCGAGATCCTCAGCACCTACGCCGACGGGCTGATCGCCTCGACCGGTTGCCCCTCGGGCGAGATCCAGACCCGCATCCGCCTGGGCCAGTGGGACGAGGCGGTCAAGGCCGCCGGCGAGTTCCAGGACATGTTCGGCAAGGAGAACTACTTCGTCGAGCTCATGGACCACGGCCTCGATCTCGAGACCCGCGTGACCAAGGACCTCATCGCCCTCTCGAAGCAGATCGGCGCGCCGCTGCTGGCCACCAACGACCTGCACTACGTCACCGAGGACGACGCCAAGATCCAGGACGCGCTGCTGTGCATCAACTCCGGCTCCACCTTCGACACCCCCGGCCGTTTCAAGTTCGACGGCTCGGGCTACTACCTCAAGTCCGCCGCCGAGATGCGCGAGCTGTTCCGTGAGCTGCCCGAGGCCTGCGACAACACGCTGCGCGTCGCCGAGATGTGCGACGTCTCCTTCACCACGACGGCCGAGGGCGCCAACTTCATGCCCGTCTTCCCGACGCCGCCCGGCGAGGACGAGCACTCGTGGTTCGTCAAGGAGGTCCAGCGGGGACTCGAGTACCGCTTCTCCGCGGGCATCCCCGACGCCGTGCAGAAGCAGGCCGACTACGAGGTCTCCGTCATCACCCAGATGGGCTTCCCGGGCTACTTCCTCGTCGTGTCCGACTTCATCCGCTGGGCCAAGGAGAACGGCATCCGGGTGGGACCGGGCCGTGGCTCGGGCGCCGGCTCGATGGTGGCCTACGCGATGCGGATCACGGATCTCGACCCGCTCGAGCACGGCCTGCTGTTCGAGCGCTTCCTGAACCCCGACCGCGTCTCGATGCCCGACTTCGACGTCGACTTCGACGATCGCCGCCGCGGCGAGGTGCTCGAGTACGTGACCCGCAAGTACGGCGACGACCGGGTGGCCCAGGTCATCACCTACGGCGTCATGAAGACGAAGAACTCGCTCAAGGACGCCTCGCGCGTGCTCGGCTACCCGTACGCGATGGGGGATCGCCTCACCAAGGCGCTGCCCCCCGCCGTGATGGGCAAGGACATCCCGCTCTCGGGCATCTACGACCCCGAGAACAAGCGCTACGCCGAGGCCGGCGAGTTCCGCCGCATGCTCGACGAGGACCCCGACGGCCAGAAGGTCTTCGAGATCGCCCAGGGCGTCGAGGGGCTGACCCGCGGGTGGGGCGTTCACGCGTGCGCGGTCATCATGTCCAGCCACACCCTGACCGACATCATCCCGATGATGCGTCGCCCCTCCGACGGGCAGATCATCACGCAGTTCGACTACCCGACGTGCGAGACGCTCGGCCTGCTGAAGATGGACTTCCTGGGGCTGCGCAACCTCACCGTCATCTCCGACGCCCTGGACAACATCACGCGCAACGGCAAGGAGGCGCCGGATCTCGAGACCCTCGGCTTCGACGATCCGCCCACCTACGACCTCCTGCAGCGCGGCGACACCCTGGGCGTGTTCCAGCTGGACGGCTCGGGCATGCGCACCCTGCTGCGCCAGATGAAGCCCGACAAGTTCGGCGACATCTCCGCGGTCTCGGCCCTCTACCGTCCGGGCCCGATGGGCATGAACTCCCACACCAACTATGCGCTGCGCAAGAACGGGCTGCAGGAGATCGCTCCGATCCATCCCGAGCTCGAGGCCCCGCTCGCGGACATCCTGAACGAGACCTACGGGGTGCTCGTCTACCAGGAGCAGGTCATGCAGACCGCCCAGAAGGTCGCGGGCTACAGCCTCGGCGAGGCCGACATCCTGCGCCGCGCCATGGGCAAGAAGAAGAAGGCGGAGCTGGACAAGCAGTTCGTGTCCTTCGAGGCCGGCATGAAGGAGCGCGGATACTCCGACGCGGCCGTCGCGGCCCTGTGGGAGACCCTGCTGCCCTTCGCCGACTACGCGTTCAACAAGTCCCACTCCGCCGCCTACGGCGTGGTCTCGTACTGGACCGCCTACCTCAAGGCGAACTTCCCGACCGAGTACATGGCGGCCCTGCTCACCTCGACCCAGGAGAACCGCGACCGCCTGGGCCTGTACCTGGGCGACTGCCGCCACCGGGGCATCACGGTGCTCCCGCCGGACGTCAACGAGTCCGACATGTACTTCTCGGCCGTCGGCGACGACATCCGCTTCGGGCTGTCGGCGGTGCGCAACGTCGGCGCGAACGTCGTCGAGGCGATCCTCGCGGCGCGCGCCGAGAAGGGCGCGTTCACGTCGTTCACCGACTTCCTCGACAAGGTGCCGCTCTCGGTGTGCAACAAGCGCACGATCGAGTCGCTCATCAAGGGCGGCGCGTTCGACTCCCTCGGCGCCAACCGCCGCTCCCTCGTGCTGATCCACGAGGACGCCGTCGACTCGGTGGTCGACGTCAAGCGCAAGGAGGCGCAGGGCCAGTACGACCTGTTCGGCGAGGCCCTGTTCGGCGGCGACGGCGCGGAGACCGGGTCGAGCGCGACCATCACGATCCCCGACCTGCCCGAGTGGGACCGCAAGGAGAAGCTCTCCTTCGAGCGCACCATGCTGGGCCTGTACGTCTCGGACCACCCCCTGCAGGGTCTCGAGCACGTGGTCGCGCAGAACTCGACGACCGCGATCAGCGCGCTCGCCGACGAGGGCGCCGTCGAGGACGGGGCCATGGTCCAGATCGCGGGGCTCATCACGTCCCTGCAGCGCAAGACCACCAAGAAGGGCGACATGTGGGCGATCGCCACCGTCGAGGACCTCGAGGGCTCGATCGACTGCCTGCTGTTCCCCTCGACGTACCAGACCGTCGCGACCGAGCTCGCCGAGGATCTCGTGGTCTCCATGAAGGGACGCGTCGACACCTCCAAGGGCATGCCCGAGCTGCGCGTCATGGAGATGACGATCCCCGACACCTCCCACGCGGGCGGCGACGGCCCGGTGACGATCTCGCTCCCGGCGCTGCGCTGCACCGAGCGGGTCGTGACCGACCTGCGCGGCGTGCTCGAGGACAACCCGGGCATGAGCGAGGTCCGCGTCAAGCTGCTCGAGCCCGGCCGCGCCACCCTCATGCGGCTCGACACCCGGCTCTCGGTCACCCCGTCGGCCGCGCTGTACGCCTCGCTCAAGGCGCTGCTGGGCCCCGGCTGCCTGCAGTGACGTCCTGGCCCGCCCCGTGCGCCCGGACATGCCGTCGAGCGCTCGCGGGCGACGCCTAGACTCGCCTCCATGCCTCTGATCTCCGTCACCGACCTGCGCGGGCGCGACCTCTCCGCAGCCCAGCTGCGCGCGGCCGTGCCCCGCCCCGAGCTCGACGTCGACGCGGCCATCGCCTCGGTGCATCCCGTCGTCGCGGCCGTGCGGGAGCGCGGCGCCGAGGCCGTGCTCGAGGCGGGGGAGCGGTTCGACGGCGTGCGCCCCGAGCACCTGCGCGTCCCCGCCGAGGTGATCGAACGGGCCCTCGCCGAGCTCGATCCGGCGATCCGTCGTGCGCTCGAGACGGCGATCGACCGCGTCCGGGCGGTCGACGCCGCCCAGCGGCGCGAGGACGACGTGGTCGAGGTCATCGACGGGGGGATCGTGCGCCAGCGCTGGATCCCCGTCGAGCGGGTCGGCCTGTACGTGCCCGGCGGCCGGGCCGTGCTGCCCAGCTCCGTCGTCATGAACGTGGTGCCGGCCCAGACCGCCGGCGTCTCGCAGATCGTGCTGGCCTCTCCGCCGCAGAAGGACCACGGCGGCTACCCGCACCCCACCATCCTGGCCGCGTGCGCGCTGCTCGGCGTGACCGACGTGATCGCCGCGGGCGGCGCCCAGGCCATCGCCCTGCTCGCCCACGGCGCCGACGACCTCGGCGACGGCACCCTGCTCGACCCGGTCGACCTCGTCACCGGCCCCGGCAACGTCTACGTGACGGCCGCCAAGCGGCTCGTGCGGGGGACCGTCGGCATCGACGCCGAGGCGGGCCCCACCGAGATCGCGATCCTCGCCGACGAGAGCGCCGACCCCCGGTTCGTCGCGGCGGACCTCATCTCCCAGGCCGAGCACGACCCCCTCGCGGCGAGCGTGCTGGTCACCGACAGCCCGCGGCTCGCCGCCGACACCGAGGCCGAGCTCGCCGTCCAGGTGCCGCAGGCCCGCCACGCCGACCGCATCCGCGAGGCCCTGGGCGGACGTCAGAGCGGCGTGATCCTCGTCGACGGCCTGGACCAGGGGCTCGCCGTGGTCAACGCGTACGGCGCCGAGCACCTCGAGATCCACACCGTCGACGCCCCGGCCGTCGCCGCGCGCGTCACCAACGCCGGTGCGATCTTCATCGGTCCCCACAGCCCCGTGAGCCTCGGCGACTACGCGGCCGGCTCCAACCACGTGCTGCCCACCGGCGGCGGCTCCCGCTTCGGCGGCGGCCTGGGGGTGCAGTCGTTCCTGCGTGGGATCCACGTGATCGAGTACGACGAGCGCGCGCTCGACGCCTCCCGCGAGGCCGCCCGCACCCTCGCCGCGGCCGAGGACCTGCCCTCGCACGGGCGGGCCGTCGAGATCCGCTTCGACGGCGAGGGGCAGAGCCGATGACCGCGTGGACGATCCGCGAGGCCCGCCCCGACGACGTCGCGGCGATCCACGCGCGCATCGTCGACCTCGCCGTGTACGAGCGCGAGCCCGAGGCCGTGACCGGCACCGCGGCCGACCTGCACGACGCCCTGTTCCGCGAGGCCCCCGCCGTCTTCTGCCACGTGGCCGAGCTCGACGGCGAGGTCGTGGGCATCGCCCTGTGGTACCTGACCTACTCGACGTGGGAAGGCCACCACGGGATCCACCTCGAGGACCTCTACGTCATGCCCGAGCACCGCGGCACCCGGATCGGCCTGGGCCTCCTGCGCACGCTCGCCGGCATCTGCGCCGCTTGCGGCTACCGCCGTCTGGAGTGGTCGGTGCTCACCTGGAACCAGCCGTCGATCGACTTCTACGAGGCCATCGGGGCGCGGCCCCAGGAGGAGTGGATGACCTACCGCCTCGACGGCGAGGCGCTCACCGGCTTCGCGGCGTAGACCCCTCGGTCCGCGTCGCCGCGGGCCGTGCGGAGGTGCGCCGCTCGCGCCGCGTCACGAACGACGCGACGGCCCGCCAGCCCAGCATGAACACCGCGAGCACGACCGCGGTGACGATGACGAACGAGGGCTCCGTGCCGGCGCCGAACAGCGTGCGGATCGCCATGGCGGCGACGATCGTGATCGCCCAGATGAACACGCCCTGCGGCCACAGGCCGAAGGGGCGCCGCCACGAGCGGATCGCGAGGTGCCCGAGCAGCATGCCGAGCACGAACGGCCAGGACACGTAGCCGACGCTCGAGGCGGTCAGGCCCTCGTGGTGCTGGAGGAGCCCGATCGCCACGAACAGGAGGACGGCGAGGACATCTGCAACGAGGGAACCGAGGGCACGCATCACCCGACCAGGGTAGGCCACCGCTCCGGGCCCGCTCCCAGCCTCGGCACGGCCTGGACGGCCGACGGCGGGCGGCCGCAGGGCCTCTACGATGGAGCCATGCCACAGCTCGACCTCGCCTCGCCCGACACCGCGCTCCCGGCGGTCCGCGACGACCTGCTCGGGCTCGAGCCCTACGGCGCGCCCCAGATCGATGTGCCGCACCTGCTGAACGTCAACGAGAACCCGTTCCCCCCGTCGGCCGCGCTCGCGGAGGACCTCGGCCGTGCCGTGCGCTCCGCGGCCGCCGACCTCAACCGCTACCCGGACCGCGAGTTCCTCGACCTGCGCAAGGACCTCGCGGCCTTCCTCGCCGACGAGTCCGCGATCGACGAGCCCCGCGCCGAGCAGGTGTGGGCCGCCAACGGCTCCAACGAGATCATGGTCCAGCTGTTCCAGGCCTACGGCGGGCCGGGCCGCAGCGCCCTGTCCTTCACGCCGCACTACTCGATGTACCCCGAGTACGCGCGCGACACGTTCACCGCCTGGGTCACGGCCGAGCGGGGCCCGGCCCCCGAGTTCGCGCTCGACGCCGACGCCGTGACGGCCGCGATCGCCCGTCATCGCCCCGCGATCGTGCTGCTGACCAGCCCCAACAACCCCACCGGCACCGCCCTCGAGCTCGACGTCGTGCGCGCCGCCGCGCGCGCCCAGGCCGAGCACCGCGGCCTGCTCGTCGTCGACGAGGCCTACGGCGAGTTCCGCCGCGACGGGGTCCCGAGCGCGCTCACCCTGCTGCCCGAGCACGCCAACCTCGTCGTCTCCCGCACGATGTCCAAGGCCTTCGCGCTCGCCGGCGCCCGTCTCGGCTACCTCGTGGCGGACCCCGCGATCGTCGACGCGGTGCGCGTCGTCCGCCTGCCCTACCACCTGTCGGCCGCCACGCAGGCCGTCGCCCGCACCGCGCTCGCCCACCGCGCCGAGCTGCTGGGCCAGGTCGCGACCCTGCGCGCCGAGCGCGACGCGCTCAGTGCGCATCTCGTGCGGAGGGGCCACGACGTTGCGCCCTCCGACGCCAACTTCATCCTGTTCCGCACCGTCGCCGACCGCCACGACGTGTGGCAGCGCCTGCTCGACCGGGGAGTCCTGATCCGCGAGGTCGGGCCCGCCGGCTGGCTCCGCGTGTCCGTCGGCACCCCCGACGACAACGCCGCGTTCCGCGACGCCCTCGACATCGCCGATCCCGTGGAGGCCGACCCCCGATGACCCGTTCCTCGACGTCCCCCCGCACCGCGAGCATCAGCCGCGCCACGCGCGAGTCCGACGTGACCGTCACGCTCGACCTCGACGGCACGGGCCGCTGCGACGTGTCGACCTCGGTGCCCTTCTTCGACCACATGCTCACGGCGCTCGGCACGCACGCCCGCTTCGACCTGACCGTTCAGGCCACGGGCGACACCCACATCGACGTCCACCACACCGTCGAGGACACCGCGATCGTCCTGGGCCAGTGCCTGCGCGAGGCCCTCGGCGACAAGATCGGCATCGCCCGCTTCGGCGACGCCACCATCCCGCTCGACGAGGCTCTGGCCCAGTGCGTCGTCGACGTCTCCGGACGTCCGTACTGCGTGCACACCGGAGAGCCCGAGGGCCAGGAGTACCACCTCATCGGCGGCCACTTCACGGGCTCCCTCACACGCCACGTGCTCGAGTCCCTCGCCCACCACGCCGCGATCTGCCTGCACATGCGGGTGCTCGCCGGGCGCGATCCCCACCACATCGTCGAGGCCCAGTTCAAGGCGCTCGCGCGGGCCCTGCGCGCGGCGTGCGAGATGGACCCGCGTGTGACGGACGTGCCCTCCACGAAGGGAGCGCTATGACCACCCCGGACGACCCCCGACCCGGCGACGGGCGCCCCGATGACGACATCGACGCCGAGTTCGCCCGTATGATGGAGGGTCTCGACCTCGAGGAACCCGAGCCCCCGAGCGCCGATGCGACCTCGGACGCGGACGGCGAGCTCACCGAGCTGACGGTCGAGGACGTGCTCGGCACCGCCGAGGGTGTCGAGGATCCCGACGCGCCGCGCCCGATCGCGGTCGTCGCGACCTCGGTCGCGTCGGCCAAGGCCCTCGCCGGCGCCCTGCGGCTCGCGAGCGACACCCGGTCCGAGACGGCCGAGACCCCCGAGGGCACCCACATCCTCGACACCGACTCGGGCGCGATCGCCCTCGGCGCGCTCGACGAGACGAGCGCCCACGAGCTCGCGGCCCAGATCTCCGGCGCCCTGCAGCGCCTGGGCATCGTGCTGTTCTGGCGGCGCGGCGACCGCATGACGGCGACCCGCTACCGCCAGGGCGAGCGCGGCGAGGACGTCTCGCCCACGATCCTCCTGGGCGGCGTCGCCCCCGCGGTCGAGCAGCTCCTGCTCGGCAGCGTCGACGCCGAGGAGCTGGGGGAGGGGATCGACCCCCGCGGCGTCACCCGCATGCAGGCCCTGCGCTGGATCGCGACCGGACGGCGGAAGAGATGAGCACCGAGGCATGAGCACAGAGACCACCCCCGAGGAGACCACGACGCCCGCGGCGCCCCGCGCCCCGCGCGTGGTCGTGCTGGACCACGGCAGCGGCAACGTGCGCTCGGTCGTCCGCGCCCTCGAGGCGGCGGGCGCCGAGGTGTCCCTGACGGCCGACGCCGCACAGGCCCTCGAGGCCGACGGGCTCGTGGTCCCCGGGGTCGGCGCCTTCGCGGCGACCATGGACCAGATCCGTGCGGTCGACGGCCCCCGGATCATCGAGCGGCGCCTCGCGGGCGGCCGCCCGGTGCTCGGCATCTGCGTCGGCCTGCAGGTCATGTTCGACGCCGGGACCGAGCACGGCGTGCGCGCCGAGGGCCTGGGCGAATGGCCGGGCGAGGTCACCGCGCTGCAGGCCGCGATCGTGCCCCACATGGGCTGGAACACGGTCGAGACCGCCGACGGATCCCGCCTGTTCGCGGGCGTCGAGGACGAGCGCTTCTACTTCGTGCACTCCTACGGCGCGCGCAGCTGGGACCTCGAGGCGCATCCGCGTCTGCTCCCGCCCCAGGTCAGCTGGGCCGTGCACGGCGGCGACCGCTTCGTCGCCGCGGTCGAGAACGGTCCGCTCACGGCCACCCAGTTCCACCCCGAGAAGTCCGGCGCGGCCGGTGCCCGTCTGCTCCGCAACTGGCTCGACACGCTGCCCGCGGGCGCTGCGGCGCCCGGCACGGCGAGCGGGCCCGGTGCTGCGCCGGCCGACGGGCCCGGGACGGAGCCGCCCGCATGATCCTGCTCGCGTTCCTGATGCTCGCGGTCGGGGGCATCCTGCTCGGCGGGTCCTGGTCGTTCTTCCGCCAGAAGAAGCCGTGGTGGGCGGTCGCGCTCATGGCCGTGCTCGGCGTGGTGTGCGTCCTCATCGCCTTCTGGCGCATCCAGCAGGGCGTCTGACCCCGCCGCACGGCGCCGCGACGAGCGCCTCCCGCGCTCGCCGCCCCCTTCGCTACGCTCGTCCCATCCCCGCTCTCTCCCCGAGGAGTCCCCATGAGTACGCCCCGCCTCGAGCTGCTGCCCGCCGTCGACGTCGCCGGCGGCAAGGCCGTCCGCCTCGTCCAGGGCGAGGCCGGATCCGAGACCGACTACGGCTCGCCGCTCGACGCCGCGCGCGACTTCGCCGCGGCGGGCGCCGAGTGGCTGCATCTCGTCGACCTCGACGCGGCCTTCGGGCGCGGCTCGAACCGTGAGCTGCTCGCCGAGGTCGTGGGCTCGGTCGACCTCAAGGTCGAGCTGTCGGGAGGCATCCGCGACGACGCCTCCCTCGAGGCCGCCCTCGCGACGGGCTGCCGCCGCGTCAACCTGGGCACGGCGGCCCTCGAGGACCCCGACTGGACCGCATCCGTGATCGCCTCGCACGGCGACCGCATCGCGGTGGGCCTCGACGTGCGCGGGACCACGCTCGCGGCCCGTGGCTGGACCCGGGAGGGCGGGGACCTGTGGGAGACCCTCGCGCGCCTCGACGACGCCGGCTGCTGCCGCTACGTCGTCACCGACGTCACCAAGGACGGCACCCTGCGGGGCCCGAACCTCGAGCTGCTCGCCGAGGTCGCGCGCCGCACCGACGCGGCCGTCGTCGCCTCGGGCGGCATCTCCGCGCTCGCGGACCTCGCCGCGCTGCGCGAGCTCGTGCCCGCAGGCGTCGAGGGCGCGATCGTCGGCAAGGCCCTCTACGCGGGGGCGTTCACCCTGCCCGAGGCGCTCGAGGTCGCCGGCCTGCCGTGACCGAGCACCGCCCGCACGAGCATTCCCGCGCCGATGCCGCCCGGCGCTCCCTCCCCGCCCACTTCCGCGACAAGAGCGCGCTGACCGACACGGCCGGCACCCCCTGGGCGGGACGCGACTACGCCGTGAGCCCCTTCCCCGACGACGACGGGCGCGCGCCCCGCGCCCTCGCGGACGCCCTCGCGGCTCGCCACCGCGGCGAGGACCAGGATCTGCGGGGCCTCGCCGCGGCCCTGCGCGGGACCCGTGTGCTCGTGCCGATCATGGCCGTCGCGACCGAGCACGGCGAGACCGCGCACGGCCTCGTCGGCGACAACGGCGCCGACATGGCGATGGTGACCCTCGAGGGCCCCGGCGGCGAGAAGGCTCTGCCGCTGTTCAGCTCGGTCGAGGCCCTCGCCGCCTGGCGACGCGACGCCCGCCCCGCGCCCGTCGTCGCCGAGCAGGCCGCCCAGGCCGCCGTCCAGGAGGGCTGCACGGCCCTGCTGCTCGATCCCGCCAGCGGCCCCGCGCCCGCCGACGCGGCGGGCGCCGACCCTGCCGAGAGCCGCCCCACGCCCGTCCTGCTGCGACGCTCGATCCTATGGGCGCTCGCGCAGGGGCGCGTCTGGGTGCCGCCCGCCGAGGACCCCGCCGTGCTCGCCGAGCTCGACGCCCTCGCCGCGGCCCTGCCCGAGGTGATCGCCCTGCGGCCCGCCGCCGGCGCCGCGCGCGAGGTCGACCTGCACGTCCGCCTCGTGCCCGGCCTGGACCCCGAGGCCGTGCGCGCGGTCGTCGCCCGTCTCGGCGAGGCGCTCGGCCGCTCGGTCGTGGTCGCCGAGCGCATCACGTCCCTGCGACTGACCCTGGAGGGCTGAGCCGTGGCGCTCGCCGCCTACCGGGACGTCGTGCGCTCTCCCGGCGTCATGCCCGTGCTCGTCCTCGGGTTCCTCGCGCGCATCCCCTTCTCGACGCTCTCCCTGCTGTTCACGCTGCACGCCGTCTACCGGCTCGACAAGAGCTACCTCGAGGCCGGCCTCATCGTGACCGCCTCGACCCTCGGCATGGCGATCTCCTCGCCGTGGAGGGGCCGCCTCGTCGACTCCCGCGGCCTGCGCCGCGCGGTCGCGCCCTCGATCGTGGTCCAGTCGCTCACGCTCGTCGTCGCCGCCTTCGTGCCCTACGGCGCCCTCGTGGGTCTCGCCTTCGTCGGCGGCCTGTTCTCGCTGCCCGTGTTCTCGATCGTCCGCACCTCGCTGGCCGTGCTGGTCTCCGCGCGGATGCGCCGCACCGCCTTCGCGCTCGACTCGGTCATCACCGAGGTCGTCTTCATGATCGGCCCGGCGGCCGTCGCGGCCCTCGCCTTCACGATCGGCACCCCGCTGCTGCTGATCGTGGTCGGGGTGAGCGTCGCGGTCGCGGGCATCGGCCTCGTGATCGCCGACCCGCCCACCCGCTCCGACCAGGTGATGCTGCCGACCAAGCTCCCCGGTGCGCTGCAGTCCATCGAGGACGCCGCCCTCGCGCATGCCGACGGCCTCGGCGACAAGCGGCTGAGCGAGGACCTCACGACGGGTGCCATCCCCGTCGTGGACCCCGGTACCAAGGCCTCCGCGCGCCGTCAGCTGCTGACCCTCGGCGGCATCGCGCTGCTCGTGGCGACCGCGACCTCGAACGTCATCCTGACCGCCACCGACCTCGGGCTCGTCGCGCTGCTCAAGCAGGTCGGGTCCGAGAACCTCGTGGGCCTCGTCATCACGGTGTGGTGCGTGGGCTCGGCGCTCGGCGGCATCGTCTACGGGGCGATCACGCGCGAGGTGAACCCGCTGTGGGTGATCGGCGCGCTCGGACTGCTCACGATCCCGATCGCGCTCGCCCACTCGGTCCCCACGATCGCGATCGCGTGCTTCCTGGCCGGTCTCGCGTGCGCGCCCTCGATCACCGCGACGGGCGAGGCGATCTCGCACCGGGTGCCCGAGGAGGCGCGCGGCGAGGCGATGGGCTGGCACGGCAGCGCCATGACGATCGGAGGCGCCGTGGGCGGCCCCGTGATCGGCGCCGTGATCGACGGCTGGGGACCGTCCTGGGGCATCGGCAGCGCAGGCCTGCTGGGCGTGGCGATCGCCCTCGGCGGTCTCGCGGCGATGCGGGTGCACCGCACCCGCGTGCGCGCGCGGCTCGCCCGGGAGCTCGGCCGCTGAGACGGCCCGCCCTGATCGCGCCGGAGTCGTCCGCGCCCGGCCGCGTGCGCGTCTGATCCCCGCCCGGTCGCGTGCGCTCCGTCGCGTGCGCGTCGCGCCCGCGGCCGCCCCCGGCGCGCGCTCAGCGGCTGACGCGCCCCGTCCACTTCTCGCCCGGGGCCTCGCCGGGCTGGTCGGGGAAGGGCAGCGCCTCCGCGAAGGCGAGCTGGAGGGTGCGCAGGCCGTCGCGCAGCGACCGGGCATGGTCGCCCCCGATCTCGGGGGAGGCCGCCGTCACGAGACCCGCGAGAGCCGTGATCAGCTTCCGGGCCTCGGCGAGATCCTGGTAGTGACCGATCTCCTCGTCCTCGGCGAGACCGATCTTGACGGCCGCCGCGCTCATGAGGTGCACGGTCGCCGTCGTGATGATCTCGACCGCCGAGACGTCCGCGATGTCCCGCGCCGAGCCCGCGGCGTCGACGCCCTCGGTGCCCGCAGGCGTGGTCTCCTCCGGGTCGGGCGTGGGGTGGGAAGTGGTGTCCATGGTGTCCTTCGCAGTGGGGACGGGCCCGGATCGGGCCCCCGTGGAAGGCTACCGTCGGGCACGGCGGGCGACGCACGTCACCCGCCGTCCCCTTCCGCTGCGGGCATGCCCTGGTATACTCGATCCCCGGAACATGCCGTTCCTCCGTTCAAGTGGAGTCCCCTCCCACCTCACGACGACCTGCCGAGCCCCGCTCGGCACCCGGTCTGTCGTCGGGTCCTTGCGATCGAGAGCCTCGCGCTCTGCCGATCCGCGGCGCCGCGCGCCGCACTCCTGGGGCCTCCGCCGACGGCGGGGGCCTTCGTCATGTTCGGACGAACCGAGGTGAGGAGCCACCATCAGCGAACAGCGAATCAACGGCCAGATCAGGGTGCCGAAGGTCCTTCTGGTCGGCCCTGCCGGCGAGCAGGTCGGCATCGTGCGTGTCGAGGACGCCCTGCGGCTGGCCGCAGAGGCAGATCTCGATCTGGTCGAGGTCGCACCGGGCGCGAACCCGCCCGTCTGCCGTCTCATGGACTACGGCAAGTACAAGTACGAAGCCAACATGAAGGCGCGCGAGTCGCGGAAGAACCAGGTCAACACGGTCCAGAAGGAGATCCGGATGGGCCTGAAGATCGACAAGCACGACTACGAGACCAAGCGCCGCAACGTGGAGAAGTTCCTCCAGGGCGGCGACAAGGTCAAGGTCATGATCCGTTTCCGCGGCCGTGAGCAGTCCCGTCCCGAGATGGGCACGCGACTGCTGGCCCGCATGGCGGAGGACGTGGCCGAGTACGGCTTCGTCGAGTCCCACCCGCGCCAGGACGGTCGCACGATGGTGATGGTCCTCGGGCCGACCAAGAAGAAGGCCCAGGCGCGTGCCGAGGCCCGCAAGCGCAAGAGCGATGCCGAGAAGGCCGAGCAGCGCGAGCAGCCCGACGCCCCGGCGGCCTCCGCCGACGCGGCGGGCGAGAGCACCCCGGCCTGACCTCAGGGTCGGTCCGGATCAGATACGAAGGAGAAGGCACATGCCCAAGAACAAGACCCACTCGGGCACCAAGAAGCGCGTCCGGGTGACCGGAAGCGGCAAGCTCATGCGCGAGAAGGCCAACGCACGTCACCTGCTCGAGCACAAGTCCAGCAATCGCAAGCGTCGCCTCGGTGGGGACACCACCGTCGACAAGGCGAACACCAAGCAGGTCAAGCGACTCCTGGGCCGCTGAGCCCCGCGGGAGCTTCCTCCCGCAGCCCTGAACGTCACCGAAGAAGGAGAATCACGTGGCACGCGTGAAGCGGGCGGTCAACGCCCAGAAGAAGCGTCGGGAGATCCTCGAGCAGGCGAGCGGTTACCGCGGTCAGCGCTCGCGCCTGTACCGCAAGGCCAAGGAGCAGGTGCTCCACTCGGCTACCTACAACTACCGCGACCGCAAGGTCCGCAAGAGCGACTTCCGTCGCCTGTGGATCCAGCGCATCAACGCGGCCGCCCGCGCCAACGGCATGACCTACAACCGTCTCATCCAGGGTCTGCGCCTGGCCGAGATCGAGGTCGACCGCCGCATGCTCGCCGAGCTCGCCGTCAACGACGCTCCCGCGTTCGCCGCGCTCGTCGAGGCCGCCAAGGGCGCCCTCCCCCAGGACGTCAACGCGCCGGCGGCGTGACCCCTCGGGTCCCCACGCGCCGATGACACGTCACAAACGCCCGGAGCAGGCTCCGATCACGTCCCCCCGATCCGATCGGGTGCGGAGGATCGCCGCCCTCTCCGGGCGTTCGGCGCGCCGGAGGACGGGCCTGATCCGCGCCGACGGCCCCCAGGCCGTGCGCTCCCTGCTCGCCGAGAGCCCCGACACGGTGCGCGAGCTGTTCCTCACCGAGCGCACGAGCGCCGCCCACCCCGAGCTCGCCGAGCTCGGACGGGCGGCGGGGGTGAGCGCGCGACTCGTGCCCGAGCACGTGGTGCGGGCGCTCGTGCGCGGCGACCAGGAGGGCGCCGGCGACGACGTGCCCTCCCCGCAGGGCGCGGTCGCGGTCGCCGAACGCCCCGCGCTCGGCTGGGAGGCCGCCGTCCACGCCCTGCCCGCCGCCGGCCCCGTCACCGTCGTGGTGCTCTGCGAGGTGCGCGACCCCGGCAACGTCGGCACGATCGTGCGCACCGCCGACGCCGCCGGCGCCGACCTCGTGCTCCTCACCGAGGACAGCGCCGATCCCTTCGCGCCCAAGGCGGTGCGCTCGAGCGCCGGCAGCGTCTTCCACCTGCCCGTCGTGCCGGGCGCCCCCGTCCAGCCGCTGTTCGCCGCGCTGCGGGCCCGCGACGTCGCCCTCGCGGTCACGAGCGGATATGCCGCCACGGACCTCTTCTGCCTGGACCTGCCGCCGCGTCTGGCCTGGGTCCTGGGCAACGAGGCGCGCGGGGTGGACGCCGCCGCCCTCGCCGCCGCCGACCATGCGGTGAGGATCCCGCTGGCCGGGCGCGCCGAGTCCCTCAACGTCGCGACCGCGGCGACCGTCTGCCTGTTCGAGACGCTGCGCCGACGCCCGGACCGTCCATGACCGAGCGTCCATGAGCCGATCCCGCGCCCCTCACGGTGAGGACGGGGCCGTCCCCGCACGCCCCCACGGCGCGCTCATCGCGCTCGGCGCCGTGGTGCTCGCCGCGCTCGTCGCCCTGCTGGGCATCCTGAGCACCGGCGCAGCCGTGCCGGGCCGGCTCGTGCCCGCCCCCGGCCTCGTCACGTGGGGCACCCCCGTCGTGCGCGCGCTCCACCACGGCGCCCTGCTCGGCACCGTCGGGTGCGCCTGGATCGTCGTGCTGCTGATGCCGCCGCCGCACCGTGAGGACGGCACCCGCCTGGTGGGCGCCCGCGCCCACCTGGCGCGCCTCGGCGGGGCGTGCGCGCTCGTGTGGGGCGCCGCGAGCCTGGCCCTCATGCTGCTCGGCGCGGCCGAGGCCGTCGGCGGCCTCACGGACCTGTGGTACGTGGCGCTGTCCACCGAGCTCGGGCGCACGCAGCTCGCGGTCGCGATCGCCGCCGTGCTCGCCGCGGCGTTCCTCCTGCTCGGCCGCTCCACCGTGGCCTCGGCGTGGGGCCTCGCGGCGGCGATGCTCGGGGTGGCCCTGCTGGGCCTGGCCGGTCACGCGGGCTCGAGCCTCGACCACACCAACGCGGTCAACGCGATGGCGCTGCACCTGGCGGGCACCGCGATCTGGGCCGGGCCCCTGCTCGTCATGCTGTGCTGTCCGCGGGTGATCGGCGAGGCCATGCCCGTCGTCGTCCGCCGCTTCTCCCCGTGGGCGCTCGCCGGGGTCGCCGCGCTCGCCGTCTCGGGCGTGCTCAACGCGTCGATCCGCCTCGACTCTCCGCTCGACGTCGCGACCACCGCGTACGGGCGGCTCGTCGCGCTCAAGGCCCTCGGACTCGTCGCCCTCGCCGTGCTCGGCGCCGTCCAGCGCAGGCGCCTGGGCGACGCGCTGCGCTTCCGACATCTCGCGCTCACGGAGTCCGTGCTGCTGGCCGCCGTGATCGGGCTGTCGATCGCCCTGTCCCGCAGCGCCCCGCCGGTGCCCCAGGACGTCCCGGCGACCGGGCAGCTGCGCATCCTCGCGCTCGTCGGCTACCTGCCGCCGCACGCCGACTTCTCCGTCGCCTCCCTGTTCACCCAGGCCCGGCCCGACTGGGTGGCGACCGTGATCGCCGCGACCATGGCCGGGCTCTACCTCGCCGGGGTGCTCCGCCTGCGCCGGCGCGGGGACGCCTGGTCGCTCGGGCGCACGATCCCCTTCGTGCTCGGCTGCGTGGCCCTGTGGTGGGTCACGAGCGGCGGGCCCGCCGCCTACGGCCGCTTCCGCTTCGACGCGCACATGGTCCAGCACATGGCGATGATGATGATCGTGCCGCCGCTGTGGGTGCTCGGCGCCCCCGTCACCCTGCTGACCCGCGCCGCGGCGCCCCGCACCGACGGCTCGCGGGGGATGCGCGAATGGGTGCTCGCCGTGCTCCACAGCCGCTACAGCCGCGTCATCTCGTTCCCGCCGATGGCGGGCGCGATCTTCGCGGGCTCGCTCATCGTCTTCTACTTCTCGCCGCTGTTCGAGCTGGCCCAGTACACGCACGTCGGCCATGTCGTGATGACCGTGCACTTCCTGCTCGCGGGCTACCTGTTCGCATGGGTGCTGATCGGCATCGACCCCGCGCCGCGGCCCCTCAACCCCGTGCTCAAGCTCGTGACGCTGCTCGTGACGCTCTCGTTCCACGCGTTCTTCGGGGTCGCCGTGGTGAGCGCGACCTGGATCATCGCCCAGGACTGGTACCACGCGCTCGGGATGTACACCGACGCGCAGCTCGCCCTGATCCAGACCCGGGGCGGATCGATCATGTGGGGGGTCTCGGAGATCCCGACCCTCGCCTACGCGATCATCCTCGCCGTGCAGTGGACGCGGTCGGAGGAGCGCCGCGCCCGCCAGTACGACCGCAAGGCGGCCCGCGACAACGACGCCGAGCTCACCGAGTACAACGAGTACCTGCGCTCCCTGCGCCAGAAGGACGGGCCGGGCCGGCCCCGCTGAGCGCCCCGCCGTGCCCGGCGGCGCAGCGCTGGCGCCCCGCCCGGGCCCCGGGCGGGGCAGGATCCCTCAGAGCCAGTCGCCCTCGGCCCGGGCCCGCTCCGCGCCGATCGTCGTGTCGGGCCCGTGGCCCGTGTGCACGACCGTGCCGAGGGGCAGCGTGAACAGCCGGTCGCGGATCGAGCCCTCGAGGGTCCCGCGGTCGGAGAACGAGCGTCCGGTCGCGCCGGGGCCGCCCTCGAACAGGGTGTCGCCGCTGAACAGCACGCCGAGCGCGGGCACGAGATAGCAGGTCGAGCCGGGGGAGTGGCCCGGGGTCGCGATCGCCTCGATGTCGACGCCCGCGACGGTGAAGACGTCCCCGTCGGCCACGTCGTCGTCCCAGGGCAGGTCGCCGTGGGTCAGGCTCCACACCTCGCGATCGGCGGGGGCCAGCAGCACAGGCGCCTCGAGCGCCGACGACAGCTCGGGGGCGAAGCGCACATGGTCGTCGTGGGCGTGGGTCAGGAGGATCCCGACGCACTCGCGCTCGCCCACCAGGTCGAGCACGGTGTCGACGTCGTGCGGGGCGTCGACGACGACGCACGTCTCGTCGTCGCCGAGGACCCACACGTTGTTCTCGACCTCGTGGGTCTCGCCGTCGAGGGTGAAGGTCCCGGCGGTCGTGGCGTGGTCGATGCGCACCCGCTCGGGCGCGGGGGGCGTCGGGGCGCTCATCGGGTGACCGCCACGGTGCGCAGCACGTCGCCCTCGTGCAGGGTCGACAGGGCATGGTCGACGCCCTCGAGGCCCACCGTGCCCGTCACGAAGCGCTCGAGCGGCAGCCGTCCTGCCAGGTGGAGGTCGACCAGGGTGGGGATGTCCCGCTCGGGCAGGCAGTCCCCGTACCACGAGGACATGAGCGCGCCGCCCCGGCTGAACACGTCGGCCAGCGGCACGGTCAGCTCGGCGCGGGGGCCCGGGACGCCGACGAGCACGACGCGGCCGGCGAGGTCGCGCGCGTAGAAGGCGGTCTCGTAGGTGGCTGGGAGGCCGACCGCGTCGATCACGACGTCGGCGCCGAAGCCGCCGGTCAGCTCCTGGACCCGCTCGACGATCTGGTCGCGCGAGAGGCCATGGGTGTCGAGCGTCGCGGTGGCCCCGAACTCCTCGGCCGCCGCGAGCTTCTTGGCGTCGATGTCGCACGCGATGATCGTGGTCGCGCCCGCGAGCGCCGCCCCCGCCACCGCCGCGCAGCCCACGCCGCCCAGCCCGATCACGGCCACGGACTCCCCGCGCTGCACGGCGCCCGTGTTCAGCGCCGCCCCGAGGCCGGCCATCACGCCGCAGCCGAGCAGCCCGGCGACCTCGGGCCGTGCCTGCTCGGACACTCGTGTGCACTGGCCCTCGTGGACGAGGGTCTTCTCGGCGAACGCGCCGATGCCGAGGGCCGCCTCGAGCTCGGTGCCGTCGGCGAGCGTCATCCTGCGCGAGGCGTTGTGCGTCGCGAAGCAGTACTGCGGCACGCCCTTGCGGCATGCGCGGCACTGTCCGCACACGGCGCGCCAGTTGAGCACGACGTAGTCGCCGACGGCCACGTGGGTCACCTCGTCGCCGATGAGCGCGACCCGCCCGGCGGCCTCGTGGCCCAGCAGGAACGGGAAGTCGTCGCTCACGTCGCCGTCGCGGTAGGCGAGGTCGGTATGGCACACCCCGCACGCCTCGACGTCGACCACGACGTCGTGGGGGCCGGGGTCGGGGATCACGATCTCGACGATCTCGGCGGGTCGCGCGGCACCGCGCGCGATGACGCCCTTCACGGACTGGGGCATGGGGCTCGCTCCTCGGCATCGGGTCTGGTGCGGCCAGCCTAACGAGCGCGCGGCGGCGGCGCCCCCGCCGCCGCTCCTAGAATGGACGCGGTCCTGCGACGCCCTGCGCCGCCCGCACATCCGGATGAAAGCGACTGACGTGCCCGACACCCCACCGAAGGCAGCCCCCGAGATCACCGAGGCGTCGATCTCCGCGGCCGTCGACGCCGCCCTCGAGGCCGTCGCCGCGGCCTCCACGACCGCCGAGCTGAAGCAGGTCCGCATCGAGCACGCCGGCGAGGCGTCGGTGATCGCGACCGCCAACGCCGCCATCAAGTCGCTCCCGCCCGCAGACCGCGCCGGCGCGGGCAAGCTCGTCGGCCAGGCCAAGGGGCGCGTCCACCAGGCGATCGCGGCCCGCCAGGCCGCGCTCGCCGCCGCCGAGGAGGAGGCCGCGCTCGCCTCCGAGACGGTGGACGTCACCCTGCCCACCGACCGTCGGCCCCGCGGGGCCCGCCACCCGCTCACGGTGCTCGCCGACCGCATCGCCGACGTGTTCATCGCGATGGGCTGGGAGATCGCCGAGGGGCCCGAGGTCGAGGCCGAGTGGTTCAACTTCGACGCGCTCAACTTCGACGCCGACCATCCGGCGCGCCAGATGCAGGACACGTTCTACGTCGCCGGTGCCGAGGGCCAGGACTCGAGCGGACAGGTGCTGCGCACGCACACCTCGCCGGTCCAGGCGCGCGCCCTCATCGAGCGCGGCGTGCCGCTGTACATCGCGTGCCCGGGCACCGTGTACCGCACGGACGAGCTCGACGCGACCCACACCCCTGTGTTCACGCAGGTCGAGGGGCTCGCGATCGACAAGGGGCTGACGATGGCTCACCTCGTCGGCACCCTCGACACCCTCGCCGAGCGCCTGTTCGGAGGCCAGCCGATCACGCGCCTGCGCCCCAGCTACTTCCCGTTCACCGAGCCGAGCGCCGAGATGGACTTCCGCTGCTTCAGCTGCGAGGCGCGACTCGGGCTCGACCACGATCCCGCGCCCGACTGCCGCGTGTGCGGCGGCACCGGCTGGATCGAGATGGGCGGCTGCGGCATGGTCAACCCCGCTGTGCTGCGCGCCTGCGGCGTGGACCCCGAGGAGTACCAAGGCTTCGCCTTCGGCCTCGGCATCGAGCGCATCCTCATGCTCCGCAACGGCGTGGCGGACATGCACGACATGGTGGAGGGCGACGTCCGCTTCTCCCAGCACTACGGGACGGAGATCTGACATGCCCCGCATTCCGCTGACCTGGCTCGGCGACCACGTCGAGCTGCCCGAGGACGTGACCGCCGAGTCGGTCGCCGCCGCCCTCGTGTCCGTCGGCCTCGAGGAGGAGGGGATCATCCCGGCCCAGGTGACGGGCCCCCTCGTCGTCGGGCGCGTCCTCGACCTCGTCAAGGAGCCGCAGAAGAACGGCAAGACCATCAACTGGTGCCGGGTCGACGTCGGCCCCGAGCACAACGAGGACCTCGACGACCCCAAGGACCCGCAGCCCGGGGACGAGCGTCCCAGCCGCGGCATCATCTGCGGCGCGCACAACTTCGAGCCCGGCGACCTCGTGATCGTGTCCCTGCCCGGGACCGTGCTGCCCGGCCCGTTCCCGATCGCGGCCCGCAAGACCTACGGCCACCTCTCCGACGGCATGATCTGCTCGGCCGCCGAGCTCGGCCTCGGCGACGGGGCGGGCGACGAGGCCGCGGGCATCCTCGTGGTCGGCCGCGGCAGCCTCGCCGGGGTCCGGGCGGAGCCCGGCGACGACGCGATCGCGCTGCTCGGCCTCGGCGACGAGGTCGTCGAGATCAACGTGACCCCCGATCGCGGCTATGCGTTCTCCCTGCGCGGCGTCGCACGGGAGTACTCCCACGCGACCGGGCGCCCCTTCACCGACCCCGCCGGCGAGGTCACGCCCGCCCAGGGCGGCCGCGGCGGACTGCCGGTGCAACTGCGCGACGAGGCCCCGATCCGCGGTCACCTCGGCTGCACGCGCTTCGTGGCCGTCGAGGTGCGCGGCATCGATCCCGCCGCCCCCACGCCGCGGTGGATGCGCCAGCGCCTCACCCAGGCCGGCATGCGCCCCCTCTCGCTCGTCGTCGACGTGACCAACTACGTCATGCTCGATCTCGGCCAGCCGTTGCACGCCTACGACTCCCACCGCCTCGTCGGCCCGATCACGGTGCGCCGCGCCCAGGCGGGCGAGCGTCTCGAGACGCTCGACGACAAGCCCCGCGACCTCGACCCCGAGGACCTCGTGATCGCCGACTTCGGCGGCGAGGGCGGCACCGACCGGGCCATCGGCATCGCCGGCGTCATGGGGGGCGCCTCGACCGAGGTGTCCTCCGAGACCGTCAACGTGATCCTCGAGGCCGCGACCTTCGACCCCGTCACCGTCGCCCGGTCGGCCCGGCGTCACCGGCTGCCATCCGAGGCGTCCAAGCGCTTCGAGCGCGGCGTCGACCCGCTGCTGCCGCCCGTCGCGGCGCAGCGCGCCGCCGAGCTCATCGTGCGCTACGGCGGCGGGCAGATCGATCCGCGCGTGACCGACGAGCGCGTCGACGGGGCGCCCGCGCCGCGGGAGACGATCGAGCTGCCGCTCGGCGACGCCGAACGGCTCGTCGGCGTGGCCTACACGCCCGAGCAGGTGCGCGGCAGTCTCGAGATGATCGGCTGCGTCGTCGAGGGCGAGGACCCGTTGCGCGTGACCCCGCCGAGCTGGCGCGGCGACCTCACGATCCGCGAGGACCTGATCGAGGAGATCGCGCGCCTCGTCGGCTACGACACGATCCCCTCGGTGCTCCCGCAGGCGCCGGGCGGGCGCGGCCTCACGCGCCTCCAGCGGGGCCGGCGCAGCGCGCGCACCGCGCTCGCCGAGGACGGCCTCGTCGAGGTCACGTCGTACCCCTTCGTCTCCGCGAGCGTGTTCGACGAGCTCGGCCTGCCCGCCGACGACGATCGGCGCCGAGCCGTGCGGCTGGCCAACCCGATCGCGGAGGACGAGCCGCTGCTGCGCACCGACCTGCTCGAGACGCTGCTGCCGACGGCCCGGCGCAACCTGGGCCGCGGCGAGGAGTCGATCGCGATCTTCCAGCTCGCCCCCGCCTTCCTCGCGCGACCGGGTGCGCCCGTCGCCCCGCTCCCGGGTGTCGAGGGGCTCCCCGCCCCCGCGGAGCTCGCGGCGATCGACGACGCCCTGCCGCTCCAGCCCACCCAGGCGGCCGCGGTGGTCGCCGGCCCGCGGAGCCCCGCCTCGTGGTGGGGTGCCGAGGGCGACTGGGGGTGGGCCGACGCGCTCGACCTCGCGCACCGCACGGCGGCGGCCGTGGGCGCCGAGATCCAGCCCGCCGCCGTCGAACGCGCCCCGTTCCATCCGGGACGCGGCGCCGAGCTGCGCGGCGCCGAGGGCACCGTCCTCGGGTACGCGGGCGAGCTGCACCCCCGCGTCGTGACCGCCTTCGGCCTGCCCGCCCGGGGGGCCGCGATGGTCCTCGACGTCGACGCGCTCATCGCGAGCGCCCCCGACGTGGTCCGCGCCGAGCCGGTCTCGACGTACCCGGTCGCCAAGGAGGACTTCGCGTTCGTCGTCGGCGAGACGGTGCCCGCGATCGCGGTCGAGGCCGCGCTCGCCGCGGGCATCGGCGACGTGCTCGAGAGCGTGCGCCTGTTCGACGTCTACACCGGCGAGCAGCTGGGCGCGGGCATGAAGTCCCTCGCCTTCGCGGTGCGCCTGCGGTCGGCGACGGGGACCCTGTCCGCCGAGGAGATCCGCGCCGCCCGCGACCGTGCGATCGCGGCGGTCGACGCCGCGGTCGGAGGCGTCCTGCGCGCCTGACGGCTCGTGCTGTGCGCACATGAGGCCCGCACCCCGGGGGCGCCGTCCCGGGGCTGCGGGCCTCATCCGCGCCCCGACGATCAGGTGCGGCGCAGATCGGCCGGCCCCGGACGGGCGCCGAGGCCCAGGGCCGAGACGGCCGCGACGAGCACGGAGCCCACGAGCGCGCCCACGGCGGCGAGGCCCAGGTATCCCGTGGGCCGGGTGAGAGCCTCGTCGGCCCGGGCGCCGATGTCGCCCACGTCGATGTACGCCGTCGCGATCACATGGCCCACCACGAGCGCGCCCGCGGCGCCGACCAGGAGCGGGATCGCGACCTCGACGGCGTGCGCCGAGCGCACCACGCCGACCGGCACGCCGGCCAGTCGCATCCGTGCCGTCTCCCGCCGCCGCTCGACGACACGGTCGACGAGGACCAGCAGGAAGCCGCCGAGCCCGATCGAGAGCACGACCACGCTCAGCAGGCGATGCTGTCGACGAGGTGCCGGATCTGCAGGTACTCGCCCAGATCCCATCCGCTGCTCGGGCGCAGGCCGAGGTCGGCGAGCTGTCCGTCGAGCCCCGGACGCGGATCGGCCGTGACGGTCGCAGTGCGCTCGGTGAAGCGCTGCAGCTCGGCAGGAGCGAGCAGGGAGCGGGGCACGAACAGGGCCCCCCGTGCCTGGTCGACCCAGGACGTCGCGGTCCTCGCGACGGTGAGGGCGGTGGTGCTCGGCTCGACCGCCGCGATCGGCGAGCCGAGCGCACCGGTGTCGTGATCGGCGGAGAATAGCTCGAGCGATCCCGCCGGAGGATCACCCCGTCCCGCCCACGGCGGCCCGATCCACGCGGCGCGGTCGTCGCGGCAGCCGGTCAGCCCGGGCTGCATGACCTCCAGCTCGGCACACGTCGTGATCAGCACGCGGGCCCGCCCCTCGGGATCCGCCCAGGACGAGTCGGGGAGCGAGGTCTCCGCCAGGACCGCGATCGCGACCTCGCGTACGCCGCCGGCCCGTGCCGCACGATCACGCAGGGCGTCCTCGTCCATGCCCTCGGGCACGTAGACCTCCGCGCGGGCCTCGACCGTGCGACCGTGCTCGACGGCCGCGTACTGCGGGACCGAGATGAAGACGGCGATGAGCCCCTGGGCCGCCGTGGACACGACGAGGGCGATCAGCAGCGCGGAGTAGATCCGGGTGAGCGTCCCCGGCTGCGCCTGGAGCCGACGTCCCGCGATCACGGCGGCCGGACGCCGCAGGCGCACGAGGCCCCCGGCGAGCAGGCGCACCGCGAGCGGGGGCACGAGCACGACGCCGAGCGCCGCGAGAGCCGCCCCTCCCAGCAGAAGACCCGTGACGGTCGTGGTGGGCGCGGTGGCGCGGTGCGCGAGCCGGATGCACCCGGCGAGCGCACCGAGCCCGGCGAGGAGGGGCAGCAGGCGCCAGAGCCGCGCCCGCGCGACGATCGGGCCCCGCGCGCGGCTCAGATCCGTCGCGGAGGAGCCGCGCCGGGCGATCGCGCCGCCTCCCGCGATGAGGACCGGGACCGCGAGGCTCAATGCGAGGCCAGGGGCCGACAGGGAGAGCGCCGTCGGCTCGATCCCGACCGCCCGGGCGCCGAGGCCTCGGAGCGCGGGTGCGAGGACGAGGGCGAGCGCGAGCCCGATCGCCCAGCCGCCGAGAGCCCACGGCAGGGTCTCTCCCGCGCCGACCGCCGCGAGCTGCGAGCGGGACAGGCCGGGCAGGTGCAGCCGTGCGAGACGCTCGCCGCGCAGGGCGGCGGACATCCGACCGCTCGCCGCGGCGAGCGCGAGCACGGGCAGGACGACCGCGAGCACGACGGCACCGACGAGGACCTGACCGGGCACGGTGCTCGCGGTCGAGGCCGACGGGACGGGCGCAGCCTCCATCGCGCGGGCGACGGCGACGATCGCGAGCACGGCGAGGGTGCCGCCCGCGGCCACCACGAGCATGACCACGGAGCGCAGTCTCCCGTGCGCTGTCGCGCGGGTGCCGAGCCGCCATCCGAGCGCCGCGGCGCGGCGCATCTCAGCCCACCACCCGTCCGTCGCGCATCGTGATCAGACGGTCCAGGTAGGCGGCCACCCGGTTGTCGTGCGTGACCACGACGAGACCCGTGCCGAGATCGGAGGCGCTGTCCGTGAGCGCCTCCATCACCCCGGAGGCCGTCGCGGAGTCGAGAGCACCGGTCGGCTCGTCGGCGAGCTGGAGAGCGGGCTCGGGGGCGAGGGCGCGGGCCACCGCGGCGCGCTGCGCCTGGCCGCCGGAGACCTCGTGTGCGCGACGATCGGCGACCTCGGCGATGTCGAGCCGCTCCAGCAGCCCGGCCGCCCGGCGGGCGCTCTCGGCGCGGGGAGCGCCGAGCAGGTCGAGCGGCAGGGCGATGTTCTCGCGGAGCGTGAGCTCCCCGATCAGGTCGCCGAACTGGAAGACCATGCCGACCTCCCCGAGGCGCCATCGCGAGCGCCGACGGTCCGAGAGGGCGCAGATCTCCTCGCCGAGCACGGCGGTCGCGCGCACGGTGGACGTCGGCCGGATCCTCGACCCCGCCTTCCCCGACTCTCCCGCGGGCCATCGCGCCAACGCGGAGCATCTCGTGGAGACCGTCGTGCGCGCGCACGGCCTCGACGGGCTGGACGTGGACATGGAACGACGGCTCACCCCGGCTCAGGCCGACCGCGCCGCAGCGGTCTTCGCGGAGCTGGGACGCCACCTCGGTCGCGCGAGCGGGAACGGCTCCCTGCTGATCTACGACACCAACCTGGACGGCGACGAGCCCGTGTTCGCGGCCAGTGCGGCCCTGTTCGACTACGTGCTCGAGCAGTCGTACGGGCGCGACCCGCTGGGCCTGGAGGCGACGTGGGCGACGTTCGCGCCGCACATCCCTCCCTCGCGCTACCTGATCGGCTTCTCGTACTACGAGGAGTTCGACCGCAACCTCTGGGACGACGCCTCCGAGCCGTTCGAGGACTCGCGGGCCGTCCCTACGCCGACTGGCAGCCGAGCGACGGACCCAAGGCGGGCATCTTCTCCTATGCCGTGGACCGGGACGGCGCGCCGTTCCTCGACGACACGGTGCGCCGCACCGACTACGGCTGGACCCGGCGCCTCGGCGACCGTCTGCGGGTGTGACGGGGGCCGACACCCGCTCGTATTGATGAAATTGCAGTAGCATGTATAATCTTGCGCATGCCTGTCTCGTCGTCCGCCGGTCCCGCCCCTGCGCCCGCCACCCGCCGCTTCCGCGCCGCCGTGGTCGGCGCCTCCGGGTACGCCGGGGGCGAGACGCTCCGCCTCCTGAGCGGGCACCCGCACATCGAGGTCACGACGGTCACCGCCCACTCGAGCGTGGGCAGGCTGCTGTCCGAGGTCGCACCGCACGTGGACCTCGGCGCCGACCTCGAGCTCGTGGAGACCACGGCCGAGAACCTGTCGGGCCATGACCTCGTGGTCCTCGCCCTCCCGCACGGCCAGTCGGGCGGCCTCGCCGCCGAGCTGAGGCAGCGCGACCCGGACGTCCTGGTGCTGGACCTCGGGGCGGACCATCGCCTCGAGAGCTCCGAGGACTGGCAGGAGTACTACGGGAGCGAGCACGCGGGCACCTGGACCTACGGCATGCCGGAGCTGCCGCTCGCCGCCGACGACCCGACGGCGGCCGTGCGGCAGCGCGAGCTGCTGCGGGACACGCGGCAGATCGCCGTGCCGGGATGCAACGCGACCGCCGTGACCCTCGCCCTCGCGCCGCTCGTGCGGGCCGGCCTCGTGGACCCCGGCGCCCTGAACGCCGTGCTGCCCGTCGGCTACTCGGGCGCGGGGCGATCGCCCAAACCCCACCTCCTGTTCAGCGAGGCCACCGGTGGAGCCGCCCCGTACGGCGTGGGCGGCACCCACCGGCACATCCCGGAGATCCTCCAGAACCTCCGCCGCGCCTCCGGGGTCACCGACGCCCGGCTCACCTTCACCCCCGTGCTCGTGCCCATGAGCCGCGGCATCCTCGCGGTCGTCACGGCTCCGGCCGCCGACGGCGCGCACGAGGAGGATCTGCTGGGCGCCCTCGCCGCGGACTACGCCGACGAGCACTTCGTGCAGGTCCTGCCCGCCGGGCGCTTCCCGAGCACGCAGCAGGTGGTCGGCGCGAACACCGTGCGCATCGGCGCCACCGTGGACCGACGATCCGGGCAGGCGACCGTCATCGCCGCGATCGACAACCTGGTCAAGGGGACCGCCGGTGCGGCCGTGCAGTCCCTGAACCTCGCCCTGGGGATCCCGGAGACCGCGGGTCTGACCCGCACCGCGCTGGCTCCCTGAGCCCGCCGCCCCGGCCTGTCGCCTCCCACCGCCGCCCCGGCCCCGCGCCGCCCCTCACCCTGGAGAACCCATGTCCGTCACCGCCCCTCAGGGCTTCCGTGCCGCCGGCGTCGCCGCCGGGCTCAAGTCGACCGGCGCCCGCGACCTCGCCCTCGTCGTCAACGACGGGCCGCTCGACGTGGCCGCCGCGGTGTTCACCGCCAACCGCGTCCAGGCCGCCCCCGTGCAGTGGTCGCGCCAGGCCGTCGCGGACGGCCGGGCCCGCGCCGTCGTCCTCAACTCCGGCGGCGCCAACGCCTGCACCGGGCCTGAGGGCTTCGCCGACACCCACCGCACCGCCGAGCACCTCGCCGCCCGGCTCGACGTCTCCGCGCAGGACGTGCTCGTGTGCTCGACCGGACTCATCGGCGAGCGCCTCCCGATGGGCCCGCTGCTCGAGGGCGCCGACGCCGCCTCCGCGGCCCTCGCGACCGGCGACGAGGCGGGCCTGGACGCCGCCCGGGCCATCATGACGACCGACACCGTGCACAAGACGGCGAGCACGACCACGCCCTCGGGCGCCGTCGTCGGCGGCATGGCCAAGGGCGCCGGCATGCTCGCCCCGCAGCTCGCGACCATGCTCGTCGTGATCACCACCGACGCGGTGGTCGACGCCGCGACCGCCCGCGGCGCGCTGGCCGAGGCGACCGCGCACACCTTCGACCGGGTCGACTCCGACGCGTGCATGTCCACCAACGACACCGTCATCCTGCTCGCCTCCGGCGCGAGCGGCGTGACCCTCGACCGCGACGAGCTCACGGCCGGCGTGCGCGAGGTCGCCGCGACGCTGGCCCGGGCCCTTGTCGCCGACGCCGAGGGCGCGAGCCACGACGTGCACGTCGTCGTGCGCTCCGCGAGCTCCGAGGATGCCGCGCTCGCCGTCGCCCGCGAGATCGCCCGCTCGAACCTCGTCAAGGCCGCGATCTTCGGCAACGACCCCAACTGGGGGCGCATCGTCGCGGCGGCCGGCTGCGTCCCCGAGCACGTCGCCCCCTTCGATCCCGAGCACCTGTCGGTGCGGGTCAACGGGGTCGAGGTGTGCCGCGACGGCGGCGTCGGCGAGGACCGCTCGCTCGTCGACATGACCCCGCGCGAGACCCTCATCGAGGTCGACCTCGCCGCCGGCGACGCAGCGGGCGACATCTGGACCAACGACCTCACCCACGACTACGTCGAGGAGAACAGCGCGTACTCGTCATGACCGATCAGCCGCAGCCCCCCAGCGTCGACCCCGAGGCCACCGCGCCCCGCACCGTCGGCAAGAACCCGCTCGCCCAGCTCGACGCCGCCCGCGAGGACGCGCGCGCCAAGTCCGAGGTGCTCATCGAGGCCCTGCCCTGGATGCAGCGCTTCGCGGGCACCATCGTCGTCGTCAAGTACGGCGGCAACGCCATGGTCGACGACTGCCTCAAGCGCGCCTTCGCCGCCGACATGGTGTTCATGCGCCAGGCCGGCCTGCACCCCGTCGTCGTGCACGGCGGGGGGCCCCAGATCAACGCGATGCTCGAGCGCCTCGGCGTCGCCTCGGAGTTCCGCGGCGGCCTGCGGGTGACGACCGAGGAGACGATGGACATCGTCCGCATGGTCCTCGTGGGCCAGGTCGGGCGCGAGCTCGTCGGCCTCATCAACGCCCACGGGCCCTACGCCGTCGGCATGTCCGGGGAGGACGCGCGGCTGCTCCAGGCCACCCGGCGCGGCACGGTGGTCGACGGCGAGGACGTCGACCTCGGCCACGTCGGCCAGATCGTCGCCGTCGACCCGGCCGCGATCCAGGACGTGCTGCGGAGCGGTCGCATCCCCGTCGTCTCGTCGATCGCGCCCGAGGTCGACGGCGAGGGCACGCCCACCGGCGCCGTCCTCAACATCAACGCCGACACCGCGGCGGGCGCGCTCGCCGTCGGCCTGGACGCCGAGAAGCTCGTGGTCCTCACCGACATCGAGGGGCTCTACCGCAGCTGGCCCGATCGGGGCTCGCTCATCCCCGAGATCAGCGCGAGCGAGCTGCGCGACATGCTCCCCGCGCTCACCGCGGGCATGATCCCCAAGGCGCAGGCGCTGCTCGACGCCGTCGACGCCGGTGTCCACACCGCCGCCATGATCGACGGCCGCATCGAGCACGCCGCCCTGCTCGAGGTGTTCACCACCAAGGGCGTGGGCACGATGGTCAGGAGGGACGACTATGTCTGATCTGTCCGAGCAGGCACCCGGAGACGCGCAGGCGCGCTCGGCGACGGGGGCGGGCGCCTGGACCCGCCAGGGCGACCTCGCCGAGCGCTACGCCGACGCGATGATCCCCGTGTTCGGTGCCCCGCAGCGGGTGCTCGTGCGCGGCGAGGGCCCCTACGTCTGGGACGACCAGGGCAGGAAGTACCTCGACCTGCTCGGCGGGATCGCCGTCAACGCCCTCGGGCACGGCCACCCCGCGCTCGTGCAGGCCCTCGTCAAGCAGGGCGAGTCGCTCGCGCACGTCTCCAACTTCTTCGCGACCGCGCCGCAGATCGAGCTCGCCGAGACGCTGCTGGCCCTTGCGCACGCCCCCGCCGGGTCCGGCGTCTTCTTCGCCAACTCCGGGACCGAGGCCAACGAGGCGGCGTTCAAGCTCGCCCGCCGCCACGGCGGCGCCGACCGCCCGCGCATCCTCGCGCTCGAGAACTCCTTCCACGGCCGCACCATGGGGGCGCTCGCCCTCACCTCGAAGGCCGCCTACCGCGAGCCCTTCGAGCCCCTGCCCGGCGGCGTCGAGTTCCTGGAGCCCGAGGACGAGGACGCGCTGGCCCGCGCACTGGCCCCCGGCGACGTCGCCGCCATGTTCGCCGAGCCCATCCAGGGCGAGGCGGGCGTGCGGCCGCTCAGCCCCGACTACCTGCGCGCCCTGCGCCGCGAGACCGCGCGCACCGGAACCCTGCTGATCCTCGACGAGGTGCAGTCCGGGATCGCGCGCACGGGCCGGTGGTTCGCGCACCAGGCGGTCGAGGGCGTCGTGCCGGACGCCATGACGCTCGCCAAGGGCCTCGGCGGCGGCTTCCCGCTCGGCGCGCTCGTCGCCTTCGGTCCCGAGGTGCGCGGGCTGCTCACCGCCGGCCAGCACGGCACGACCTTCGGCGGCAACCCGCTCGGCGCCGCCGTCTCCCTCTCCGTGCTCGGCACGATCGCGGAGGAGGGCCTGGCCGACCACGCCCGCGAGGTCGGGGCGGCCTTCGCCGCCGAGGTGATGGCCCTGCACGACCCCCGCATCACCGAGGTGCGCGGCGCCGGGCTCCTGCTCGGCATCGGCCTCACCGAGCCCGTGGCCCCCCAGCTCGCGGCCGCCGCCCTCGACGCCGGCTTCATCGTCAACGCCCCCAACCCGACCACGATCCGCCTGGCCCCGCCGCTCATCGTCACCGGCGAGCAGCTCGCGACCTTCACGGTCGCCCTCGGGCCGCTGCTGGATCAGGTCGCCCCCACCCCCGACCGCCGCCCGACCGGCGCCGACCCCGCAGGAGAGCACTGACATGCCCCGCCACTTCCTCCGTGACGACGACCTAGCGCCCGCCGAGCAGAAGCAGGTCCTCCTGCTCGCGGCCGACCTCGCCGCCGACCGCTTCGCCCGCCGCCCCTTCGCCGGTCCCCGCACGGTCGCGATCATGTTCGACAAGTCCTCGACGCGCACCCGGGTGTCCTTCGCGACGGGCGTCGCCGAGCTCGGCGGCAGCCCGCTCGTGATCGAGGCCGGGTCGAGCCAGCTCGGACGCGGCGAGTCGATCGCCGACACCACGCGCGTGCTCACCCGGCAGGTGTCGACGATCGTGTGGCGCACCTTCGGCCAGGAGCGCCTCGAAGAGATGGCGGCCCACGCCACCGTGCCCGTCATCAACGCGCTCACCGACGAGTTCCACCCGTGCCAGATCCTCGCCGACCTGCTGACGATCGCCCAGCACGCCGGTGGCGTCGCCGAGGGGGACGCCGCGCTCGCCGGGCGCTCGATGGCCTATCTCGGCGACGGCGCCAACAACATGGCCCACTCCTATCTGCTCGGCGGGGCCACCGCCGGCATGGACGTGCGCATCGCCTCGCCCGCGAGCCACCGCCCCGATCCCGCCGTGCTCGAGCGCGCCGAGCAGATCGCGGCGACGACCGGCGGCTCCGTGCTCGTCACCGACGACCCGGCCGCCGCGGTCGCGGGCGTCGACGCCGTCCTCACCGACACCTGGGTCTCGATGGGCCAGGAGGGGGAGTCCGGGCGCGATGCCGAGACCTTCTCCGCCTACCGCGTGACCGACGAGCTGATGGACCGGGCCGGGGCCTCCGCCGTCTTCCTGCACTGCCTGCCCGCCTATCGGGGCAAGGAGGTCGACGCCTCCGTGATCGACTCGGCGCGCTCAGTCGTCTGGGACGAGGCCGAGAACCGCCTGCACGCCCAGAAGGCGCTCATGACGTGGCTCGTCGACCACCCCGACGAGGCCACGGCGCCGCACGCCCGCTCGGGGGAGACCGCATGAGCGCCGCCGACCCGGCGCTGCGCGCGCCCCAGACCAAGACCTCCCGGCAGCGACGGATCGTCGAGCTGCTGACCCGCCAGGAGGTCGGCTCCCAGGCGCAGCTCGCCGACCTGCTCGCGAGCGAGGGCCTCGCCGTCACCCAGGCCACGCTCTCGCGCGACCTCGTCGAGCTGCGCGCCGAGAAGGTCCGCGGCAGCTCCGGCGCCCTCGTCTACCAGGTGCCGCCCGAGGGGCCCGATCCGCGCGGGCGCTCGCTCAACGTCACGACCGAGCAGCTCGCCTCCCAGCTGTCTCGCCTGTGCGAGGAGCTGCTCGTCTCCGCCGATTCGAGCGGTAACCTCGTCGTCGTGCGCACGCCGCCGGGGGCCGCCCAGTTCCTGGCCTCCGCCGTGGACCGGTCGGTGCTCCCGGGAGTGCTCGGGACCATCGCCGGGGACGACACCATCCTCCTGATCACGCGGGGCGTCGACGAGGGCAGCGACCTCGCCCGACGCCTGCTCCGCCTCGCCGACCCCCGCCACGACGGCGCCTGACCCCTGCTCCCGCCGGCCCGCCCCGCGCGACCGGCCCTCACCGACCCCCGTGCCCCTCGGGCCCGACGCAAAGGAGAACCCTCCGTGACCGAACGCATCGTCCTCGCCTACTCCGGCGGCCTCGACACCTCCGTGGCCATCGGCTGGATCCACGACGCCACCGGCGCCGACGTCATCGCCTGCGCGGTCGACGTCGGCCAGGGCGGCGAGGACCTCGAGGTGGTCCGCCAGCGCGCCCTCGACTGTGGCGCCGTCGAGGCGTACGTCGCCGACGCCCGCGACGAGTTCGCCGAGGAGTACTGCATGCCGGCGCTCAAGGCCAACGCCCTCTACATGGACGCCTACCCCGTGGTCTCGGCGATCTCGCGCCCCGTCATCACCAAGCACCTCGTGCGCGCGGCCAAGCAGTTCGGCGCGAGCACCGTCGCCCACGGCTGCACCGGCAAGGGCAACGACCAGGTGCGCTTCGAGGTCTCGATCACCTCGCTCGCGCCCGAGCTCAAGTGCATCGCCCCCGTGCGCGACCTCGCGCTCACGCGCGACCGCGCGATCGAGTACGCCGAGCGCAAGCAGCTGCCGATCGCGACGACCAAGAACAACCCGTTCTCGATCGACCAGAACGTGTGGGGCCGCGCCATCGAGACCGGCTTCCTCGAGGACATCTGGAACGAGCCGACCAAGGACGTCTACAACTACACCGACGACCCGGCCTTCCCGCCCGTCGCCGACGAGGTCGTGATCGGCTTCGAGCAGGGCGTGCCCGTGACGATCGACGGCCGCCCCGTCACCCCGCTCCAGGCGATCCAGGAGATGAACCGCCGGGCCGGCGCCCAGGGCATCGGCCGGATCGACATCGTCGAGGACCGCCTCGTGGGCATCAAGTCCCGCGAGGTCTACGAGGCCCCGGGCGCGATGGCCCTGATCACGGCGCACCAGGAGCTCGAGCGGGTCACCCTCGAGCGCGAGCAGGGCCGCTTCAAGCGCCAGGTGGGCGACCGCTGGACCGAGCTCGTCTACGACGGCCAGTGGTTCTCTCCGCTCAAGCAGTCCCTCGACGCGTTCATCGAGGACACCCAGCGCTACGTCTCCGGCGAGATCCGGCTGTCGCTGCACGGCGGCCGCGCGACCGTCACCGGGCGCCGCTCCGAGACGAGCCTGTACGACTTCTCGCTCGCCACCTACGACGAGGGCGACGCGTTCGACCAGTCCCAGGCCAAGGGCTTCATCGAGATCTACGGCCTCGCGGCCAAGCAGGCCGCGGCGCGCGACGTCGCGTTCGGCAACGGCGCGGACCTCACGGTCGACGCCGCCCCGGCCGCCGGGTCCGAGGGGGCCCGGTGACGGCGGGGCCCGAGGACGGCGCCCCCGCCGAGCGCCTCGCGCTGTGGGGCGGCCGCTTCGGCTCCGGCCCCGCGGCCGCGCTCGCCGCCCTGTCGAAGTCCACGCACTTCGACTGGCGCCTGGCGCCCTATGACGTCCGCGGCTCGAAGGCCCACGCCCACGTGCTGCACGCCGCGGGGCTCCTGGACGACGAGGAGCTCGCGACGATGCAGGGAGCGCTCGACCAGCTGGCCGCGGACGTCGCCTCGGGCGCCTTCGTGGCCGCCGCCGACGACGAGGACGTGCACACCGCCCTCGAGCGCGGCCTGATCGAGCGGGCGGGCCCCGCGGTCGGCGGCAAGCTGCGCGCCGGCCGCTCGCGCAACGACCAGATCGCGACCCTGATCCGACTGTTCGTGCGCGACCAGGCCCGCGTCGTCGGCGCCGCCGTGCTCGACCTCGTGGACGTGCTGCAGGCGCGCGCCGTCGAGGTGCACGGCGCCCCGATGCCCGGCCGCACCCATCTCCAGCACGCCCAGCCGGTGCTGCTGAGCCACCACCTGCTGGCCCATGCGTGGCCGCTCCTGCGGGACGTCGAGCGCCTGCGGGACCTCGACGAGCGCGCGGCCGTGAGCCCCTACGGCTCGGGCGCGCTGGCCGGGTCCTCGCTCGGCCTCGACCCCGAGGCCGTCGCCGCCGAGCTCGGCTTCGCCGGCTCGGTGTGGAACTCGATCGACGGCACCGCCTCGCGCGACGTCGCCGCCGAGTTCTCCTTCGTGCTCGCGATGATCGCGATCGACGTCTCCCGGCTCGCCGAGGAGATCATCCTGTGGAACACCAAGGAGTTCTCGTTCATCACGCTCGACGACGCCTACTCCACGGGCTCGTCGATCATGCCGCAGAAGAAGAACCCCGACATCGCCGAGCTCGCGCGCGGCAAGGCGGGGCGCGTGATCGGCGACCTGACAGGCCTGCTCACGACCCTCAAGGCGCTGCCGCTCGCGTACAACCGCGACCTCCAGGAGGACAAGGAGCCGATCTTCGACCAGGTCGACTCCGTGATGCTCGTGCTGCCGGCCTTCACGGGCATGGTCGCGACCCTCGTGTTCCACACCGACCGGATGGCGGCCCTGGCACCGCAGGGCTTCTCGCTCGCGACCGACATCGCCGACCACCTGGTGCGCCAGGGGGTCGCCTTCCGGGACGCCCACGAGATCTCCGGGGCGTGCGTGCGGGTGGCCGAGGAGCAGGACAAGGAGCTGTGGGACCTCACGGACGAGGAGTTCGCCGCGATCTCCCCGCACCTCGACGCCTCCGTGCGCGCCGTGCTCACCGTGGACGGCTCGATCGCCTCGCGCGACGCCAAGGGCGGGACCGCGCCCGTGCGCGTCGCGGAGCAGGAGCAGGAGGCGGCGGCGCAGAGCACCAGACTGCGCGCCTTCACGGGCGCCGGCGCCCTCGCCTGACGACCCCGTCGGGGCGCACGGCGCCGCGGGGCCGGAATGGAGATGTCGCACGCGCCGTGCCCTGCGACAATGGGCGCGGCCGAGACGATCGGCCGTGCCCGCCCCGCCCGCCGGACGGGGCAGGCGGCCGCCGCAGCGGCCGCCATCCGCATCGAGAGGACACCCGAGCAATGCAGACCATCCTGGACGACCTCGAGACACGAGGACTCGTCGTGCAGACCACCGGGCGCGAGGCGCTCGGGCAGGCTCTCGCGGATGGACCGGTCTCCCTGTATTGCGGCTTCGACCCCACGGCCTCGTCGCTGCACGTAGGTCATCTGACGCAGGTGCTCACGATGCGGCGCTTCCAGCTGGCCGGACATCGCCCGTACGCCCTCGTCGGCGGGGCCACCGGGCTCATCGGCGACCCCCGGATGACGGGGGAGCGCGTGCTCCATGACGCGAGCGTCGTCGAGGGCTGGGTCCAGAACCTGCGCGACCAGATCTCCCGCCTCGTGGACCTCGACGGCGAGTTCGGGGTGCGCATGGTCAACAACCTCGACTGGATCGGGCAGATGAGCGCCCTGGAGCTCCTGCGCGACATCGGCAAGAACTACCGCATGGGCACGATGCTCGCCAAGGAGACCGTGGCGAGACGCCTCGCGAGCGACGAGGGGATCAGCTACACCGAGTTCAGCTACCAGATCCTGCAGGGCATCGACTTCCTCGAGCTCCACCGGCGCCACGGGGTCACGCTCCAGTACGGGGGCAACGACCAGTGGGGCAACCTGCTGTCCGGGGTGGACCTCGTGCGCAAGACGGACGGCGACGAGGTGCACGCGATGACCACGCCCCTCGTCACGAAGGCCGACGGGCAGAAGTTCGGCAAGTCCGAGGGCGGCGCCGTCTGGCTCGACCCGGACCAGACCTCGCCGTACGCCTTCCACCAGTTCTGGCTCAACGCCGCGGACGCCGATGTCGTCGCCTACCTGCGGTACTTCACGTTCCGCGACCCCGACGACATCGCCGAGCTCGAGCGGCTGACCCGGGAGGAGCCGCAGCGCCGCGCGGCCCAGCGTGCGCTCGCCGACGATCTGACCACGCTCGTGCACGGCCGACGCGCCACCGACCAGGCCGTCGAGGCGGCCGCGGTCCTGTTCGGGCGAGGGGACGTGCGCTCCCTCGACGAGCAGACCGTGCAGGCGGTGGCCCGGGAGCTGCCGCAGAGCACCCTGGCCCGGTCGACATCGCTCCTCGACGCCTTCGTCGCGTCCGGGATCGTGACCTCCAAGGGCGAGGCACGCCGCGCCGCCGGCCAGTCCGGCCTCACCGTCAACGGCGAGCCGGTGTCGGTGGACGGACTCGCCGGCCCGCTCGAGGACGTCGCTCCGCTGCCGGGCGGCCGTGTGCTGCTGCGGCGAGGCCGCAAGTCCGCCGCGATGGTCGCGCTCGCGCCCTGATCGCAGGTCCCGTCGTCCCGCGATCCATCGCCGAACACACCCGCGAGGCCGCCGGTTCCCCAAGGGAGCCGGCGGCCTTCGTCGTCCGCGGGGCCCTTGCGCAGGGAGTCGGAGCGTGCCCGATGAGGGGGATCCGGGACGCCCCTGGCAGACGGTGCGGCGTCGACGCAAATCCGTGTGAAGCGGCCCTCAGCCCCAGGTCACACACCGCTGGACACAAGGGGCGACCCGCGCATACGAAGCGCCGTGACCTGCACATTCGTCGGGGATGGGGGCGCTACAGGTCGCCCGGGGCCGGTTTGACGGTCGCTTCGCCAGACCCGTAATGTCTTCCCTTGTCAGCCGGTGAGGCGGACGGAAAGAAGGGCCGAGGGGCTCGCCGAGAGCGAGACCGGAAGCCCGACGGGACGTCCACTGCACGGAGGACTCGATCCCTCGGGATCGACCGCGGGTCCGCGGAGCGAGGCACATCCATGAGGATGCCGCAGCGTGACGGGGACCACACGGAGCGGAGTTGCAACGGCCCGCGAAGCACTGCTAGAGTAGTGACTCGCGCCGGGACGACGAAGCACAAAAGTCGGAACGGGTATCCGGACCGGCGCCACCGAGCCTCTGAGCCGGACCGAGAACTTCGGATTCGGTGACGATGTGCGCGTGTTGTTTGAGATCTCAATAGCGTGTCTGTTTGTTGATGCCAAATGTTTGTTTGGCAGTTTATTGGACAGCAGCAGTTTTTACTGGCTGTTCGTTTTTACTGCCGGGATTGTTTTCATTTTTTGATGGAGAGTTTGATCCTGGCTCAGGACGAACGCTGGCGGCGTGCTTAACACATGCAAGTCGAACGATGATGACCGGGCTTGCCTGGTCTGATTAGTGGCGAACGGGTGAGTAACACGTGAGTAACCTGCCCCTCACTCTGGGATAACCTCGGGAAATCGTGGCTAATACCGGATATGAGCTCCTACTGCATGGTGGGGGTTGGAAAGTTTTTCGGTGAGGGATGGACTCGCGGCCTATCAGTTTGTTGGTGAGGTAATGGCTCACCAAGGCGATGACGGGTAGCCGGCCTGAGAGGGCGACCGGCCACACTGGGACTGAGACACGGCCCAGACTCCTACGGGAGGCAGCAGTGGGGAATATTGCACAATGGGCGAAAGCCTGATGCAGCGACGCCGCGTGGGGGATGACGGCCTTCGGGTTGTAAACCTCTTTCAGCAGGGAAGAAGCGAAAGTGACGGTACCTGCAGAAGAAGCGCCGGCTAACTACGTGCCAGCAGCCGCGGTAATACGTAGGGCGCAAGCGTTGTCCGGAATTATTGGGCGTAAAGAGCTTGTAGGTGGCTTGTCGCGTCTGCCGTGAAAATCCAGGGCTCAACCCTGGACGTGCGGTGGGTACGGGCAGGCTAGAGTGTGGTAGGGGAGACTGGAACTCCTGGTGTAGCGGTGAAATGCGCAGATATCAGGAAGAACACCGATGGCGAAGGCAGGTCTCTGGGCCATTACTGACACTGAGAAGCGAAAGCATGGGGAGCGAACAGGATTAGATACCCTGGTAGTCCATGCCGTAAACGTTGGGCACTAGGTGTGGGGAACATTCCACGTTTTCCGCGCCGTAGCTAACGCATTAAGTGCCCCGCCTGGGGAGTACGGCCGCAAGGCTAAAACTCAAAGGAATTGACGGGGGCCCGCACAAGCGGCGGAGCATGCGGATTAATTCGATGCAACGCGAAGAACCTTACCAAGGCTTGACATGCACCGGACAGCTGCAGAGATGTGGCCTTCTTTGGACTGGTGCACAGGTGGTGCATGGTTGTCGTCAGCTCGTGTCGTGAGATGTTGGGTTAAGTCCCGCAACGAGCGCAACCCTCGTTCCATGTTGCCAGCGCGTAATGGCGGGGACTCATGGGAGACTGCCGGGGTCAACTCGGAGGAAGGTGGGGACGACGTCAAATCATCATGCCCCTTATGTCTTGGGCTTCACGCATGCTACAATGGCCGGTACAAAGGGTTGCGATACTGTGAGGTGGAGCGAATCCCAAAAAGCCGGTCTCAGTTCGGATTGGGGTCTGCAACTCGACCCCATGAAGTCGGAGTCGCTAGTAATCGCAGATCAGCAACGCTGCGGTGAATACGTTCCCGGGCCTTGTACACACCGCCCGTCAAGTCACGAAAGTCGGTAACACCCGAAGCCAGTGGCCCATCCCTTGTGGGGGGAGCTGTCGAAGGTGGGATCGGTGATTGGGACTAAGTCGTAACAAGGTAGCCGTACCGGAAGGTGCGGCTGGATCACCTCCTTTCTAAGGAGCTACACCAAGTATTGGTGGCCGCTTGCACGACCGTTCGTGTCGTGGGTGGTTGCTCAAGGGTGGAACATCAACGAATAGGCGCTTCACTGTCATGGTGGCAGGTCACGAGTACGGTTCCTTCGGGGATCTGGAAGGTGGCTGGCTGTCATGGGGGTTTGAGGTGGAGGCACGCTATTGGGTTTTGAGGCTGCACGCGCATCCTGCTTCTCCTGTTGGGAGGGTGGGTGTGTGTGGCTGGTCCTCCCCGTCATCGGGATCGCCTGTGTGGTGATGCTGGTGGGGGTGTGGGGTTGTTCTTTGAGAACTGCATAGTGGACGCGAGCATCTTTGTAAGCAATAGTGTCTTTGTAAGTGTTGCCTAAGTTTCTAAGGGCGCACGGTGAATGCCTGGGCACGAGGAGCCGATGAAGGACGTAGGAGTCTGCGATAAGCCTCGGGGAGGTGACAACCGACCTGTGATCCGAGGATGTCCGAATGGGGAAACCCACCAGGAGTCATGTCCTGGTACCCACTGTTGAATGTATAGGCAGTGTGGAGGGAACGCGGGGAAGTGAAACATCTCAGTACCCGCAGGAAGAGAAAACAACAGTGATTCCGTGAGTAGTGGCGAGCGAAAGCGGAAGAGGCCAAACCTGTTCTGTGTGATACCCGGCAGGGGTTGCAGGATGGGGGTTGTGGGACGTGTCGGACGGTTCTGCCGGATCGTCGACGTGAGCGTGCAGTGGTAGTCGAAGTCGTGGTGAGTGCGACGGCGTAGAGGGTGTGACCCCCGTAGACGAAACTTCTGCCGCGCGTGATGCTGTTCCCAAGTAGCACCGGGCCCGTGAAATCCGGTGTGAATCTGCCAGGACCACCTGGTAAGCCTGAATACTACCTCGTGACCGATAGCGGACAAGTACCGTGAGGGAAAGGTGAAAAGTACCCCGGGAGGGGAGTGAAATAGTACCTGAAACCGTGCGCTTACAATCCGTCGGAGCCTTGAGGGGTGACGGCGTGCCTTTTGAAGAATGAGCCTGCGAGTTAGTGGTCGGTGGCGAGGTTAACCCGTGTGGGGTAGCCGTAGCGAAAGCGAGTCTGAACGGGGCGTTCAGTCGCCGGCTCTAGACCCGAAGCGAAGTGATCTATCCATGGGCAGGGTGAAGCGCGGGTAAGACCGCGTGGAGGCCCGAACCCACTTCAGTTGAAAATGGAGGGGATGACCTGTGGATAGGGGTGAAAGGCCAATCAAACTTCGTGATAGCTGGTTCTCCCCGAAATGCATTTAGGTGCAGCGTTGCGTGTTTCGTGCCGGAGGTAGAGCACTGGATAGGCGATGGGCCCCACCGGGTTACTGACCTTAGCCAAACTCCGAATGCCGGTACGTGAGAGCGCAGCAGTGAGACTGTGGGGGATAAGCTTCATAGTCGAGAGGGAAACAGCCCAGAACATCAGCTAAGGCCCCTAAGCGTGTGCTAAGTGGAAAAGGATGTGGAGTTGCTGAGACAACCAGGAGGTTGGCTTAGAAGCAGCCACCCTTGAAAGAGTGCGTAATAGCTCACTGGTCAAGTGATTCTGCGCCGACAATGTAGCGGGGCTCAAGTACACCGCCGAAGCTGTGTCACTCCATGTATGTGGGGTGGGTAGGGGAGCGTCGTGCAGACAGTGAAGCTGCGGGGTAACCCAGTGGTGGAGACTGCACGAGTGAGAATGCAGGCATGAGTAGCGAAAGACGGGTGAGAAACCCGTCCGCCGATTGATCAAGGGTTCCAGGGCCAGGTTAATCCGCCCTGGGTTAGTCGGGACCTAAGGCGAGGCCGACAGGCGTAGTCGATGGACATCGGGTTGATATTCCCGAACCGATCGTAGAAGGACCCATACCGAGGCATGCGATGCTCACCATCCGAACCTGCTTCGTCTCCTTCGGGAGGCGTGTGTGGGGGAGCATGGGAACCAAGTGTGTAGTAGGTCAGCGCAAGGGATGACGCAGTGAGGTAGCTTCCGCGGACTTAATGGAATAGTCCGTCTAAGCGAGCAGCCCGCGCACCGGTAATGCGGTGCCGTATGGGGTGAGACGTGATGGGGATCCCGTAGGGGCGTAGGTGAGTGATCCTGTACTGCCAAGAAAAGTTCCGGCGTGACAACTACGGTCGCCCGTACCCTAAACCGACTCAGGTGATCAGGTAGAGAATACCAAGGCGTTCGAGAGAATCGTGGTTAAGGAACTCGGCAAAATACCCCCGTAACTTCGGGAGAAGGGGGGCCTGAGGTGTGAGAGCACCGATGGCCGCAGAGACCAGGGAGAAGCGACTGTTTACTAAAAACACAGGTCCGTGCGAAGTCGTAAGACGCTGTATACGGACTGACGCCTGCCCGGTGCTGGAAGGTTAAGAGGACCGGTTAGACCCTTCGGGGTCGAAGCTGAGAATTTAAGCCCCAGTAAACGGCGGTGGTAACTATAACCATCCTAAGGTAGCGAAATTCCTTGTCGGGTAAGTTCCGACCTGCACGAATGGCGTAACGACTTCTCCACTGTCTCAACCGCGAACTCGGCGAAATTGCATTACGAGTAAAGATGCTCGTTACGCGCAGCAGGACGGAAAGACCCGGGACCTTTACTATAGTTTGGTATTGGTGTTCGGGACGGCTTGTGTAGGATAGGTGGGAGACTGTGAAGCATGGACGCCAGTTCGTGTGGAGTCATCGTTGAAATACCACTCTGGTCGTTCTGGATTCCTAACCTCGGTCCGTGATCCGGATCAGGGACAGTGCCTGATGGGTAGTTTAACTGGGGCGGTTGCCTCCTAAAGAGTAACGGAGGCGCTCAAAGGTTCCCTCAGCCTGGTTGGCAATCAGGTGTTGAGTGTAAGTGCACAAGGGAGCTTGACTGCGAGACAGACATGTCGGGCAGGTGCGAAAGCAGGAACTAGTGATCCGGCACCTCATTGTGGAATGGGTGTCGCTCAACGGATAAAAGGTACCCCGGGGATAACAGGCTGATCTTGCCCAAGAGCTCATATCGACGGCATGGTTTGGCACCTCGATGTCGGCTCGTCGCATCCTGGGGCTGGAGTTGGTCCCAAGGGTTAGGCTGTTCGCCTATTAAAGCGGTACGCGAGCTGGGTTTAGAACGTCGTGAGACAGTTCGGTCCCTATCCGCTGCGCGCGTTGGATATTTGAGAAGACCTGTCCCTAGTACGAGAGGACCGGGATGGACTGACCTCTGGTGTGCCAGTTGTTCTGCCAAGAGCATGGCTGGTTGGCTACGTCGGGAAGGGATAACCGCTGAAAGCATCTAAGCGGGAAGCCTGCTTCAAGATGAGATATCCGTGCCCCGTTTGGGGTGAGAGGCCCCCAGCAGATCACTGGGTTGATAGGCCAGATGTGGAAGCACAGTAATGTGTGGAGCTGACTGGTACTAATGGCCGATGACTTATTCAACATTTATGTCTGTTGCTGTGTGATGTTCGCGTCTACTGTGTGGTTCTCGAGGAACAACCACCATCATGCTCAAACCCGTTTGTGGGGTGTGGGTGTGGGGGGTCTGGTTGTCTCGTCGTGTTACGGCGGTCATAGCGTCGGGGAAACGCCCGGTTCCATTCCGAACCCGGTAGCTAAGCTCGACAGCGCCGATGGTACTGCACTCGGTAGGGTGTGGGAGAGTAGGTCGCCGCCGGACATCTTCCTTCGAGAGAGGGGGAAGAGGTCGTGGTTGTTGTGTGTGAGTGGTGGTGTCGTGGCACACCGTTCCCGCGCCGGGTCCCTTGACGGGGGTCTGGGTGTGGGGGTGGTGGTGCCGACACGTGAAGCCATTCGCGCACGCGCCATGGTCTCTTCCCCCTCTTTTGTCTTGCCCTGACACCCGGTCCCCGCGTGCACGAGAGCGCTGCGCGGGGGCACAGCGATGTCCGGGCTTCACAGGTCCGCTCGCGAGGACGGGGCCGGGCGTCCACGTGGGAGCGTGACCCCGCTCGGCCCTCACCCGGGTCCTGTGATGTGCGGCGTGCGGACCGCGGGTCCCGCGTGCCCCCACGGTAGACTGTGGCGGTCGCGGCCGCCGTGCCGCGCGCCCGTGTTCCTGCCGGCCCCGTGCCGCCGTCTTCCGTCCTGAGGAGTCCGATGCGCTCGTCCCTGGCGTTCGTCCCGGACGTGGATGATTCCCTCGCCGCGGCGATCGAGGATCGGCTCGAGCGGGTCGAGGAGCGGCTGCGCGAGGTCGTGAGCACCTCGGACACCATGGCCCGCTGGACCTCCCGTCACCTCATGGACGCGGGCGGCAAGCGCGTGCGCCCCCTGCTCGCCCTGCTCGCCGGCTCCTTCGGCGACCTGGAGCGCCCCGAGGTCGTCGACGCCGCCGTGCTCGTCGAGCTGACCCATCTGGCGACCCTGTACCACGACGACGTCATGGACGACGCCTCGACCCGGCGCGGCGCCCGCACCGCCCACGAGGTCTGGGGCAACTCGGTCGCGATCCTCACCGGCGACTTCCTCTTCGCGCGCGCGAGCGCGCTGAGCTCCTCGCTCGGCCCCGAGGCCGTGCTGATCCACGCCCGGACCTTCGAGCGACTGTGCATGGGCCAGCTCCACGAGACCGTGGGGGTCGGCGCGGACGAGGACCCCTTCGAGCACTACCTGGGCGTGCTCTCGGACAAGACGGCGTCGCTCATCGCCTCGGCCGGACGCCTCGGCGCCCTCCAGGCCGGCTGCCCGGCCTCGATCGCCGACACCCTCGCCCGCTACGGCGAGAAGGTCGGCGTCGCGTTCCAGCTCGCCGACGACGTGCTGGACCTGCGCAGCGACCCGGCCTCCTCCGGCAAGACCCCGGGCACCGACCTGCGCGAAGGCGTGCCCACCATGCCGACGCTGCTCGTCCGCCGACGCGTCGCCGCGGGCGAGGCGGGCGCCGACGCACACCGTCTCGTCGAGCTGCTCGACGCCGATCTCACCGACGACGCCCCCCTCGAGGCGGCCCTCGATCTGCTGCGTCGCGATCCCGCCGTCGACCAGACCGAGCTCATGGCCCAGCGCTACGCCGACGAGGCCGTCGCGATCCTCCATGAGCTCCCCGCCGGCTCGGTGCGCGATGCGCTCGAGCACTTCACGCAGTCCCTGGTGCGCCGCTCCGTCTGAGCCCTCGACGGCGCGACGAGGACGGCTTCTCACACCATGCGACGGCCTTGGCCCGACCTGAGCGCCACCGCTAGGCTGACCGGCGATCGCAGCGGCGAGCAGACGCCGCGCGGTCGACAGACGGACATGAGCGCGGGCACACCTCCGAGAACCCGAGGCGAGGGGGAGCAGTGACGGTCGCGAGCGGCAGGTCCCGCGGGCGCCGACGCCTCGGCGCCGTCACCTCCGCGCTGCTGGCCGTCCTTGCCCTCGTCGTCACGATCCTCGCGGTCATGGACAAGGGCTATGCCGGCTCCGAGGTCCACACCCACAACGGCGGGGTCTGGGTGCTCAACACCGCCGACGGCCTGCTCGGACGGATCAACGTCGACGCGCAGGAGTTCGACGCGCGCCTCCAGGTCGAGTCCACCCAGGACGTCCTGCAGTCGGGATCGGCGGTGTTCCTGCGCACGACCGACGGCATCGAGCGTGTCAACACCGCGGCACAGCGCCGCGAGAGCCGCGTCCCGCTGGCCGGGACCGACCTCGTCGCCCTCGGCGGCGACCGCGCAGCCCTCCTGAACGCCGACGGGAAGCTCTGGATCCTGAGCCCCGACGAGCTCGCCGCCTTCGACCCCCAGGAAGCCACCCCTGTCGCCACGCTCTCCTCCGGCTCCGGGGCGCAGGGCACCCTGACCGTCACGACCTCCGGCGACGTGTACGTGCTCGACGGGGACTCCCTGCTCTCCTTCCCCCGCGCCGCCACGGCGGCCGCCACGACGGCGGAGGACCCGATCAGACTCACCGGCCTCGCGACCGGGGAGGACGACGTCGCCATGACCGCGGTCGGCGACCAGCCCGTCGTGCTCGACCGGGCCCATGCGACCCTGCACGTCGGGACCGACGACACCGTGATCGGGCTCGAGGACGCCGGGGTCGGCGACGCGGGCACCGCGACGCTCCAGCAGCCCAGCCCCACCTCCTCCCACGTGCTGCTCGCGACGGGGGACTCGCTCTACGCGGTGCCGCTGAGCGGGGGCGCCGCCACCCGGGACAAGGCCAAGGGCAGCGGCAGCCCGGTCGCCCCCGTCCAGGCCGGCGGCTGCGACTATGCGGCCTGGAACGGCGCGCAGACCTACCTGACCCGCTGCGGCGACGCTCCCGCGACCCAGGCCCGGGTGCCCGATGCCGCCGCCGACGCCGACCTCCGCCTGCGCACGAACCACGATCTCGTCGTGCTCAACGACCAGCTGAACGGCACCTCCTGGATGATCGCCGACGACATGCAGATCGTCGACGAGTGGGAGCTGACCACCCAGCTCGACATCGAGAAGCAGCTCGAGGAGCAGAAGGAGACGCTCACCTCGAGCGTCACCAACGTGCCTCCGGACCAGCGGGAGGAGAACCGCGACCCGGTCGCCAACCCCGACGCCTTCGGCGTCCGGCCCGGGGCGAGCGTCGTGCTGCCGGTCATCTCCAACGACACCGACCCCGACGGCGACGTGCTCATCGCCTCGGTCGACACCCAGCCCGGCATCGGCACCGTGACCCCGATCCGCGGAGGCACCGCCCTGCAGATCGACGTGGCGGCCGACGCCGCCGGCACCGCCGCCTTCTCCTACTCGGTCGAGGACGGCCGCGGCGGCAGGGCCGCCACGACCGTCGAGCTCACGGTGCACGCCGACGGCACCAACGAGGGGCCCCGAGCGGTCGACGACAGCCCGCCGCAGCTGCACATCGCCCAGGGCGCCGAGGTCTCCTTCAACGTGCTGCCGCACTACGAGGACCCCGACGGCGACGACTTCTACCTCGCGGGCGCGAGCATCGACAACGACGACGACCAGGTGACCTTCCGCCCCGACGGCATGGTCACGTTCACCGACGCGGGCCTGGCGACCGGGCTCAAGACCGTCGAGCTGCGCCTCCACGACGCCCAGGGCGCGACCTCCGAGGGCACGCTCCTGCTCGACGTCGCCGCCGATCCCGAGATCCCGCCCATCACGACCGCCGATCACGTGCAGACCGTCGCAGGGCGCACCGTCACCCTCGACCCCCTCCTCAACGACCTGAACCCCTCGGGCGGCCAGCTCACCCTCCTGCACGTCGGACAGGCCGAGGGCCTGACCGCCGTCGCCGACGCCCAGGACGGCACGATCGACATCACCGGCACCGACCCGGCCACCCGCTACCTCACCTACCAGGTCGGCGAGGGCGCCCAGAGCGTGCAGGGGCTCATCCGGGTCGACGTCCGGGAGCCCACGAGCCAGGCGATGGAGCCCGTCACGGTCGACGACCTCGGCATGGTGACCACGGGCTCGAGCACGCTCGTCGACCCGCTGGAGAACGACGTCGACCCGACCGGCGGCGTGCTCGTCGTCGACCGGTTCTCGGCCCCCGAGGACTCGGGGCTGACCGCCGAGCTCATCGACCACCACTACCTGCGGGTCTCGGCCCGCGCCGACGCCCCGCGCTCGGACACCCCCGTCGAGGTGGGCTACCGCGCCGCCAACGCGACGGGCACGAAGGAGGGCACCGTCCGGGTGATGGTCGTGCCGCCCGAGGCGCAGCCGCCCTACCCGGTCGCGGGCCGCGACCAGGCGCTCGTGCGCGCCGGCGACGCCGTGAAGATCCCCGTCCTGGACAACGACCGCTCGCCGAGCGGCGCGCCCCTCGAGATCGACGCGATCAGCAGCCGGACCGGGCTCGAGGGCAGGGGCGAGGCCGATATCGTCGAGGACCAGATCCGCTTCATCGCCCAGGACGGCGCGAGCGGGACCGCGACCTTCGCCTACGACGTCGTCGACGACACGGGCCGCCGTGCGACCGCCGAGGTGACCGTGCGCATCGTGGCCGCCGACGACCCCAACGACGCCCCCCAGCCCGAGAACGGCGAGGCCCGCGCGATCGCCGGCACCACCGTGCGGATCCCGGTGCGGACCTCCGGCATCGACCCCGACGGCGACTCGACGCTCCTGACGTCGATCACCGCTCCCGCACCCACCCTCGGGCGCGTCACCTCCGCATCGGGGGAGTGGATCGAGTACGAGGCCTTCGCCGGGTCGGTCGGCACCGACACGATCGCCTACCAGGTGCGCGACCGCTTCGGCGGCGTCGGGACCGCCCAGATCGCGGTCGGCGTCGCCAAGCCCTCGGGCACCAACCTCGAGCCCGTGGCCGTCGACGACACCGTCCGGGTGCGCCCGGACCGGGAGGTGCAGGTGTTCGTGCTCGGCAACGACACCGACCCCGAGGGCGCCTCCCTGGCCATCGACCGCGCCCGCACCGTCTCCGACGACGAGAAGACCATGCCGCTCGACGAGCCCGACGACCGCGAGCGCATCCCCGCCGTCTCGACGCGCTCGCCGGCCACGCCGGGCGCGTACACGTTCTCCTACGGCGCCTCGGACGGCCAGCTCACCGCGACCGGCCACGCGACCGTCGTCGTCGACGAGGACGCCCCGCTGCTGCCGCCGCTCGCACGAGACGACTACGTCGACCCCCAGGAGCTCGCGGGCGCCGACGAGGGCCACCTCACCGTCGACGTGCTCGCCAACGACCAGGACCCCGACGGCAGCGTCGCCGACCTCCGACCCGCCCTCGCAGGCCCGGTCGAGGGGGCGACGGTGCGCGACGACGGCACCATCGACGTCCCCGTGACGACCGGGCAGCAGCGGATCCGGTACACGATCACCGACCAGGACGGCGGCACCTCGGCCGCGTTCATCTGGGTGCCCGGCACCGACGCCCAGGCGCCCCGCTGGATCGGCCAGCCGGTCGAGGCCCGCGCCGGGGAGCCGATCGACATCGCGATCGACGATCCCCGGAACGTGCTCGTGCGGGCCGGCGCCGCGGGCGTCACGATCACCGACCCCACGACCGCGACCGCCCAGCATGCCGACGGCACCGAGCTCGTCGAGGACGCCTCGACCCTCCGGTACACGGCGCGCGAGGACTACGTGGGGCCCGACCAGGTGGCCGTCGAGGTCACCGACGCGGCGGACGCCTCCGACGAGAAGGCGGCACGCGGGACCCTCGTGATCCCGATCGAGGTCACGTCGAGCACCAACCATCCGCCCAGCCTCGAGGGCGCCGAGCTGAACGTCGTGCAGGGCGAGGCGGCGACCCCGCTCGAGCTGTCCGCGGGCGCCGACGACCCCGACGGCGACACGCTGCGCTACGCGGCCGGCCAGTTCGCGCCGCCCGACGGCGTGACGGTCGACGTCGCCGCGGACGGCACGATGCTCGTCGAGGCCGCGGCCGACGCCGCCAAGGGCACCACCGTCGACGTGCCCGTGAGCGCGGACGACGGGCAGAACGACCCCGTCTCCGCCGTCGTGCACGTGACGGTGGTCGGCAGCCGCCAGTCGCGCATCTCGACCGGCGTCGACGAGGCGGTCGTCGACGCCGGGTCCCAGACGAGCGTTCCCGTGCTCGCCAACGACTCCAACCCCTTCCCCGGCAAGCCCCGCACGGTGCTGGACCCGCAGGTCGTCGCGGGTCAGGTCACGGCGCGCGTCGAGGGGGAGGACGTGGTGCTGGCCGCGCCGCCCGGCTGGCACGGCAGCGCGACCGTGACCTACCGGGTCCAGGACGCGACCCGCGATCCCGATCGCGTCGTCACGGGCACCATCCATGCCGCCGTACGCGACGTGCCCGGCGCGCCCTCCGCACCCCGCATCGACGCCGTCGGCGACGGCACCGCGACCGTGAGCTTCACCCCCGGCGACGACAACGGCGCGCCGATCGACCACTACACGGTCACGTCCGCCTCCGGCGGCCCCTCCACGACCACCTGCACGGGCACCACCTGCGAGATCACGGGCCTGTCCAACGGCACCGAGTACACCTTCGCGGTGAGCGCGCACAACGCCGTCGGCGACTCGGCGCCGTCCACGCCCTCGGCCGTCGCCCGTCCGGACGTGCGACCGGACCCGCCGAGCGCCCCGACCGTGCGGCGCCAGGACTCCCGCCTCGACGTGTCCTGGACGCCCCCGGTCAACCGGGGCTCGGCGATCGACCACTACGAGCTGCAGATCCTCGACGCCGGCTCGGGCGCGTCCGCGACCCGCACGTATCCCGCCTCCGCCACCTCGATCACGTGGGAGGGGCTGACCAACGGCACCTCCTACACCTTCCGGCTGCGCGCGTTCAACGGCGCCCCCGACCCCTCGGACTGGTCGCCCTCCTCGGCGCCCGAGCACCCGGCGGGGCTGCCGACCAAGCCCCGCGGCACCCCGAGCGCGCAGCGCGTGAACACGGTCTTCGGCGGCGGCGTCACGGTCTCCTTCCCGGCGATGTCCGCGGCCGAGGCCAACGGCGAGCCGATCACGGCGTACGTCGTCCGCGCCTCCGACGGCACCGAGGTGACGGTCGGCGGCGACCAGACCTCCGCGACCTTCCAGGGCCTCGACCCCAACGGCTCGTTCACCTTCACCTACGTCGGCGTGAACTCCGTGGGGCGCGGCACCGTGCCGTCGGCGGCCTCGGACGCCGTCGAGCCCTACGCCGTGCCCGAGGCGCCCCAGGGCGTCGCCGCCGAGGTCACCGAGCCCCATGGGCGCGCGACCGTGCGCTTCCGGCCGGCGACCACGCGCGGCACCGATCTCACCCAGTACGTCATCACCTACAGCGGCGGCTCGATGACCGTGCCCATCCGGGACGCGGTCCCCGGCGCGGACGGCCGGATCGCCGTGACCGTCACCGGGCTCGGCAACGGGACGGCGTACAGCTTCAAGGTCCAGGCGGACAACGGGCACGCGGGCGGCCAGAGCCCCCTGTCTGCGGCGTCGAACTCCGTCGTGCCCTACACCGACCCCCAGGCTCCGTCCGTCACCGCGACGGCCGACTCGTGCACGGACGACCCCTGCTCGGTCACGTTCACCGCCGCCGCCAACGGCAGCGGCGGCGCCGACCCCGTCTCGCTGTCCTACAGCCTCGACGGGGGCGCCTTCGAGCCCTATCGCAAGGCCGTGACCGTCGCGGGCAGCGGCGCGAAGCACTCGATCACCGTGCGCGCGACCAACGCGCAGGGCCTCACCGCCGACGCGTCCGCCTCCGCGACCGCGGCGCGCCCCCAGCCGGCGCTCATGCCGGGCAGCGTCACGTGGGGCGCGAAGACGGGCGTGGTGCCGGGCTGTGAGTCCGGGATCTGCCGCTACGTCGGCTTCACGCTCGAGCACCTCGAGCCCGGCCGGTCCTACACCGTCACGCTCTCCAACAGTGAGGACCCCAACTACCTGTCGTTCGACCTGGTGGCGGGCGCCGACGGCCGCGCGGTCCTCGAGCCCAATCGCACCTTCTACGGGCAGTACGAGAGCAGCGGCATCCCCCTCGTCATCCTGGTCGACGGCACCGAGGTCGGCCGCGCCTACACCCCCTATCCCTGATCCCTCCGCCCTCCGAAGGAACCCCCATGACCATGACCGCCGAGCAGGCCCGCTGGTTCGCCGACACCTTCGACAAGCTCGTCACGGGCGTCGGCCGTGCGGTGATCGGCAAGAACGACATCGTGCGCCTCGTGCTCACCGCGATGCTCGCCCCCGGGCACGTGCTGCTCGAGGACGCCCCGGGCACCGGCAAGACGTCGCTGGCCCGCGCGATCGCCGCGACCGTCAAGGGCACGAGCTCACGCATCCAGTTCACCCCCGACCTGCTGCCCTCCGACGTCACGGGCGTGACGATCTACGACCAGAACACCCAGGGCTTCGACTTCCACGCCGGGCCCGTGTTCGCGAACATCGTGCTCGCCGACGAGATCAACCGCGCCTCGCCCAAGACCCAGTCCGCGCTCCTGGAGGTGATGGAGGAGGGGCGCGTGACCGTCGACGGCACGAGCCACGAGGTGGGTCGCCCCTTCCTCGTCATCGCCACCCAGAACCCGATCGAGCAGGCCGGCACCTACCGCCTGCCCGAGGCCCAGCTCGACCGCTTCCTCATGAAGACCTCGCTCGGCTACCCGGACCACGCCTCGACCGTCCAGATCCTCCAGGGCTCGGCGATCCGCGACCGCTCCGAGCAGATCACCCCGATGATCTCCCTGCAGGCCGTCGAGGACATGAGCGCGCTCGCCGCGACCGTGCACGTCGACGCCGCCGTGCTCGAGTACGTCTCGCGGCTCATGGAGGAGACGCGCCTGGCGCCCGAGGTGCGTGTGGGCGTGTCCATCCGCGGCGCGCTCGCCCTCATGCGCGCCGTCAAGGTGTGGGCGGCGATCGACGGGCGCCACTACGTGATCCCCGACGACGTCAAGGACCTCGTGCGCTCCGTCTGGCTCCATCGCTTCGTGATGGACGCCGAGGCCGAGTTCAACGGCGCGAGCGCCGCCTCGGTGCTCGATCGCATCCTGGGCGAGGTCGCGCCGCCGCAGGCCCGCCAGCAGTCCGCATGAGCTCCGTGCGCACCCCGCGGCGAGGCGGGCGCGTCCGTGCGCTCGCCGGCGCCCTGGGACCGGCGCGCGCCCGGCTGGGGCGCGCCCTGCGCGCGGGCCGCGAGCTCGTCGTCACGCGTCTCGGGCCGCCCCTCGGGGTGATCTCGCCGATCGGGTGGACGCTGCTCGCGGCCGCCGTGGTCTGCTGGGTCGTCGGTCTGCGCCTGCACCTGACCGAGCTGACCGTGCTCGCGGCCGTCCTCACCGTGCCCCTGCTGGTGGCCGGCGTGTTCATCCTGGGCCGCTCCGCCTACCGGGTCACGATGGACCTCTCGAGCACCCGGGTCGTGGTGGGGGAGAGGGCGCTCGGCACGATCGAGGTCATGAACGACTCCTCGCGCGCGATGCTGCCCGCCCGCATCGAGCTGGCCGTCGGCGGGGCGACCGCCCAGTTCCTGGTGCCCCGTCTGGCCCCCGAGCGCGCCCACGAGGAGATCTTCGCGATCCCGACGCGGCGCCGCGAGGTGCTCGTCGTCGGGCCCGTGCGCTCCGTGCGCGACGATCCGCTCGGGCTCATGCGCCGCCAGGTCACGTGGGCCCGCGCCCAGGAGGTCTACGTGCACCCGCGCACCGCGCGTCTCGACGGCTTCGAGACGGGCTACCTGCGCGACCTCGAAGGCACGCCGTCCTCCGCGCTCTCCTCGTCCGACATCGCCTTCCACGCCCTGCGGGAGTACGTCAGCGGCGACGACCGCCGCCACGTGCACTGGCGCACGACCGCCCGCACCGGTCGCCTCATGGTCCGTCAGTTCGAGGAGACCCGCCGCTCGCACGTCGTCGTCGCCCTCGGCAACGTCGGCGTGCACTTCGCCGGCGAGGCGGAGTTCGAGCTCGCCGTGTCGGTCGCAGCCTCGCTCGCCGCGCAGACGCTGCGCGAGGAGAAGGAGCTGACCGCCCTGTCCGTCGACGCGCGTCTCAGCGCCCGGACCTACCGCTCCCTCATGGACGACTACACGCTGGCCGCCACGGTCAGGGCCCGCCACGGCCTGCGCGATCTCGCGCGCACCGCGTCCGAGAGCGCGCCGAGCGCCTCGGCCGTCATGCTCGTCGTCGGCTCGGGCGCGACCGTGACCGAGCTCGCCGCCGCGACGTCCGAGCTGCCCGTCGGCGTGATCGCCGTCGCCGTGCGGTGCGTGGACGGCGCCAGCGTGCGCCGCTCCCATCTCGGGGGCCTCGAGATCGTCGACGTCGGCGCGATCGAGCACCTCCCGCGTGCGCTGAGGGCGGTGGCCCGATGACCGCCGCCCCGTCCCGCCCGGCCGTGCGCGGCACGGCCGCGCGCGCGATCGACGTGACCGCCCTCGCGGCCCTGTTCGCGCTCGCCGCCGTCGGCTTCTGGCCCGTCTACGGCGGCCCCGTGGTGCTCGTGACCGTCCTCGCCGCCCTCGCGTTCGCCCTGCTCATCGCGCTCGCCGGAGCCCGCTGGTCCTGGGGGCCGCTGCGGATCTTCGCGGCCGTGGTCGTCGTGCACCTCGTGCTGGGCACCCCGTTCGCGGCGCCCGCCCGCGGCCTGTGGGGCATCCTGCCCACCCCCGGCTCGCTGCTCGAGCTGCTCACGGCGCCCGTCACGGCCTGGAAGGTCACGCTCACCATGGCGCCGCCCGTGGGCGTGGCCGAGGGCGTTCTCGTCGTCGCCTGGCTGCCCACCCTCCTGCTGGCCCTCGGGGCGTTCACCATCGTCCTGCGGACCCGCCGCTACGTGCCCGCGTGGCTGCTGACCGCGGTCCTGCTCGCCGTCACCATCGTGTTCGGCACGCGCGAGGGCACGCTCACGCTCGTGCGCGGCATCCTCCTGGCCGCCGTCTCGATCGCCTGGCTCTGCTGGCGCTACGAGTCCGATCGCCTGGCGGGCGCGCACTCCACGATCATCTCCGACACGGTGCGGCCGGGCTCGTGGCGCAACCCGGTGCTGCGGCGGCGGGTCGTGGGCGGCGCGCTCATCGTCGTGCTCGCGGCCTGCGCCGCCGTCGCCGCCCGGCCCCTGCTCGACGTGCCCGAGGGGCGGGCCCGCTACGCGCTGCGCGACCAGATCGTGCCGCCGTTCGATCCGCGCGACGAGACCTCCCCGCTCGCGCAGTTCCGCGGCTACCTCAAGAACCAGGGGTCCGACACCCTGTTCACCGTCTCGGGGCTGTCCGAGGGCGACCGCGTGAGCATCGCCGTGCTCGACGACTACGACCGCGAGGTCTACCTCGTCGTGGGCGGCTCGGACAAGGACAGCGCGAGCGGCGCGTTCCTGCGCACGGCCGCCGACGTCGACTACGCCGGGCCGTACCCCGGGGAGCGCACGGCGACCTTCACGATCGGCGACTACGACCGGATCTGGATGCCGACCACGGGCAGCCGGACGACCCGCATCAGCCCCGGCGGGCACGATCCCGCCGCGATCGCCGAGTCCCTCTACGTCAACCAGTCCACGCAGACCCTCGTCGACGCCGACGGCCTGCGCTCGGGCGACGCCTACGCCGTCACCTACGTGCCCTACCGAGACCCCACGCCGGCCCAGCAGAAGGCGCTGCGCTTCGGCGACGTCGACCTGCCGTCCATCCCGCCCATGGACCCCGAGCTGCGCGCCCGGGCGCTCGAGATGATGGGCGACGCCCGCACCGACTACGGCCGGATGCAGAACCTGACGGCCTCGCTCAAGGACCAGACCTTCTTCACGCACGGGCTCGAGGGCGACACCCCGTCCTGGCCGGGCCATGGCGAGTACCGCCTGCTGTCGATGCTGCAGGAGCCCGGGATCGACACCGAGGACTCCGCGGCGAGCCCCACGGGCATGATCGGCGACCAGGAGCAGCTCGCCGCCCTCGAGGCGCTCATGGCGCGCTCGACCGGCATCCCGGCGCGCGTGGTCATGGGCTTCACGGTCCCCGGCGGAGGCACGGGCCCGGTCGCGGTGACGGGCGAGGACGTCACCGCGTGGGTCGAGGTCTACTTCGACGGTGTCGGCTGGGTGCGCTTCGACCCCACCCCCGAGGACGACAAGGACCCCACCCAGCCCGAGAAGACCATCGTGGACCAGCCCAAGCCGCAGGTCGCCCAGCCCCCGCCCCCGCCGGTCGAGCCGCCGCGCCTGCCCCCCGCCATGACGGGGGAGACCGGGGACCGCAGCCCCGAGGACGCCGAGCCGACCCCCACCTGGGTGCTCGCGACCGTCGGCGCCGCCTCCCCGTTCGTGCTGCTCGCCGTCCTCGCGGGCGCCGTCGTGGCCCTCAAGGCCCTGCGGCGCCGGCGCCGGCGCCGACGGGGCGAACCGGATCAGCGGATCCTCGCCGGCTGGACCGAGGTGCTCGACACCGCGCGCGATCTCGGCCGTGCGCCGCCGACGCGCCGCACCCGCCGCGAGACCGCCCGGGCCCTGGCCGCCGACTTCCCCGGCACCGATCTCGAGGCGCTCGCCGTGCGCGCCGACCGCGGGGTCTTCGGCCCCGAGTCCATGGCGCCGCAGGCCGTCGAGCAATACTGGGACCAGGTCATCGCCTCCCGCCGCACGATGACGCGGACCGCCTCGCGGTGGCGCGCCCTGCGCGCCGCGGTGTCGCTCCGCTCCCTCGTGCCCGGACGCCACCGGCGGCGGGCGAGGACCCGAGGCGGGAAGGGACGGCGACGGCGATGAGCGAGTCGATGCGGTACTGCAGCACGTGCGGAGCACTCCTGACCACCGACGCGGTGCTGTGCGGGGAGTGCGGCGCGCGCTATCGCCCCTCGCCCTACGACCGGCGCCCGACCGACACCCCGGGGGCCTGGGGGCCGCCGCCGCAGCGCCGCCGGTCCCGGGCACCCGAGGCCGCGGCGCCCGCCGCCGAGCCGCCGCGCGTCGAGCTGCTCACGCGCCCCTCCCCAACGTCCCCACCGGGCGCCCCGGCCGCTCCGAGCGTGGGCGGGCCCCAGTACGATCGGCCCATGGCCATGCCCGCCCCGTCCTCCGCCGCGCCGTGGAGCTCGCCCGCGCCCGCCGCCGTCGAGCCGCGTCGCGGCCTCGACGCGCCCCTCGACGGCTGCGTCCCGGCGGGCATCCCGGCCCGCCTCGTCGCGTGGCTGCTCGATGCCCTCGTGCTCGGCGTCCTGACCGTGCCCCTCCTGATCGGGCTCGTCCTGATCGTCGTGCAGGACGGCGCCGGGATCCTCGCGCAGGTGCTCGTGGGCCTCGGGGTCGTCCTCGTGGCGGTCGCCGCGATCGTGATGATCTGGCTCGAGGGGGCTCGGGCCCTCACCCCGGGACAGGCGGCCCTCGGCCTGCGCACCGTGCGCGCCCGGACCGGCCGCCCGCTCGGCTTCCTGCGGGCCCTCGGACGGGCGGTGCTGCGCGGCATCCCGCTGGTCGGCCTGGTGATGGTGATCCCGGTGCTGTTCGACGCGCGCACCCGCCGCGGCCTCCACGACACCGCGGTCGACGCGATCGTGCTGTCGGTGCGGCAGGGGCGCAACCCGCTGCTCGGCCGTCCTGACGACTACGCCCGTCAGGGTGCCGACCACTACCTTCCCGGCGCGCCCGTCACGGTGGGCGCCCATGCCAACCTGATGGCGCAGCCCGGCGCCCCGTGGGGGCTCAGCCCCTCCGAGGCCGGCGCGATGTGGGACCAGCCGCTGTCGACGACGGGGGAGTCGGGCATCATCGAGCGCTCCCCGTGGGCACCCCAGGACGCGGCCCCCGCCGGGCCCGCAGCCGGCGCTGGGCCCGTGCCCGGCGCAGGGCCCGGTGCCGCAGCGTCCGGCCCGGCGCCCGCGGCCCCGTCGGCGCCCGCGGCCCCGTCCGCCCCCGTGGTCCCGTCGGCCCCGGCGGCCCCGCCCGCCGTGCCGACCATGCCCGGCGCGCCCTCCGCTCCGGCGGCCCCTGCCGTGCCCCCCGCCCCCGCCGCCTCGGACCCGGCGGCCCTCGAGGACCCCGAGGATCTCGACCGGACCCGCGTGTCCGCGTCCCGGCTTCCCCGGGTGGCGCTCCGGCTCGACGACGACGCCCCCGTCGTGGCCGTCGCCCCCGTGCTCGTCGGACGCAACCCCTCCGCCGACCCCGCCGAGCCCCGACTGTCCGTCGCGGCGCTGGCCGATCCGACCCGCTCGATCTCCAAGACGCACCTGCGCCTCGACGTCCGCGGTCGCGAGCTCACCGTCACGGATCTGGGCTCGACCAACGGCACCGTCCTCCTCGGCGAGGACGGGACGCGGACCGAGCTGACGGCGTCCGAGCCCTTCACGGCGGCGGCGCCGAGCCGTTTCGCGGTCGGGGACCGCACCCTGACCGTGGAGGTGCTGCCGTGAGCGACGCCGCATCCCCGACCCCCTTCCGCGTGCGCGGCGGATGGGCGACCGACGTCGGACACGTCCGGGACCACAACGAGGACAGCGTGCTCGTCGCGCCCCCGGTCTTCATGGTGGCCGACGGCATGGGCGGCCACGACGCCGGGGAGGTCGCGAGCGCGATCGCCGTCGAGGAGTTCGGCGACCTCGCCGGCTCCGAGGACCTGCGCATCGAGGACCTCGGCGCGGCGCTCCGCGAGGCCGAGCGGCGCATCCACGAGATCGGCACCGGCGGTCCGCTCTCGGCGGGCACCACCGTCGCGCTCGCCGCGACCATGCTCATCGACGGCGCCGGGTACTGGGTGGTCCTGAACCTCGGCGACTCCCGTGTCTACCGGCTCTCGGGCGACGTCTTCGAGCAGGTGAGCGTGGACCACTCGGTGGTCCAGGAGCTGGTCGACGCGGGGGAGCTGACGGCCGCCGAGGCCAAGGTGCACCCCTACCGGCACATGATCACGCGCGCTCTGGGCGCCGGGCCGCAGTCCGACCCCGACTACTGGCTGATCCCCGCCGAGGCCGGCGATCGCCTCCTGGTCTGCTCCGACGGGCTCAGCGGCGAGCTCGACGACGAGACGATCGAGCGGGTCCTGCGCCGCACCGCCGGCGTCCAGGAGGCGTGCGACGTCCTCGTCGAGCTCGCCCTGGCGGCGGGCGGCCACGACAACGTCACGGTCGTGATCGTCGAGGCGATCGAGGTGCCCGGCGCCGAGGGCGACGGGGACACCGGCCCCGCCCCGCGCGCTCCCGAGCGCGTCGACGACGCCGGGGAGGACACGGTGCCCCGCCGGCTGCGCCGAGACGGAGGGGAGCCGTGAGCGAGAGCCGCCCGCTCCTGCCGCCCGGCACCTGGTACCAGCCCGGACCCGCCTACCTGATCCGTCGAGCGGACTCGTTCGTCGTGCTCACCCCCACCGCGCCCAAGCCGCTCCTCGACGCCGCGTGGGCCGTGCTCGGGCACGGCCCCGCGAGCGACGACCTCCTCGAGACCCTGGCCCGCGAGGCCGGGCTCGAGGGCGCCGACGCCCTCGGCGCCGTGCTCTTCGGCACCCTCGGAGGCGACAGCACGCTGCTGGGCGTCAAGGGCGACACACCTCTGGCGGCCTACACGCACGACGGACGCGAGCTGGTCGCGGCCGAGGACGGGCCGGCCCTCGCACGCCGCGAGGGCGTCCTGCGCCTCGCATTCGGCGACCTGCCCACCGAGCAGGGGCCGGGGGTGCTGACGCTCGAGTCGGGCATGGTCCGCATCCGCGGCTTCGTGCACATGACGGAGGCCGCCGGCCGCCTCGACGACGCCGCGCGCGACGCGCTCGCCGCCCTGGTCGAGCAGGACGGCCGCTCGATCGAGGACCCCGAGGTGCGGCGCCGCCGCGAGCAGAACCCGCCGCCCGCCCGCGCGCCCCGCACGCCCCCTCCCGCACCGGCGCGCCCGGCCCCGGCGGCACCGCTCGTCGTCCCTGCCGCGGCACCTTCCGCCCCGGACGCCCCGGAGCCCGCGGTGCCCAACATCTTCGCCGACCTGCTCGGGGAACCCGCCCCGGCCGCGCCTCCCGCCCCCGCGGCCGCCACGACGGCCCCGGCCCCCGAGAGTGCACGCACCACGGCGCCTCCGCCGTCGGTGCCGCCGTCCGCCGCACCGTCGGCCCCCGGCTCCCAGGAGCCGCCCGACGCGTCACCCCCCGAGCCCGCCCGCCCGGCCCCCGTGACCCCGGGTGTCGCCGGCCGCGACGCCCCGCGCCGGCCCTCGCAGCGCAGCTCGCTGTTCGATCGCGCCGCCGGCTCCTCGGCCGGGCGGTCGGCGCCGCGCCCGGTGGCCCCGGCCGCGCCTCAGCATGCCTCCATCGCCTCCTCGCTCGAGCTCACGCGCGATCCCTCGACCCTCGAGTTCAGCCCCGACGAGCCCGAACCGGAGGCCGGGGCACCCTCGCAGACCCCGGCCGCACCGCCCACCGCGCCCGCGCGCCCGACGGGCCCGGAGGCCGGGCCTCCCGCCATGCCGCCGGGCCCCCAGCGGTCGACCGAGCACAGCACCCCGGCTCCGCCGCCCGCAGCGCGTCCCAGCCCCGCACCTGCTCCCGCCCCGGCGGCGCCCGAGGCCGATCCGGTGGCGCCGGAGCCACCGGCCGTGAGCCCTCCGGCATCCCCCGAGGCCGGACCCGCGGCCACCGGACCCGCCGCAGACGACCCACGGGAGGAGTCCCGCTCGTACGACGACCTCTTCGGCCACACCCTGCACCGGCGGATCGAGGACGCCGCCCGGCCCCGGCACGCCGAGGAGCCGCCGCCCGTCGCTCCCGTCGCTCCCGCGCCCGGGCCGCCCGCGGCTCCCGGCGCCGCCCGGCCGGAGCCCGACCGGGCCGCACCCCCACCGGCCCCGGCCCCAGTCTCCGAGGTCCCGGCTGCCGAGTTCATCGACTGGGTCCCGGGCGTGCGGCGGGAGACCTCCCCACCGCCCCCGCTCGCGACGCCCGCGGCCCCGGCTGCCGCGCCGCCGCAGGGCGTCGCCCCTGCGGCCCCGGCCGTCCCCTCCTCGGCCGCCTCGTCGCCGGGCCCCTCACACTCCCCGGCCGCACCGTCGTCGGGTCCCTCGCCGTCCTCGTCGTCGGGCCCGCCCGCACCGGCCCCCGTGCCGTCGCCGGGCCGTCCCGCCGGCTCCGCGGGGCCGATCCAGCAGCCGATGACCGCCCCCCGCGCCGCCGTCACGGTCCCCGCCCTCGTGTGCCCCGCCGGGCACGCCTCCCCGCCCGACCGCGACACGTGCCGCGTGTGCGGGACCCACGTCGGCGGCCCCGTGCGCACGGTCGTCCGACCCCCGCTCGGGCGGCTCGAGATCTCGACCGGCGGCACCGTCACCCTCGACCGCACCGTGGTGCTGGGGCGCCGCCCTCGCGCCTCCCGCGTGGGCGGCGACGACGTGCCCCTGCTCGTGACCGTGCCGAGCCCCCAGCAGGACGTCTCCCGCTCCCACCTCCAGATCCGCCCCGAGGGATGGCACGCCGTCGCGACCGACCTCGCGACCACCAACGGCACCCTGCTCGTGCGCTCCCAGCACGAGACAGTCCGCCTGCGCCCGCACGAGGCCGTCGTGCTCGTCGACGGCGACGTGCTGGACCTCGGCGACGGCGTCGTGCTGCGCTGGTCGGAGCAGGCATGAGCCCCCGTCCGCCGTCGCGGCCGCCCGAGCTGCCCGGCTACGAGTACCAGACGCTGCTGGGCAGCGGCGGCTTCGCCGACGTGTTCCTGTACCGCCAGGAGCGCCCCCAGCGAGAGGTCGCCATCAAGGTCCTGCTCGCCGACGTGCACGACCCCGCCGTGCGGCGCCAGTTCGAGTCCGAGGCCAACGTGATGGCCACGCTGTCGACCCACCCCTCGATCGTCACCATCCACCAGGCCGACGTGTCGGCCGACGGACGTCCCTACATCGCGATGGAGTTCTGCTCGCGACCGAACTACGGCGTGCGCTTCCGCAGCGAGCGGATCGCGGTCGACGAGGCGCTGCGGGTGGGCGTCCAGATCGCCGGGGCCGTCGAGACCGCGCACCGCGCAGGCATCCTCCACCGCGACATCAAGCCCGCGAACATCCTCGTGACCGCGTACAACCGGCCCGCGCTGACCGACTTCGGGATCTCCATCGCGGCGGGCGAGGGCGACCTCGACGACAGCGTCGGTATGTCCGTGCCGTGGTCGCCGCCCGAGTGCTTCGCCGACCCGCCCCGCGCCGACGTCCGCAGCGACGTGTTCTCGCTCGCCGCATCGGTCTACTCCCTGCTCGCGGGACGCTCGCCCTTCGAGCCGATCGGCACCCGGGCGAGCGCCGCGGACCTCATCCGCAGCATCGAGACCGTGCCGCTCGCGCCGCTCGACCGGCCCGACGTCCCGCCCTCCCTGAACCGGGTCCTCGCGGTCGCGATGGCCAAGGACCCCGCCGGCCGCTACGACAGCGCGCTGTCGCTCGGCCGCGCGCTCCAGAGCGTCGAGAGCGAGCTGTCCCTGCCCGTGACCGGCATGGACGTGCTCGAGGAGCGCGGCGCGGCGGCCGAGCCGCACCCCGCCGACGACGAGCTCGACGCACACACCCGGATCCGGTCGATCACGACGCTCCCGGCCCCGGGCGCGAGCAGCCCGAACGGTCCCGGTCGCGTGCGGGACCCGTTCGCCGCAGTCGCCCCCGCCCCGGGCGCCGTGCCCGGCCCCCGCCGCTCCGCGCGCACGGTGCCCGAGACCACCGCGCCGACCGTGCTGCGCCCCGCCTCGGCCGCGAGCCCGACCCCCGTCGAGCCGGAAGACCCCGCCGGCGCCGACCGTCCGGGTCTGCGGCGCGGCCGCGTCCCCGCCTGGGCCGTGCTCACGCTCGTCACGGTGCTCGTGCTCGTCCTCGGCGTCGGCGCGGTCGTCGCCGTGCGCATCCTGTTCCCCGTCGAGACCCCCGCCGTCGCCTCCCGGACCACCGCCCCCGTGCTCATCGGCAGCGCGGACGTCCCCGTCCCGGAGGGCGTGACGATCGAGCCGATCGACATGGGCCCCGGGATCGACAAGGCGCGCATCACGTGGCAGCGGCCCGAGGGGTTCGACGCGTCCGACAGCTACACCGTGCACTGGGACATCGACGTCGACGGCTACGAGAAGTACGCGCAGCCGGTGACCGTCACCGGACGCGAGGCGGTCGTGCTCGACATGCCTCCCCACCAGGACCAGGTGTGCGTCGAGGTCGCCGTGGTCCCCTCGTCCGGCGCGATCGGCGAGCCTGCGGAGCAGTGCGCCTCGCCGTGACGCCCGCGGACGGGCGACGGGCGGCAGCGAACACGAAGGAGAGGGACATGGCAGCGATCTCGGTGGAGTTCTGCGGGGAATGGTTCGACCTCGAGGACGGCGGGGAGCTGACCATCGGCCGCGACGCGCAGCTCGCGATCGACGAGGACAACCAGTTCCTGCACCGGCAGTTCCTCTCGATCGTGCAGGTCGACTCGCTGTGGTGGCTCGTCAACATCGGCTCGCGGCTGTCGGCGACGATCACCGACTCGACGGGGACCATGCAGGCGTGGCTCGCCCCCGGCGCGCGGATCCCGCTCGTCTTCCCGATCACCAAGGTCGTCTTCACGGCCGGACCCACCACGTACGACCTCTCCATCCACGCCCAGTTCCCCGAGTTCGAGCGCTCGCCGACCGCGGACGACCCCGCCGGCGACACCACGGTCGGCCCGGTCGCCCTCACGGTCAGCCAGAAGCAGCTGATCCTCGCCCTGTCCGAGCCGATGCTGACCCGGGACGGGACCGGGATCAGCGCCGTCCCCACCTCCGCCCAGGCCGCAGAGCGTCTGGGCTGGTCGAGCACGAAGTTCAACCGCAAGCTCGACAACGTGTGCGACAAGCTCGACCGGCTCGGCGTGCGGGGCCTGCGCGGCGGCCCCGGCCGACTCGCGAGCAACCGACGTGCCCGGCTCGTCGAGCACGCCGTGTTCTCGCGCCTCGTCACCGCCGACGACCTGCCCCTCCTCGACCTCGGCGCCGACGACGAGGACTGAGGTGCACGGCGCCCGCCTCCCCGCGGACGCCTCCCTCGTCGCCGCGCGCACCACCCATCCCGCCCCAGCCCCAGGAGACGACGACCCCTCATGCGCATCAAGCTCACGCTGCGACGTCCCGAGGACCGCCTGACCGACGTCGAGGTGACGGCGGACGCGACCGCGACGGTCGCCGACGTCGCCTCCGCGCTCTACCTCGGCGACCCCCTGCGGGCCGGCATGCAGGCCCCCGAGGGTCTCACCCTGCAGGTGCAGGACCCGGGCGCCGGGCCCGGCGCGAGCGGGGTGCGCACCCTGCGGCGCGACGCCGACCTGATCCAGGCCGGGCTGCGCTCGGGCAGCGTCGTCTCCATCGCGCGGTCGAGCGACCGCTATGCGAGCGCCTCGGAGTCCCGCGGCGCGGGCGTCGCCCTGCTGCGCGTGCTCTCCGGGCCCCAGGAGGGCCGCGAGTACCCGCTGCCCGCGGGCGCCACCGTGATCGGGCGCGAGGGCGACGTCGACATCCGCATCGCCGACGAGATGCTGTCCAAGCGCCACTGCCGTCTCAACGTCTCCGACACCGTGGAGATCGTGGACCTCGGCTCCTCCAACGGGGTCGTGATCGCCGGCGAGCGCGTCGAGCGCGCCGTCGTGGGCCCCGCCGACACGGTCCTCATCGGCGGCACCTCCTTCGCCGTGGTCCTGCTGCACCGTCCCGGCGGTGCCGCCCCGTCCTCGCCCGTCGTCGAGTTCAACCGGTCGCCCCGCGTGGTGCCGCGCTTCCCCTACCGGCCCCTGCAGGCGCCGACCCCGCCGAGCGAGCCGCAGGCCCAGCCCTTCCCCGTCATCATGATGATCGCGCCGCTGTTCATGGGAGCGTTCATGTTCCTGCTGACGGGCAGCCCGCGCTCGCTCATGTTCGTGTTCATGATGCCGCTCATGGCCGCGGCCGGGTACTTCACCCGACGGTCCCAGCAGCGCAAGATGCTCGAGACCCAGATCGCGCGCTTCACCGATGCGATGGCGTCCCTGCGGCGCCGCGTGAGCGCGGCCCAGGAGCTCGAGCGCGCGGTGCGCCTGGTGGAGGCACCGAGCGCCGCCGACACCGTCGACTCCGCCTTCCGCCTCGGCCGCCTGCTGTGGACCCACCGCCCCGAGCACGCCGCGTTCGGCACGGTCCGGCTCGGGCTCGGGATCGCCGAGTCCCGCGTCGGGATCGCGATGCCCAAGGAGAACAACGCGATCGCGGCGTACTGGGACGAGCTCGTGGACATGCAGGAGGAGTACAGCCGGATCGCCGGGGTCCCGATCGTCGCGGACCTGCGCACGTGCGGGTCGATCGGCGTCGCGGGGGCGGGGGAGGAGGCGCGCGGGGCCGCCCGGGCCGTCGCCGTGCAGCTGGCCGGGCTGCACTCGCCGGCCGAGGTCGCGCTCGCCGCGATCGTCTCCCCGCGCAGCCGGCGCGACTGGGAGTGGCTCAAGTGGCTGCCGCACACGTCCAGCCCGCACTCGCCGCTGCCGGGCGACCACCTCGCGGACTCGCGTCTGCTCGGTGCGTCCCTCGTCTCGCGCCTCGAGGAGCTGATCGCCGAGCGGGCCGGCGAGGACGACAGGCCGCAGAGCCGCGGCGCGCTCACGCCCGACGTGACCCAGGTGCCCGAGCTGCCGCCGGACCCCGTCACCCCGTCCCTCGTCGTGATCGTCGAGGACGACGCCCCCGTGGACCGGGCACGCCTGGTGCGCATCGCCGAGCGCGGCCCCGACGTCGGGGTGCACGTGCTGTGGTGCGCCGCCAACGTCGCCGCCCTGCCCGCGGCCTGCCGCACCCACCTCGTGATCGACGAGGCCGTCCAGGGCGCCTCCGCCGGCCACGTCCGGCTGGGGGAGCGCAGCTATCCCGTCACGATCGAGACGGTCGGACCGGACGTCGCCACGGGCGTCGCCCGCCACCTCGCGCCCGTCATCGACGCGGGCGTGCCCGTCGACGACGACTCCGACCTCCCGCGCTCGATCAACTGGCTCCAGCTCGCGGGCACCGAGCTGGCCGAGATCCCCGGCAGCATCGTCGAGCGGTGGCGCGAGAACGGCTCGCTCGTCCCGCGCGACGGCGCGGCCCCCGTGCGACGCAGCCACGACGCGGACCTGCGCGGCCTGATCGGGCACGACGGCGCCGACGCCTTCCACCTCGACCTGCGCACGCAGGGCCCGCATGCCCTCGTCGGCGGCACCACGGGCGCCGGCAAGTCGGAGTTCCTGCAGGCGTGGGTGATGGGCATGGCCACGGCCCACAGCCCCGACCGCGTGACCTTCCTGTTCGTCGACTACAAGGGCGGCGCCGCGTTCGCCGACGCCGTGACCCTGCCCCACGCCGTCGGCCTCGTCACCGACCTCTCGCCCCACCTGGTCCGGCGCGCCCTGACCTCCCTGCGCGCGGAGCTGCAGTACCGCGAGCACCTGCTGAACCGGAAGAAGGCCAAGGACCTCGTCTCGCTCGAGCGCACCGGCGACCCCGACTGCCCGCCGAGCCTCATCATCATCGTCGACGAGTTCGCCGCCCTGGCCAAGGAGATCCCCGAGTTCGTCGACGGCGTCGTCGACGTCGCCGCCCGCGGCCGCTCCCTCGGGCTGCACCTGATCCTGGCCACCCAGCGCCCCGCCGGCGTCATCAAGGAGAACCTGCGGGCCAACACGAACCTGCGCATCGCCCTGCGCATGGCCGACGAGGCGGACTCGAAGGACATCCTGGGCGACCAGATGGCCGCCCATTTCGATCCCGGCATCCCCGGGCGCGCCGCCGCCAAGACCGGTCCGGGGCGCATCGCCACCTTCCAGACCGGGTACGCGGGCGGCTGGACCACGGACGAGCCCGAGCAGGCGCGCGTCGACGTCGTCGAGAAGGCCTTCGGCACGGGGGAGACGTGGGACATGCCGGCGCCCGCCGTCGCCGAGACCGCCGACCCCGGGCCCAACGACATCACCCGCATGGTGCGCACGATCCGGCGCGCCGCCGACGAGGCGGACGTGCCCGATCCCCGCAAGCCGTGGCTCGCCGAGCTCGCCGAGGCCTACGACCTCTCGCGCCTGCCGAGCCGCCGCACCGACGAGGAGCTCCTGCTCGGGGTCATGGACGTGCCCGAGAACCAGGCGCAGCCGACCGTCTCCTACCTGCCGGACCGCGACGGCAACATGGCGGTCTACGGCACCGGCGGCTCGGGCAAGTCGACGACCCTGCGCACCCTCGCGATCTCCGCCGCGAGCACCGTGCGCGGCGGGCCCGTGCACGTCTACGGGCTCGACTTCGGCGCCTCGGGCCTCACGATGCTCGAGGAGCTCCCGCACGTCGGATCGATCATCGCGGGCGATGACGAGGAACGGGTGACGCGGCTGCTGCGCACCCTGCGCCAGGAGATCGACGACCGCGCCAAGGAGTTCGCGCGCGTGCGCGCCGGCACGATCGCCGAGTACCGGCGGCTCGCCGAGGCGCCGGAGACCCCGCGCATCCTGCTGCTCGTCGACGGCATGGCCGCCTTCCGCGAGGCCTACGACTTCTCCCACCTCGCCAAGTGGTTCACGACCTTCGTGCAGATCGCGACCGACGGGCGCCAGGTCGGCGTGCATGTCGTGGTCACGGGCGATCGGCCCAGCGCCATCCCCACCTCGCTCGGCTCGTCGATCCAGCGCCGCCTCATCCACCGGCTCGCCTCGGCCGACGACTACTCGGTGTTCGGCGCGGCCCGCGACGTGCTGGACTCCTCCTCGCCTCCCGGGCGGGCGATCCTCGACGGCCACGAGGTGCAGATCGCCGTGCACGGCGGCGACGCCAACGTCGCCATCCAGTCGCGCGAGGTCGCGGCGCTCGCCCAGGCGATGCGGAGAGCCGGCGTGGGGCGGGCCCCCGCGATCGCCCGCCTGCCCGAGCGCGTCGAGTTCTCCTCGCTGCATCCCGTGCTCGGCGGGCGGCCCGTCGTGGGCGTGGCCGACGAGACGCTCTCGGAGATCGCGATCGAGCCGCGCGGCGCGTTCATGGTCTCCGGGCCGATCGGGTCGGGACGCACGACGACGCTGCTCACCCTCGCCACCGCGCTGAAGGCCATGGAGCACCCGATGCGGATCGTGCGCTTCTCGGCCCGCCGCACGCCGTTGACGGGCCAGGGCATCTGGGACGTCGAGGCGTCGGATCCCGACGAGGTGCGCACCCTCGCCCAGCAGCTGCTCGCGACCCTCGAGTCCGGCGGCGTCGCCGAGGGGCGGCTCGCGGTGTTCGTCGACGGCGTCGCGGACTTCACCGGCACGGGCGCCGAGGGCGACCTCGAGAAGCTGATCCGCAGCGCCGCCCGCGAGGGGCAGTTCGTGGTGGGCGAGAACGAGTCCTCCACCTGGTCCCAGGCCTACACGCTCGCCAAGCCCTTCAAGTCCGGGCGCCGCGGGATCCTGCTGCAGCCGAGCGACGGCGAGGGCGACACCCTGCTGGGCACACCGCTCGGGCGGGTCCGGCGCGCGGACTTCTCGGCCGGCCGCGGGTTCCTGGTCGCCGGCGGGCGCGCCACCAAGCTCCAGGTCGCGCAGGTCACCGGCTGAGACCGGGCCAGGCCGGCGAGGGCCGGGGGTCCCGGGAGGCCCGCGCGCCGGGGAGACACGGGACCTCCCCACGGGCGGCTTGTCCACATGGGGAGTGCTCCCCATGTCGGTCCCGGTCGCCGCTCCCTAGAGTGGGCCCGGTGGAGACACGCGGCGCCGGGCACCCGGGCCGCGCCGAGACGGACGGGGAGGCACCGTGAACACAGCCGCCAAGGGCATGTCCGTCGACGAGGTCCGGCGCATGGCGCGCGATCTCGCCGACGCGGCCGAGGAGATCGAGCAGATGCGGACCGAGCTCACCACGGGGCTCGAGGAGGTCGACTGGACGGGCCCGGACGCGGACCGCTTCCGGGGCCAGTGGGCCGACGAGATGGCCCCCGCCCTCGAGGACCTCTCCACCGCCATCGCCGCGCTCTCGACGACCGCCGAGACGAACGCGCAGGAGCAGGAGTCCACCTCCGCCTGATCGCAGGCACGGGGCCGCCGGCCCGCGGTGGGTACAGTGACGGCGACCGAGCCGAGGAGCGCCGCGCCGTGACATCCCCTCCGACCAGGACCGTCGAGTTCCCGAGCGTCGAGCTGCCTGCGCCCCCCGCATCTGACGATGTCGGTGCCCGAGACCTGGGAGACCGTGATCGTGCCGGGCCTCCAGGTCGCCGTCGCCGAGCCCGCCGCGCCGGGCCGTTTCCGCGCCAACGTCGTCGTGACGTGCGAGCGTCTGCCCGCCGAGGGCGGGCCGGCCCGCGCCGTCGAGGCGCTCGGGCAGCGGAGCTCGGCGCTCCCGTCGCTCGAGGAGATCGTCACGGACGAGGTCGAGATCGCCGGTCGTCCGTGGCTGCGCCGCGAGTACGGCTACACCCAGCCGGGCTCGGAGACGGTGGTCCAGGCGGTCCGGCACACCCACCTTGACCGCGGCCGGGCCGTCGACGTGATCGAGGTCGTCGGCAGCTGTGGGGCCGCCCGCGCCGACGAGCTCTTCGCGGTGATCCGCGGGATCCAGGACTCGGTGCGGGTCTGGATCGACTGATCGATCCGGCGGCCTGCATGCCGAGCCGGTCCCCGTCGGGCGGCGTGTGGAGGGGACGGCGTCCACATGGGGAGTTGTCCCCATCGTCAGGTGTGACAGGCACCTCTAGGCTGAAGCCATCACCGAGGGATCGGGCCGAGGACGCGACATCGTCGCCGAGGTGCCGGACCGGGTGGGCACAGCAGACCAACACCCCCAGGAGGGCACCATGAAGAAGGGCATGATCCCGGAGGACGTCGACAAGATCGCCACCGACATCACCACGGCGGTCGAGGATGTGGACACCTACTACAACGACGCCTACAGCGCCCTCACGGAGCTGGACTGGACCGGCGACGACCGCGATCGCTTCGTGAGCGATTTCGAGGAGCAGGTGGGCGGCCTGCTCACCACGCTCAAGCAGGCCGCGAGCGACATGGCCACGCGCGCCACCACGAACGCCAACGAGCAGCGCAACGCCTCCGCCTGACCCGCCGTCGATCGCCACCGCCACACTCGAGAAAAAGGACTGAACGATGTCTTTCAAGGGCATGAACTCGGAAGACGGCCGCACCGTGGCCGACACCCTCAAGACCGCCGGGACCAACATCCAGGAGGCCTTCGCCACCGCCACCACGAGCGTGAACAGCGCCAACTGGGTCGGGGACGACCGCGAGTCCTACGTCGCGGACTGGAGCAGCCTCGTCACGAACCAGATCGATCCGCTCGTGGACGCCCTGACCACCAAGAGCGAGGATCTCCGCCAGCAGGCCGAGGAGCAGGACACGACCTCGACCGGCGGCGGCTCGTCCTACGCCTGAGCCCCTCCGGCCCCCGGCCCCCCCCCCACCGACGGGCCCGCTCTCGCCCCCACGCGAGAGCGGGCCCGTTCTTCTCTCCCCGACGTCTCCCCGGCATCACCGAGGCGGCGCACAGGTCCCGGACAGGCCCCCTGCCTACACTAGATGCCAGGTGAGCGCCGGACGGAGACGATCCCGGACGAGTAGAGCTCCACTCCGGAGGAGGAACAGATGGGTCGCGGGGCCATGAACACGGTCAAGACGGCGGCGCTCTTCGGCGTGCTGTGGGGCGTCCTGCTCGCGATCGGCTTCCTCGTCGGCAACGGCCCGAAGTACCTGTGGATCTTCGCGATCGTCGGGCTGATCGGCACCTTCGTCAGCTACTGGAACAGCGACAAGATCGCCCTGCGCTCGATGCGGGCGGTTCCCGTCACCCCCGAGCAGGCGCCGCGCCTGTACGCGATCGTGCAGGAGCTCTCGACGGCGGCCAACGCGCCCATGCCGCGCCTGTACATCTCGCCGACCGACCAGCCCAACGCCTTCGCGACCGGCCGCAACCCCCAGCATGCCGCCGTCTGCGCGACGCAGGGGATCCTGCGCATCCTCGACGACCGTGAGCTGCGAGGGGTGCTGGGCCATGAGCTCATGCACGTCTACAACCGCGACATCCTCACGAGCTCGGTGGCCGCCGGCATCGCGGGCATCATCACCTCGCTCGCCCAGATGGCCCTCTGGTTCGGCGGCGGCCGCGACCGCAACGGCGGCAACATCATCGCCTCCCTCGCGGCGATGATCCTCGCGCCGCTGGCCGCCTCCCTCATCCAGCTCGCGATCTCCCGGACCCGCGAGTACGACGCAGACGAGGACGGCGCACGCCTGACGGGCGATCCGCTCGCGCTCGCCTCCGCCCTGCGCAAGATCTCGTCCGGCGTCACGGCCAAGCCGCTGCGGCCCGAGCAGGACATCGTCGACAGCGCCCACATGATGATCGCCAACCCGTTCAGGGCCGGCGAGGGCCTGACCAACCTGTTCTCGACGCATCCGCCGATGGACAAGCGGATCGCGCGGCTCGAGGAGATGGCCGAGCAGGGCAAGCAGCGCCCCTTCTGACGGACCCGCCCGAGCAGGCGCACGCCGTCGAGATCGCCTTGTCGGGCGGAATTCTCGGGGAGTTCCGCCCGACACGGCGATTTCGATGCGCGAGAGGGACGCACGCGAGCGGCGACCGTTCGGCGATGTCGATGTCGATCGGCACTGTTGCCTGTAGCCCGCGGCCGGCCTCCGAGATCGCGGCCGCCGCGTCCCCTGCCCAGGAGCCTCTGATCGTTCCCCCAGCGAATCGACGGACGCCCGGCCTAGGGTGTCAGGAGTACACCCAAGGGGGGAACATCATGGCTACGTACACCCAGCTCCGCCGTCTCGCCGCGGACTGCCGCATCGATCATGAGAAGGCTCCGGTGGCCCCGGACGACCTGGACGCGCTGCTCGACATCGCCGAGCAGCGCGAGCAGCCGGCGGCGAGCACGCCCGCCCGGACGTCACCGACCGTGACGGCGGGCTCTGCGCGTCGTCGCTGAGAGCCCGAGCGCGGCGACGCGGCCCCGGTCCCGACCATCTGGCCGGGACCGGGGCCGCGGCCGTCTCAGCGGTAGTTGACGAACTGCCCCGGGGGTTCTGCGGCGCCCCGGCTGATACGGGAATGTCGCGCTGACCTGCGCGTATGTCATTGTGGCGTACTGGGTCGGATCGGGCTCCGCGGACTCTCCTGCGGACTATTTGCGGACTGCGCCGCTGGTCGCGACGGGTGCGTCCCGGGCGCTCGAGGTGCCGATCCGCAAGGAACTTCCTAGCGTCCGCAAGGAACTTCCTTGCGAAGTGCTCCCCGTGCGCGTAAGGACATCACCGGGCAGCATGCTTCCTGCGGCGCAGTAAGCAGGTCCTCCCCGGGCGCGCGAGGTGCCGATGGGTTAGCGCATGGGTTAGCGCATGGGTTCCGGCCCCCCTTCGCGCAGAGAACCGCCCCCTCAACGTGGTGTCGAGGGGGCGGTCGTACTGGCGCAGGAGCTTCTTCGGGGGAGGGTTCCCTCCACTCCTTCGATCCGCGTGGTCCGGGCTGCCCCATTAGAAGAGCCCGGGCGGTGACGTTCACGCCAGGTCGCTAGCCGGTGGTCTGCTCCACAATCAGCTCGTAGTGGTGGACACTGCCGTTCCAGAGGATCGGCATGGGCTGGCCGATCACTTCGAGGGTGGTGCCGAGGGCGCTGATTTTGGAGCTTGCGTCGATCTTCGCGGTGGCCGGCAGGATGAGCCGGAACCGGATCACCACGGCGTCACGGTTCGGTTCGTTCAGATCGTCCGTGGAGAGGGGAGAGAACTCTCCGTAGACGGTCTCCTCGACGTCCGGGCCGTAGATGGGGTTGCCGTAGCGGTCGCGGCCGATCTCCCCGCCCTTCCGGAGTATGACGATCTTCGTGTGGCCGATCACTGGGCGCGCCGCCTATACCTGTTCAGCACGAACGTTTCGGCGAGAGTCCAGCCGCGGAAGGAGTCCTGCACGGTGACAGCGCCGGCCGAATACCGGAGTTGTTCCGGGTTGGCGATGAGGCGGGCGGTTGCCGTGGTGACGACTGCGGTGATCTCCTCGTTGGGCTCGTTGGCGGTGAAGCCGCCGCCGCGAGTGTAGGACCGAGCCATGGCGATGATGATCGCAAGGTGCTCCCCGGCCAGGGCGGCAAGCTCTTCGTTGTCTCCCTGGCCGAGGAACTCTGCGACGTCCTTGCCTTCGATCATCAGGCGGCCTTGGCGACGATGACACCTTCGGGGTGCAGCAGGCCGAGGTCGAAGCGGGCGGTCACGCGGATCGCCTGCTCGTCGTACTCCGCGTATCGCTGGTCCAGGAGCTTCACGGTCGGGTTGGTGTCCCGGGCGATCGCGACCTGCGACATGTCCGCGAGGACCGCGGTGCCGGCGGGCAGCTTGTTGGTGACGGTGACGGGGACCCCGAAGAGGCGGTACGTGGTGCCCGTGGTGATGTCGGACTCCAGCACGTACTTGCCGGACGTGTCCTTGATCTTCCGCACGGAGAAGAAGTCAGCGCCGGAGATGAACCAGCGGTTCGGGGTGACCTCCGCGGCCGAGGCGAGGGCGAGGGCGTCGAGGAAGCTGTCGGGCTCCGTGGCATCGAGCACGGCGTGCTGCACACCGGGCTGGTTGATGATGCCGGTCACGGACTTGTCCGCGCCGTTGCCGGTGAGGAACGCGGTGTCGAGCTTCCGGGCGACGTCGGACACGAGACGGGCCTTGAGGGTCGCGTCCAGGCCGATGACGGACTGGCGCAGAAGCTCGTTGGTGAACCGGATCAGCGTCTTGATGGACTTCCGGTCCGTGGGCATGAGGCGGACCTCGTCGAAGTTCACGTCGTGCTCGGGGATCAGCTCGCCCTCACCAACCCAGGCGGGATCGCTCGAGGAGACGAGCTTGGGGATGCGCAGCGGGGACGCGGTGTCGAAGATCCGGGGACCGGACGCGAGGACGACGGACGCGGCCTCGAGGGGCTGGAGAAGGATCGAGGCGACCTGCTCCTGGAGCAGTTCGGGGTTGGTGGTGGTGGTCTCAGCCATTGTTGGCTCCTAAGTCTGAGAAGTGAATGTGTTCTCGCTCAGGTGCCAGACCTGCAAAGCAATGAGGGCGCGGCCACCAGGACCACGCCCTCATTGTAGCGGTGAACTACTTCTTGCGTACAGTCTTCACTTTGCTCGCGAGGATGGAGAAAACGATGCCGTCCTCGTCCGTGATGAACTCGAAGTAGCCGTTGCGGTTCTCATACCGCTCGGCCTCGACCTCGATCGAAAGGTCATCCTTCGTCCGAGCGTTCTGCGTTCCTTCATTGATGATGTACGTCCGCATCTTCTTCTCCTTGTTTAGGCTCGTGACCGCAGCAGTGCGGCGAGGTCGACCGTACCGTGGGAGTCGGACATCTGGCCCTGACCAACGTCACCGCGGGGCCGACGGGAGGCGAGGTGGGGCTTGCGGGCGAGGAGATCGTCAACTGCAGACTGCAGTTTCGCGGGGTCATCGAGGTGGTCGTCTGCGAAGGGCAGATCCTCAGGGTCGGCGAGGCGGCCCGTCGCCTTCACGAGCTGCACGTGGAGACGGTGGGCGAGGTCGTCGGCCTCCTGGGCTCGTTGACGGTAGCGGCCATTCTCCTGGCGCAGCTTCTCGACGTATTCACGGGGGAACGTCTCAGCGGTCTCCTGAGACTCCTCCTGACCCTCGGGAGCGTCCTGGGGCGTCTCCTGACCGTCCTGGGGCTCGTCATGGCCCTCGGCGGCGTGGTGGACGTCCTGGGGCGTCTCCTGGGGCTCCTGGGGAGTCTTCTGGGCGTGGGGCATGGTGTTCTCCTTCGATCTAGTGGTCCAGTCGGGTCTTGCGGGCTTCGGACGCCTCCCAGCTCCTCTCGTCAGGCGTCCTCATGTCGTCGGCAGCGATCATCACGGGCACTTGACGGCAGGTGCAGCCCTTATGGGTCTGCAGGCTGTAGCCCTTCGGCCAGACACGCCCCTCCCGCCACCACCATGTGCACAGCTCGCAGGCATCAGGTTCCATGCCGCGTTTCCAGCCCTTGACGCGCCGAGAGGTCTGCATGGTCCTGCTGAACGCGCTCTGTGCGGCCTCGATCGCCTCGGAGCGCGCGAGGCGTCCCGCGGCCATGACGGCCGACCCCTGCTCCGCAAGTGCCGTCCTGGTGGCCTTCTGGATGCGCTCGGCGTCGTGGACGTGTGAGTACGCCTCGCCTGTGACCACGGAAGTGTCGTCGCCCAGGGAGATCAGCAGTTCCCTGCACGCGGCTTCACCGAGGTTGAGGCCGCGCGCGTTGGACGTACGCACCACGACCTCGAGGCCGTCGATCGCGATCTCAAGGTCGATCTGCCCGGACACGTACTTCGAGGCGATCGTGGTGGCCTGGCGCTCAGCCCGGGAACCGAGGTGCGCCAGGAGATCCGTGAACGTGGTCATGCCGCGACCTGTCCGACGAGGCCGGCGGCGGCGCGGTCAACTGCCTCAGTGCGGGAAGCGGCCCGGATCTCCGCGATCTCGTCATCCCCGTAGCCGAGGCGCTTGAGCGCATACGTCGCGGGCAGCAGGCCGGCGGTGTACAGCTTCACGACGGCGTCGGCTTCCTGGGCGATCGAGCGGGTCGCGGGGTCCGCCCACGTGATCCGCACGTCCACGGTCGAGGGGTCCACGCCGGTACGGACCGCGACGACGAGGCGGGCGACCTGCTCCCACGCGCGGCCGAAGATCTGCTGACGCTGCTCGGCCCGTGCCGTCAGAGACGCCTCAGCGGCCCTCAGAGCGTCCGCGGACGGCGGCTGCGACGCCGAGATCCCCACGTAGTGATCCGGGAGGCCGGAGAGGGCCTGCATCTGCTGCACCACGACCTTGATAGCCGCGTCATAGGCGGAGAGGTCCGCCGCCGGCAGGGAACCGAACTTCGACGCAGGGTCCTCGGAGATCATCATTCGGTTGTTCTCGGGGAACGGGTTGGCGACCTCCCCGTCCTCGTCCTCGACCAGCTCCACGCCCGTCGCCCAACGTCGGGGGCGTGCGTAGTACTCCGAGCCCACCATGAGGTCCGCCAGGAGCTTGTTCAGGGAGTCCTGGAGCGGAAGGAGGTCGCGCATCTCTGACATGCCCGGGGCGTTCAGCCGGTCCGTGTTCACCAGCTCCACGACGGGGACGACGCCGAGGGGGTTCTCGAGGGTCTCCATGACCGCATAGCCGGATGCGGCGTCGGTCCCCTGCGCCCGGTAGCGGACGATCGTGTCCGGCCCGTACAGGACCGCGTGGGTGTGCGTGGCATCCGTCCACCGCTTCACCCCGGCGACGATCTCCCGCGAGGCAGGGTCACGGATCACAGCGACCTGCCGGGCGTCCTCCACGGTGATCGTCGGCCGGCCCTGCTCGTCGGCCCACACGATCACGAACGCGGAGCCGAGAGTCAGGGCCTCCCGGTGGGCGACCGGGGCGAGCTGGTCCAGATCGTTGCGGATCCAGTCGGCCCACACGTCGGCGCCCGTGAAGCCGGTGACACGGAGCCGCTCCGACAGGGCGGTGACCGCGAGGCGGCACAGGTTCGAGCCGAGGACACCGAACCGGTTGCCCAGCGCTTCCTTCGCCTCGGGGGCGAGGAACGCCAGGGGCGGCTGCCCGGTGTAGTACCGGTCGAGGCGGGAGAACTTGCCGGTGTTCTCGTCCAGCCGCTGAATCAGAGTAGTCAGAATGTCGCTCACTTGAATGATCTTACCTTTCGCTTCTTCGATTTCATAGCGTTCCACGTGGAACGTGAATGTGCCATGACGGCCGCGGCAGCCAAGTCGATATGCCGCGTCGAGCCGCGCTTGGACTTGTCGAGCCGCACACCGCGCTCGGACTCATTCACGACAGCGTTGCCGATATGCCGCGCGAAGTCCTTGTCCCCGGAATGTGTGACCGCGCCATTGATGCACGCGTTGTAGAAGTCCGTGGTCGCAGGCGTGATGCGCGCCGCCGACCAGGGGAACTCCGTGATGGGCAGGCCCTCGCGCTCAAGGACTTGTAGCGTCCTCGTCCACCGGAACGGGTCAGCGACGATCTCCTTGACCTTCCAGCGGCGGCAGGCGGCGCGGATCGTGTCCTCCACGTCCTCCACGGGCACCCGGTAGTCGGAGTCGCCCACGGGCGGCTCCCACATCGCGAGCTTGTCCATGTGCGGGGTCAGGGAGATCGTGGAGATCACCAGCGCCGTCGCATCGGAGTTGAAGGAGCCGTCCAGGGCGATCACCACCTCCGCGCCGTCCTCGATCTCCTCGCCCGTGGACAGGCCGTCCCACACCCGCTCCGGCAGGAACCCGCCGCTGCTCTCGCTGACGAACTGGCAGAGCCTCGCCCGGCGGAAGGTCGCCTCACGGGTCTTCGGTGGTAGGAGCGCCCGGATCGCGTCGACGTGAAGGAAGTCGCCCAGCGCCGGGTTCGCCAGCTCCCAGCAGTGCTCGCAGTCCACCGGGTGATCCTCGAAGCCCGCAGCGGAGAACTCGCGCCACACGAAGGACGTGTCCTCCGGGTGGGCCCGCCCGTACGCCCGCAGGTCCGCCAGGACGTTCTCGTGTGGGTTCGGCCCCGGAGTGCCAATACCGATCAGCACCGACTCGGCGCGCTTGCCCTGGGCGAGGCTCAGGACCTCCCACGTGTCCCTGCGGACCACGCCGATCTCGTCCACGATCGCCAGCGACGGGTCCAGGCCCTCCAGTGACGCCGGAGTGGCCGGAAGGACCACGAACTCCGCGCCCCGCGACGGCACCCGCAGCTTGTCCTGGTACACCTGCACCCGGGCCGCGAGATCCTCGTTCAGCTCGACCATCCGCACAGCCGTCTTGAAAATGATTCCCGCCTGGCGTTCGTCATACGCGACCACGACCACCGACGCGCCCTCCTGGCCGAGCATCAGCTCGAACAGGCCCAGCGCCGCCAGCAGCGTGGACTTCCCCTGCCCTCGAGGAAGCATCCACCCCGCCGTCCGCGGCATCGGCTTCGCATCCAGCACAGAGCCCACCAGCTCCACCTGCCACGGCCGCAGCTTCAGGGGCTTCGACGCACCCGTGCCCTTCGGGACCACGACGTAGTCCCGCACGAACTTCGCGAACCTCTTCGAGCCCTTCAGTCGCGTGTTGAACGGAAGCGGTGACGGATCGACTGCTGCTTTCCTACCTGCCTGCATGAGAATCCTTCCCAATAGCAACTGCCCCTGTGCCTTGCGGCTCGGGGTCGAACGTGATATGGCGAACCCCTGCCCCCCAGGGTTGGCCGGGTTCTTGACCACGAGGACGACCAGCTCGGACCCAGACCTCGAACCGCTCGGTACCCGGCCGCGAGGAACCCCGATCCGTGTTGCAGCCGGCGCAGACCACGTCCACGTCAGGGAGGCCGATGGGGAGGCCCTGGGAGCGCCGCCACCACGCGGACGGCAGATGGTCGGTCGTCAGGTTGTCCTCACGACCGCAGGTCGCGCAGAACGGCTGTAGACGGCGCGCACGAGCCGCGATCCGCTTCCACGTCCCGTCGTAGCCGCGTCCCGTGGTCGAGCGATTCCTCGGAGCCCGCGGCGTCGCCCGATCCAGCTCGGCAGCACAGTCCATGCACCTGCTGCCCTCGACCGGCACACCACACCCCAGGCACGGACGGCGCGTCACGACTCCACCTCCCACGACGCCAGCCGAGCCCGGTAGCACTCCACGCACGGACACTCGAGCCGGGGCCGATGCTTCTGCTGCATCCACCTGTCCGTGCGACCCCGTGCGATCTGACCGAGCAGCGACTCGTCCTTCGCGATCTTCGCGACGTAGTCACACACGCACGGCCAGCCCTTGCAGCGAATGCACACCGTCTTGCTCACGATGCCGCACCCCCGTAGTAGGTGAGCGCCGCCCATGGCTGAGGATCGGGCGACTTCTCCCCGGAGCCGGGAAGCTCTGACTGCTCGTCGTACATCTCGGCTTCGAAGTCGAAGGCGTCGTCGTGGGTCACCGTGTCACGCTCAGAATCGCTCTCGGGAACGATCTTGTAGTCCTGGCCCGTCCTGTCCTGTCCCGTCCCGATGTCACTCGTAACGTCACGCGTGACATGACTCGTGACCTCTCCCGTGGAGGTGTTGACCTTGACCTTGTCGCAGTTCTCCGGGAGGCACATGGAGTGGTCGCCGTCCTTGTGGGCGCGGCTCCTGCGCTTGCGGATCTTCGCGCGCTCGGCTTCCTGCCTGACGCTCGGCGGGGGGATGTGCTCGTCGATGGAGCCGACCTTCACCATGTTGTCCGGCAGCAGGGTCAGCAGCTCGTGGGCGGCGAGGTTCTGGATCGCGCGGGCGGGGTCGTCGATGTCGGAGCATCGGCGGGCGTCGGACATCTTGAGCACGCCGTCGTAGCGCTTGGTGCGGGAGCAGAACTGGATCATCGTGAGGTAGTGCCAGCGGTCGGCGTACGTGAGGTCGGCCAGCGCGGGCTGGTCGGTCCAGGCGTCGTCGAGTCTCGTCCAGGTCATCTGCTCCTCCTTTCGTTGGTATGGGGAGGGGGCCGGCCCTGTGGGCTCGGCCCCCTCGGGGTCTCAGTTGTTGGTGTGCGCCTGGATCTGCGCCAGCTCGTCGCGGGCTCGGGCGAGGAGTTCGGCGAAGGTGGCCACGGTGGACAAGCTGTGTGTCTCGGCGGGGTCGAAGTTCGGGGAGAGGAGCACGCCCGCAGGGGAGATCTCGACGCGCAGCTTGTCGGTGTCGAAGTGGCACTCGACGCTCTGCACGATGTCGACGGCGATCCCGTTAAGCTCTATGGCTCGGACGTGCTCGACGTACGCGGTGCCGTTGTCGAAGATGGCGGGACCGTGCGCGCGATCGCACCAGAACGGACACTCCGTCGTAGTCGGCGTGGACTTCTGCTTGCAGTACTGCGCCGGGGTGAGGGCGTGTGAGATCATGGGGCCGTTCTGCTCCTTGGTAGGTGTGGACGTCAGGCCCTCGTCGCGATCGCCGCCAAGCTCTGCGACGGGGGTCTTCTCTGTGCGGTTGGTGGTCATGCGGACTCCTTCTCGAACTGCTCGTTGATCCACGCCTCGATGTCCGACTCGCGGAACATGCGACGGCCGCCGATCTTGGCCGAGCGCGGCGCCTGGCCGGTGTAGATGAGCCACTCCATCTGCCGGGGCGACTTCCCCAGCAGCTCCCCGGCCTGGGGGATGGTCAGCAGCTTGATGTTCACAGTGCACTCCTCCCTGTTCTAGTCACGGCGCGACTGCGATATCTAGTAGAGCACGAATCTAGTCGCGCCGCAACTAGGCAATCCTGTAGGGTGCTGGTCATGACCAGAGACGAGGAGATCGGACAGCGCCTCCAAGCGCTCCGAGGCCCAGTCATCTCCCAGGCGGGGCTAGCCGGGGCGATGAAGGAGCGCGGATACGAGAAGTGGTCACAGGCGACCGTGTGGGCCATCGAGGCGGGGAAGCGCCCGCTGCGGCTCACGGAGGCGCAGGATCTCGCGTCGATCCTGAGCGTGGAGGTCGGCGACCTGCTCCAGTCCACCGAGGTTGCGCAGACGTTGGACGCTCTCTTCTCGGCGACCTTGCGCGTGGAGGGTGCACTCCGGATGGTGATGGGGTCGATCGGGGAGCTCGAGCAGGAGCGCGCGAAGCTCCGGGAGGTCATGGCCAGCATTGATCCTGACGACGTAGCTGGGTGGTCGGAGTCCGCACGGGAACGTCTCCACGACCTTCTCGTCGATGCGAAGGCAAAGCTGAAATGGTCTGTCCACGACCTCCTGGACTACCGGGAGCAGCACGACGGAGACGACATCTACTTCAGGGGGCAAGACGGTGTCCTCGATTAGGAAGCGCCCTGACGGCCGGTGGCGGGCTCGTTACCGGGATGAGGCGGGTAAGGAGCACGCGCGGCACTTCCGGCGGAAGCTGGACGCGCAGAGGTGGCTGGACGAGACGACGACGTCGATCGTCTCGGGTATGTACGTGGACCCGCGAGCCGGGAAGATCACGTTCAACGGCTTCTATCGGGAGTGGGCGGGTCGGCAGGTGTGGACGGACTCGACTCGGGGGACCGCCGATCAGGCTGTGGAGTCGGTGCCGTTCGGGGGAGTGCCACTGTCGAAGATCCGTCGCGCACACGTCGAGGACTGGGTGAAGTCGATGTCCGTGACGGCGGGGGAGCGGAAGGCCCTCGCGCCGTCGACGATCACCACCCGGTTCAGCTACGTGTCCATGGCGCTTCGTGGCGCTGTGCGGGACAAGCGGATCGCCGTCGACCCGTCAGAGGGGGTGAAGCTCCCGCGCCGGCGTCGCGCGGACCAGGCGATGCAGATCCCGACGACGGAGCAGGTACGCGCGGCGCTCGACGCGGCTCCGAAGGAGTATCGGGCGCTCGTTGCCGTGTGTGCGTTCGCGGGGCTGCGCCTGGGGGAGGCAGCCGGTCTGCAGCTCGCCGACATCGACTTCCTGCGCCGAACCCTGCGCGTCCAACGGCAGATTCAGGGCGCGAACGTGAAGACGGCCAAGGTCGTGCCGCCCAAGGCAGGATCGGAGCGCACCATCGCGATCCCCAAGGCCCTCGCGGACGAGCTGGCCGCGCACGTCACGGAGATCGGCACCATGAAGAGCTTCTTCTTCTTCCGCGGCCCGGACCCGTTGAACAGGAACTCCGCGGCCCACATCTGGCGTGAGATCAGGAAGGCCGCGAAGCTCCCGTCCGCGTACACGCTGCACACGCTCAGGCACTTCTACGCCTCGGCGCTCATCTCGTCCGGCTGCGACGTGGTGACCGTGCAGCGGGCGCTGGGGCACTCGACGCCGGCGATCACGTTGAACGTGTACAGCCACCTGTGGCCGTCCGCGGAGGACCGGACGCGGACTGCGGCGGCGGACCTGATGACAGCGGTTCTCGATCCTGCTGCGGACTCTGTGCGGACTACGGAGCAGAATCCCGTCGCTGACCTGGGGTCTTAGCGGTAGTTGACGAACTGCAGGGCGACGTCGAGGTCCTTGCCCTTGAGCAGGGCGATGACGCCCTGCAGGTCGTCGCGGCTCTTGGAGGACACCCGCAGCTCGTCTCCCTGGATCTGCGCCTTGACGCCCTTGGGGCCCTCGTCGCGGATGATCTTGGAGATCTTCTTCGCCTCGTCCGAGGCGATGCCCTCCTTGAGTCCGCCCACCAGGCGCACCTCCTTGCCGGACTGCCGGGGCTCGCCCACGTCGAGGGACTTGAGGGAGATGCCGCGGCGGATCAGCTTGGACTGGAGCACGTCGAGCACGGCCAGGACGCGCTCCTCGGCGTTGGCGACCATCACGATCTCATCGCCGCCGAGGGTCACGCTCGCTCCCGTGTTGCGGAAGTCGTAGCGCTGCGCGATCTCCTTGGCGGCCTGGTTGACGGCGTTGTCGACCTCCTGGCGGTCGAGCTTGGAGACGATGTCGAACGAGGAGTCGGCCATGGTCGGGGTCCTTCCTGTCGGGAGTCGGTCGGCGCGGGCGGGTCATGCCCGCCATCCGGCGTCGTCCGGAGGCGGTCGTGTGCGGGCCCGGACACCCGCGTCCCGCCACTGTAGACGGCGCGGCGAGCCGGACCCGGAACAGCCCTGTGACCAGCCTCATGCGCCCCGGAGCGGGCTCCGGTTCGCACGATCACGGGTGCGTCTGTACGATGTACGAGTCCGGTTCTGCGGCGCGCTCCGACCCTCACGGTTCGGGACGCGGACACGGGGCCAGGCGCCTTCCCGGCAGGTTACCCGAGTGGCCAAAGGGGGCTGACTGTAAATCAGCTGGCATCGCCTACGGGGGTTCGAATCCCTCACCTGCCACCGCCGAGGATCACCGCGTGTGATCCCAGGCACCGAGGAGCGCATGCGGATTGTCCGCAGGTCAGAGCGCATGTAAGCTTCCTCGGGCTTGCCCTGATAGCTCAGTCGGCAGAGCATCTCCATGGTAAGGAGAAGGTCAAGGGTTCGATTCCCTTTCAGGGCTCTGATGGGTTCGTCGGCCCGGTCTCGCACGAGACCGGGCCGACGTGCCGATCACGCCGGGGTAGCTCAGACGGTTAGAGCGCACGACTCATAATCGTGAGGTCGCGGGTTCGATCCCCGCCCTCGGTACCACTCCGTTCCGCCGGCCGCGGAGCGGTGTGCAGGATCAGCAGTCCCCGCCCGGCGGGGACACCACCGGCGCGCGGGCCACACCGCGCCCCCGACGGAAAGAGGCGAGTCATGGCGAGCAAGAGCTCTGACGTGCGTCCCAAGATCACGATGGCCTGCACCGAGTGCAAGTCGCGCAACTACATCACCAAGAAGAACCGTCGCAACACCCCGGATCGGCTCGAGCTCTCGAAGTTCTGCCCGACCTGCGGCAAGCAGACGGCGCATCGCGAGACCCGCTGACCCGAGTCGCGTATCCCACGAAGGCCACCCGGCGGCACGCCCCCGGGTGGCCTTCGTGCATCCTGGGGTCGTGCACCCTGCGGCTCCGCCCGTCGGATGCCGACCCCGTCCCACCGACACCCGCCTGAGCGCCCGAGGAGACCCCATGAGCACGACCCCCGATCCGTCGTTCGCCGGGAAGGCGTACCCGCCCGGCGCGCCCCGCCTCGTCTCCGGCGCCAAGATCGCCGAGTTCGCGGCCGCGACCGGCGCCACCAGCCCGCTGCACACCGACGCCGAGGCGGCCCGCGCGGCCGGCCACGCCGACGTGATCGCCCCGCCGACCTTCCTCGTCTCCCTCGCCCAGCAGGCCGAGGCCGACTACATCCGCGACCCCGCCGCCGGGATCGACTTCTCCCGGGTCGTGCACGGCGAGGAGGGCTTCGTGCTGCATCGTCCCGTCGTCGCGGGAGACCGCCTCACCCCCACCCTGACGGTCGAGAACGTGCGCCTGGTCGGCGGCAACGCGATGATCACCACGCGCGTCGAGTTCGCCGACGACCACGGCGACGACGTCGCGACCGTCCGCAGCAGCCTCGTCGTGCGCGGCGAGTGAGAGGAGACGACCCCATGGCCGAGAACACCCCGACCGAGCAGACCCCCGCCGTCGTCCGCCTCGCGGACCTCGCCGTCGGCGACGTCGTCGCGACCCGCACCTTCGAGATCAGCCGGGACACGCTCGTGCGCTACGCCGGCGCCTCGGGCGACTTCAACCCCATCCACTACAACGACGCGGTCGCGACCTCCGTCGGGCTCGACGGCGTGATCGCCCACGGCATGCTCACGATGGGCACCGCCGTCAACGCCGTCGTCGACTGGATCGGCGACCCCGCCGCGATCCGCGAGTACTCCACGCGCTTCACCAGGCCCGTGCTCGTGCCAGCGCTCGGCAGCACCGAGCTGACCGTGACGGCGACGGTCGGCGCGATCGACGCCGAGGCCGGCACCGCCCGCATCGACCTCGTCGCCGAGGCGGCGGGCGCCAAGGTCCTCGGCCGCGCCCGCGCGACCGTGGCCGTCGGGGACGGGGGAGCGGCGTGAGGCTCGCCGACCTGACCACGCTGCGCATCGGCGGCGAGATCTCCCACCTCGTCGAGGCCCGCTCCGAGCCCGAGCTGATCGACGCGGTGCGCGGCGCCGACGAGCGCGGCGAGCCCCTGCTCGTCCTCGGCGGCGGCTCCAACCTCGTGGCCTCCGACGCCCCCTTCGCGGGCACCGTCGTGCTCGTGCGCGACCCGCGCACGCCGCCGCGCCTCGAGGCGTCGTGCGAGATCCCGCCGGCGGGGGAGCCCGACGGTGCGGACGCCGATCCCGCCGCGCTCACCCCGCTCGAGGCCACCTGCGGCGGCGCGGTCGTCGAGCACTTCGCGGGCGTGACCTGGGACGACGCGGTCCACTACGCGGTCGAGCGGGAGATGGTGGGCATCGAGGCCCTGTCCGGCATCCCCGGCAGCGTCGGCGCGACCCCGATCCAGAACGTCGGCGCCTACGGCCAGGAGGTCGCCCACACCATCACCCGGGTGCGCACCTGGGACCGCGAGCGCATGGCCGTGCGCACCTTCTTCGCGGCCGACTGCGGCTTCTCCTACCGCGACTCGGTGTTCAAGCGCACCCCGTACGCCGGCCCGGTGCCCTCGGCGACGGGACGCTACGTCGTCCTCTCGGTCACCTTCCAGCACACCCAGGGCTCGCTGTCGGCCCCGGTGCGCTACGCCGAGCTCGCCCGACGGCTCGGCGTCGAGCCCGGCGCGCGCGCCCCCATGAAGGAGGTGCGGGCAGCGGTCATGGCGATCCGCGCCTCCAAGGGCATGGTCCTCGACGCGGGCGACCACGACACCTGGAGCGCCGGCTCCTTCTTCACCAACCCGATACTGCCCGACGAGGTCGCGGCCACCCTGCCCGAGGACGCCCCCCGCTTCCCGGCGGGACCGGGCAGGACCAAGACGAGCGCGGCCTGGCTCATCTCCCACGCCGGATTCGACCGCGGCTTCGCGGTCGGTCCCCGCGCCGCCCTGTCCGGCAAGCACTCCCTCGCGCTGACCAACCGCGGCGGCGCCACGAGCCAGGACATCGCCGACCTCGCCCACGCCGTGCAGCGCGGCGTCGCCGAGCGCTTCGGCATCCGCCTCGAGGCCGAGCCGGTGCGCCTGGGCGTCGACATCTGACACGCCCCCGGGCGCGCCGGGGAGACGGTCCGCGGACCAGGACCCTCAGGCGCGGCCCGGCGGCGGCGACCTAGGATGTCCAGGTGCCCGGTGACGGGCGCACACCTCGTCCCGCAGTGCCGACCAGGAGGCCACGTGAGCGTCACCGATCAGTCCATCGCCGACCTCGACCCGGACATCGCCCGGGTCCTCGACCGCGAGCTCGACCGCCAGCGCGCGACGCTCGAGATGATCGCGAGCGAGAACTTCGTGCCGCGAGCGGTGCTGCAGGCCCAGGGCTCGGTGCTCACCAACAAGTACGCCGAGGGCTACCCCGGTCGCCGCTACTACGGCGGCTGCGAGGAGGTCGACGTCGCCGAGACCATCGCGATCGACCGGGCCCGCTCGCTGTTCGGCGCCGCGCACGCCAACGTCCAGCCCCACTCCGGCGCCACCGCCAACGCGGCCGTCATGCACGCCCTCGCCCGACCCGGCGACACCCTGATGGGCCTCTCGCTCGCCCACGGCGGCCACCTCACCCACGGCATGAAGATCAACTTCTCCGGGCGCCTGTACGACATCGCGGCCTACGAGGTCGATCCCGCGACCGGCCGCATCGACATGGACGCGGTGCGCGCCCTCGCGCTCGAGCATCATCCCCAGGTCATCGTCGCCGGCTGGTCGGCCTATCCGCGCCACCTCGACTTCGCGGCCTTCCGCGCGATCGCCGACGAGGTCGGCGCCGCGCTCTGGGTCGACATGGCCCACTTCGCCGGGCTCGTCGCCGCGGGCCTGCACCCGAGCCCCGTGCCCCACGCCGACGTCGTCTCCACCACGATCCACAAGACGCTCGGCGGGCCCCGCTCCGGCATGATCCTGTCCACCGACGAGTGGGCCAAGAAGATCGACTCCGCCGTGTTCCCCGGACAGCAGGGCGGCCCCCTCATGCACGTCATCGCCGCCAAGGCCATCGCGCTCAAGATCGCCGCGAGCGACGAGTTCGCCGACCGCCAGGCCCGCACCCTCGAGGGGGCGCGCCTCCTCGCCGACCGCCTCCAGGGCGCCGACGCCCAGCGGGCAGGGGTCAAGGTCGTCTCGGGCGGCACCGACGTCCACCTCGTGCTCGTGGACCTCGTGGACTCCGCCCTCGACGGGCAGCAGGCCGAGGACATCCTGCACGAGGTCGGCATCACCGTGAACCGCAACGCGGTGCCGAACGACCCGCGGCCGCCGCGCGTGACCTCCGGGCTGCGCATCGGCACCCCGGCGCTCGCGACCCGCGGGTTCGGCGCCGACGAGTTCACCGAGGTCGCCGACGTGATCGCGCTCGCCCTCCAGGACGGCGCCGACCTCGAGGCGCTGCGCGCCCGCACCCGCGCGCTCGCCGACGCCAAGCCGCTGTACGCGGACCTGCGCCAGTACTGACGGCAGAAGGGCCCGGCCGCCCGTCGGCCGGGCCCTCCCGCCCTTTCGCCCGCCACGACCTCGGAGGCACCTCCATGACCGCTCAGATCCTCGACGGCAAGGCCACCGCGACGGCCATCAAGGAGGAGCTCGCGCGCCGCGTCACGGCCCTCACCGACGCCGGGCATGCCCGCCCGGGCCTCGCGACCGTGCTCGTGGGCGACGACCCCGGCAGCGCCGCGTACGTGCGCGGCAAGCACCGCGACTCCGAGCAGATCGGGCTCACCTCGATCCAGCGCCATCTGCCCGCCGACGCCACCCAGGCCGAGGTCGAGGCCGTGATCGACGAGCTCAACGCGGACGACGCGTGCACCGGCTACATCGTGCAGCTGCCGCTCCCGGCGCACATCGACACCGACGCGATCCTCGAGCGCATCGACCCGGCCAAGGACGCCGACGGCCTGCACCCCATGAACCTCGGGCGCCTCGTGCTCAACGCGTACCGGCCGCTGACGACCCCGCTGCCGTGCACGCCGCGCGCCGTCATCGAGCTCATGACCCACTACGGGCTCGACCTGGCGGGCAAGGACGTCGTCGTGATCGGACGCGGCGTGACGGTCGGCCGCAGCATCGGCCCCCTCATGACCCGCCGCGAGGTCAACGCGACCGTCACCCTGACCCACACCGGCACGCTCGACCTGCCCGCCCAGCTGCGCCGCGCCGACGTGATCGTGGCCGCGGCGGGCGTGGCCCACCTCGTGCGCCCCGAGGACGTCAAGCCCGGCGCCGTCGTGCTCGACGTCGGCGTCTCGCGCGTCGAGGGCGAGGACGGCAAGGCCCGTCTCACGGGGGACGTCGCGCCCGGCGTCGCCGAGGTCGCCTCGTGGATCTCCCCGAACCCCGGCGGGGTGGGGCCCATGACCCGCGCCCTGCTGCTCACCAACGTCGTCGAGTCCGCCGAGCGCGCCGCCGGCCTCGAGGTCGGCCGCCTGCTCGACGAGAGCTGAGACCCGCCGGCAGGGCCCGGCCCGGCCGGGCTCCCGCCCGACCCGACCGGGCTCCCGCCCCGCCCGAACGTCGGCCGGCCCTGGGATACTGGTCGGCATGACCCTCACCATCGCGACCGTCAACGTCAACGGCCTCCGGGCCGCCGCACGCAAGGGCATGGGCGACTGGCTCGCCGCCACCGATGCGGACGTCATCACCCTCCAGGAGGTCCGCGCGCCCGACGAGCTGGTCGCGAGCCTCGTCGGCGACGGCTGGAGGATCGAGGGGGAGGCCTCCGCCCTCAAGGGGCGCGCCGGGGTGGCGATCGCCGCCCGGGTCGCGCGCGAGGACGTGGACCTCGACGGCGTGCGACGCGGCGTCGGCCTCGAGGGCGACGCGCACACGGGCCGCTGGCTCGAGGTGGATCTCGCTGACCCCTTCGACGACGGGCGCACCCTCACGGTGGTCTCGCTGTACATGCACTCGGGCAACACCGAGAAGCCGCAGACGATGGTCGACAAGTACGCCTTCCTCGACCAGATGCTCGAGCACCTGGCGGCCCTGCGCGCCGACGGCCGGCACGTGCTCGTGACCGGCGACCTCAACATCGCGCACACCGAGCGCGACATCAAGAACTGGAAGGGCAACCTGAAGTCCGCGGGCTTCCTGCCCGCCGAGCGCGCGTACGTCGACCGCCTGACGGGCGACGAGGGCGGGCTCGTCGACGTGCACCGGGCGCTCGCGGGGGACGTCGCGGGACCGTACACGTGGTGGTCCCAGCGCGGCAAGGCCTTCGACAACGACTCCGGCTGGAGGATCGACTACCAGCTCGCGACGCCGGACCTCGCCGCCCGGGCGGTCACGGCGACCGTCGACCGTGCCCCCAGCTACGACACCCGCTGGTCCGACCACGCCCCGCTCGTCGTCCGCTACGAGTGAGCCGCCGGGGCGCCGGCCCCGCCGACGGACGATCCCCCGTCGCGATCACAGGATCGCGGCGGGGGATCGGCACGGCGACAAGGGGCGGCGTGCGCCGCCGGTGAGCCGGGGCGCGTCTCAGACGCGGCCGCGGATCACCGCCTGCTTGACCTCGGCGATCGCCTTGGTGACCTGGATGCCGCGCGGGCAGGCCTCGGTGCAGTTGAAGGTCGTGCGGCAGCGCCACACGCCCTCCTTGGAGTTGAGGATCTGCAGGCGCTGCTCGCCCGCGTCGTCACGCGAGTCGAAGATGAAGCGGTGGGCGTTGACGATCGCGGCGGGGCCGAAGTACTGCCCGTCGGTCCAGAACACCGGGCACGAGGACGTGCACGCGGCGCACAGGATGCACTTGGTCGTGTCGTCGAAGCGCTCACGCTGCTCGGCGCTCTGCAGGCGCTCGCGGCTCGGCTCTTGGCCATGCGCGATGAGGAAGGGCTGGACCTCGCGGTAGGCGTCGAAGAAGGGCTCCATGTCGACGATGAGGTCCTTCATGACCGGCAGGCCCTTGATGGGCTCGACCGTGACCGGCTTGCTCAGGTTCAGGTCCTTGAGCAGCGTCTTGCAGGCCAGGCGGTTGCGGCCGTTGATGCGCATCGCGTCCGAGCCGCACACGCCGTGGGCGCACGAGCGGCGGAACGTGAGCGACCCGTCGAGGTGCCACTTGATCTCGTGCAGGGCGTCGAGCACACGGTCGGTGCCGTGCATCGTGACGGTGAAGTCCTCCCAGCGGGTGGTCGCGTCCTCCGCGTCCGGGTCGAAGCGGGCGATGCGCAGCGTGACCTCGAACGAGGGGATCTCGGCGGCCTGGGACTCGGGCTCTGCGGCCCCCTGCTTCTCGGCGACGGCGCTCATCAGAACGTGCGCTCCTTCGGCTCGTAGCGGGTGATGATGACGGGTTTGGTGCCCAGGCGCACGTCCGTGCCGTCCTGGCCCTGCCCGTCCAGGGTCTTGTAGGCCATGGTGTGCCACAGGAAGTTCACGTCGTCGCGCTGGGGGTAGTCCTCGCGGAAGTGCCCGCCGCGCGACTCCTTGCGCTCGAGCGCGCCGAGGGCGACGACCTCGGCGAGGTCGAGCAGGAAGCCGAGCTCGACGGCCTCGAGCAGGTCGAGGTTGTAGCGCCGGCCCTTGTCCTGCACGGCCACCGTCTCGTAGCGCCGCTTGAGGTCGGCGATGTCCGACAGCGCCTGACGACAGGTGTCCTCGGTGCGGAACACCTGGACGTTGGCGTCCATGGTCTCCTGCAGATCGCGCCGGATGTCGGCGATCCGGTCCTGGGTCGCGGGCCGGTCGCGCAGGCGCTCGAGCAGCTCGACGGTGGGCAGCTCCGAGCCCTCGGCGATCTCGGCCTGGTCGACGCCGTGGGCGTGGTCGGCCGCGGCGATGCCGGCGCGCCGCCCGAACACGTTGATGTCCAGGAGCGAGTTGGTGCCCAGGCGGTTGCCGCCGTGCACGCTCACGCACGCGACCTCGCCGGCCGCGTACAGCCCGGGGATCACGTCGGCCTCGTTGCGCAGCACCTCGCCCTTGATGTTGGTGGGGATGCCGCCCATGCCGTAGTGCGCCGTGGGGTACACGGGCACCGGCTCGGTGTAGGGCTCGACGCCCAGGTAGGTGCGCGCGAACTCCGTGATGTCCGGGAGCTTGGCGTCGATGTGCGCGGGCTCGAGGTGCGTGAGGTCCAGCAGCACGTAGTCCTTGTTCGGGCCGCAGCCGCGGCCCTCGCGCACCTCGTTGGCCATCGCGCGCGCGACCACGTCACGCGGGGCGAGGTCCTTGAGGGTCGGCGCGTAGCGCTCCATGAAGCGCTCCATCTCCGAGTTGCGCAGGATCGCGCCCTCGCCGCGGGCGGCCTCGGAGAGGAGGATGCCCAGGCCCGCGAGGCCCGTCGGATGGAACTGGAAGAACTCCATGTCCTCGAGCGGGATGCCGCGGCGCAGGGCCATCGCGGGGCCGTCGCCCGTGAGCGTGTGCGCGTTCGAGGTGGTCTTGAACATCTTGCCGAAGCCGCCCGAGGCGAAGACGACCGACTTGGCGCGGAAGATGTGCACCTCGCCCGTCGCGAGCTCGTAGGCGACGGCGCCGGCGGCGCGCACGTCCTCGTCGGTGCGCGGATCGCCCGTCATGAGGACGTCGAGCACGTAGAACTCGTTGAAGAACTCCACCTGCTGCTTGACGCAGTTCTGGTAGAGGGTCTGCAGGATCATGTGGCCCGTGCGGTCGGCGGCGTAGCACGAGCGGCGCACCGGCGCCTCGCCGTGCTCGCGCGTGTGCCCGCCGAAGCGGCGCTGGTCGATCCGGCCCTCGGGCGTGCGGTTGAAGGGGAGGCCCATCTTCTCGAGGTCGAGCACCGCGTCGATGGCCTCCTTGGCCATCACCTCGGCCGCGTCCTGGTCCACCAGGTAGTCGCCGCCCTTGACGGTGTCGTACGTGTGCCACTCCCAGTTGTCCTCCTCGACGTTGGCCAGGGCGGCGCACATGCCGCCCTGCGCCGCGCCGGTGTGGGAGCGCGTGGGGTACAGCTTGGTCAGCACCGCGGTGCGGGCGCGGGTCGAGGACTCCAGGGCCGCGCGCATCCCGGCGCCGCCGGCGCCGACGATCACCACGTCATAGCTATGGGTCTGCATGAAGGTCAGAACTCCTGGTTCACGAAGCGGCAGGACGGGTCAGCGGCAGATGCTCGGGAGCAGGCTGGGGTCGCCGCCGGAGGGGCACGGGTCGAAGGTGAAGATCACGAGGGTGCCCAGCACGACGGTGATGATCACGGCGAGGTAGAGCAGGCCCTTGAGAACGAGGCGCAGACGCGGTCCGTGCGCGTAGTCGTTGATGATGGTGCGCACGCCGTTGCCGCCGTGCAGCAGGCCCAGCCACAGCATGAGCAGGTCCCAGACCTGCCAGAAGGGCGAGGACCACTTGCCGGCCACGAAGGCGAAGTCGATGCGCTTGACGCCCTCGCCGAGCCACAGGTTCACGAACAGGTGGCCGAACACGAGGATCACGAGCAGCAGGCCCGAGCCGCGCATGAACAGCCACGACAGCATCTCGGCGTTGACGCCGCGCTGGCCCGTGCGGCGGTAGCGGCCCGTGGGCTCGGGGATGGTGGTGGTGGGAGAGGCAGAGGTCATGATCAGGCTCCGAACATGTGCATGAGCTGACGCGGGACGAATCCGAGCATGAGAAGGACCCACACGACGACGACGACCCAGAACAGCATGCGCTGGCGCCGCGGGCCCTGGGACCAGAAGTCGACCAGGATGATCCGCAGCCCGTTGAGGGCGTGGAAGCAGATGGCGCCGACCAGCCCGATCTCGCCGAAGCCGAACACGAGCGTCTTGTAGTGGCCGATGACCTCGTTGTACGCGGCGGGGGAGACCCGCACGAGGGCCGTGTCCAGGACGTGCACGAGCAGGAACAGGAAGATGAGCATTCCCGAGATGCGATGCGCGACCCAGGACCACATGCCCTCGCGCCCGCGATAGAGCGTGCCGGACTGGGCAGATGCCACGTGAGCCTCCAGAGGGGACGTGAAGGATGATGGACGGACGTCGGCTGCACCGCGCGGCGGTCCGGGCGATCGCTGGTGATCGCGGGGGCGTCGCAGCGGCGACGCGGGCGAAGCGCGGCGGGGCGGGCCGACCTCGGATGGGGCTCTGCCACCCTAGCATCGGAAAGTGCCGGTGACCGGTGAGGCTACCCTTCCCCCATGGTGTCCGCGTCGCCCTCCGTCCCGTCCTCCGCGCCGCCCGCGTCGCCGTTCGTCCCCGTGGTCCCGGCCGGGGGCGCGGGCACCCGGCTGTGGCCGCTGTCACGACGATCCCACCCCAAGTTCCTCCTGGACCTGACCGGCAGCGGGCGCTCGCTGCTGCAGCAGACGCTGGACCGCCTCGCGCCGCTCGGCGACCGCGCACCGCTCGTCGTGACCGGGAGGGCGCACGAGGCGGAGGTCCGCGAGCAGGCGGGCGCCGGCGTGCGCGTGCTCGCCGAGCCCTCGCCGCGCAACTCGATGCCCGCGATCGCGCTCGCCGCGGCCGTCGCGGCCGCCGACGACGAGGACGCCGTCATCGGCTCCTTCGCGGCCGACCATCTGATCGCGGACGAGGCGGCCTTCGCCCGCGCCGTGGCGAGCGCCCGGGCGGCGGCCGAGCGCGGCTACCTCGTGACCATCGGGATCGAGCCGACGCATCCGGCCACGGGCTTCGGCTACATCGAGGAGGGCGCCACGCCGTCGTCGCTCGCCGGGACGGGCGCCGTGGGCGTCGAGCGGTTCGTCGAGAAGCCGGACCGGGACCGGGCCGAGGAGTTCGTGCGCTCGGGCCGCTTCCGGTGGAACGCCGGCATGTTCGTCGTGCGCGCCCGCGTGCTGCTCGAGGCGCTCGACGCCCAGATCCCTCCGCTCGCGGCGGGAGCGCGCCGGATCGCCGCGGCGCTCGGCACCGCGGAGGAGGCCGAGGTGCGCGAACGGGTCTGGCCGACCCTCACCGCGATCGCGATCGACCACGCCCTCGCCGAGCCCCTGAGCGTCGCCGGGCGGGTCGCGATGGTGCCCGCCGCGTTCGGCTGGGACGACGTGGGCGACTTCGCGGCGCTCGCCCGCCAGCTGCGCGAGCGGCGGGAGGGCGCGGACGGCGTGCACGCCGAGGGCTCGGACGTCGTGGTCGTCGGCGGCGCTGAGACGATCGCGATCGACGCGCAGGCCACGGTGTACGGTTCCCCCACTCGGCCGGTCGCCCTGGTGGGCGTCGAGGGCATCAGCGTCGTCGACACCCCGGACGTCCTCCTCGTGCTCGCCGACGAGCGGGCGCAGGACCTCTCGCGCCTGGGCTCGCTGCTCGACGCGGAGGGCCTGGACGCGCTCCGCTGACGCGGCGGTGGCACGAGGCGGGCCGCAGCCGTCACGCAGCAGGCAAGGAGCGCCAGACATGACCCTCACGTCCATCGACCAGGACGTGCTCGGCGAGCACGGTCTCATCCGGCGCGTCATCGGGGCCCGCACCGATCAGCTGCGTGAGATCCGCCGCCACCTCCACCGCCACCCCGAGCTCAGTCATGCCGAGCACGCGACGACCGACTTCGTCGTCGCCCAGCTCGAGGCCCTCGGGCTGCACCCGGTGCGGATGCCCCGCACGGGCGCCTACTGCGACATCCCCGGCACCGACCCCGCGCTCGCCCCGGTGGGCCTGCGCGCCGACATGGACGCTCTCGGCATCCCCGAGCTGACCGACCTCCCCTTCCGCTCGGGCGTCGAGGGCGTCTCGCACGCGTGCGGGCACGACGTCCACATGAGCGCCGTGCTCGGCGCCGCGATGGCGCTCGTGGCCGTCGCGGACGCGGGCGCGCTGCCCCGCACCGTGCGGCTGATCTTCCAGCCCTCGGAGGAGCGTCACCCGTGCGGGGCGCTCGAGATGATCTCCGAGGGCGTCGTCGACGGCCTCGACTCGATCTTCGCGCTGCACTGCGACCCCGGCGTCGACGTCGGGCACGTGGGCCTGAAGCCCGGGCCCATCACGTCGGCCACCGACCCGGTGCGGATCGAGCTCGCGGGGGCCGGCGGCCACACCTCGCGCCCCCACCTGACCCAGGACCTCGTCTACGCGATGGGCCAGATCATCACCCAGCTGCCGGCCGCCCTGACCCGCCGGATGGACCCCCGCAGCGGCGTCAACCTCACGTGGGGCAGCGTGCACGCGGGGAGCGCCTTCAACGCGATCCCCTCCGCCGGGATCCTCGAGGGCACCCTGCGCTGCCTCGACCACGACGCCTGGGACCAGGCGGAGGCCCTGCTCGAGGAGACCCTCGCCGACATAGCCCATGCGTGGGGCGTCGAGGCCGCCGTGCAGCACGACCGCGGCGTGCCGCCGGTGTCCAACGATCCCGTGAGCGTGCGCCTGCTCGAGGACGCGGTCACGAGCGCGTACGGGCGCGAGCAGGTCGACAGCGCCCGGCAGTCCCTGGGCGGCGAGGACTTCGCGTGGTACCTCGAGCAGGTCCCGGGGGCGCTCGCACGCTTGGGCACGCGCACGCCGGGCGGCCGCACCTACGACCTCCACATGGGGGACTTCATGGTCGACGAGAGAGCCATCGCGATCGGCGCGACGCTGCTCGCGACCGTGTGCCTGCACCGCGATCTGGGCGCCGAGCGGGGCGTCTGAGCCCCCGCGGGCCCCGCTGCGGTCTCGGACTCATAACAGTTCGGCCGCGGGGTGAGGGAACGCGTCTCGCGGGCCGAGCCGCGGGCATAGGGTCTCGAGCTAGATCCCTGATCCCGGTCCGGTCGCCCCAACGGCGGGGCGAGCACCGATCACCCTGGCACGCATCCCCTGGAGGACCCGTGAAGCAATTCCCCCGCGCCGCAGCTCTCGCCGGAGTCGGCGCCCTCGCCCTGGCCGCGTGCGGCTCGGCCCCGGACACGACCGGCGGCAGCGATGCCGGCGGCAGCGCCTCCTCCGACTTCAAGGCCTGCATGGTCTCGGACTCCGGCGGCTTCGAGGACAAGTCCTTCAACGAGTCCGGCTCGGACGGCCTCGAGGCCGCCAAGAAGGACCTCAAGATCCAGACCCAGAAGGCGGAGTCGACGTCGAACTCGGACTTCGTGCCGAACATCGACAACCTCGTCTCGTCCAACTGCAACCTCGTCTTCACGGTCGGCTTCCTGCTGGCCAACGCGACCGCGACCGAGGCCAAGGCCAACCCCGACGTCGAGTTCGCGATCATCGACTCGACCGCGCAGGACGACCAGGGCAACACCGTCGAGCTCGACAACGTCAAGCCCGTCTCCTTCGACACCGCCCAGGCCGCCTACCTCGCCGGCTACGTCGCGGCCGGCTCCTCGAAGACCGGCAAGGTCGCCACCTACGGCGGCATCAAGATCCCGACCGTCACGATCTTCATGGACGGCTTCGCCGACGGCGTCGCGAAGTACAACGAGGTGCACAAGGCGAACGTCCAGCTCATCGGCTGGAACAAGGACACCCAGGACGGCTCCTTCACGGGCGACTTCGAGGACCAGACCAAGGGCAAGACCACCTCGGACGGCTTCTACGACCAGGGCGCGGACATCGTGATGCCGGTCGCGGGCCCCGTGGGCGCGGGCACCATCGCGAGCGCCAAGGAGCACGAGGGCGCCATGGTCGTGTGGGTCGACTCCGACGGCTACGAGTCGATCAAGGACGCCGACGCCCAGCCGCTCATCCTGACCTCGGTCATGAAGGGCATCGCGGCGGCCGTCGAGGACGTCACGAAGTCCGCCTCCGAGGACTCGTTCGACAACACCCCGTACGTGGGCACGCTCGAGAACGGCGGCGTCGACATCGCGCCGTACCACGACCTGTCCTCGCAGGTCCCGCAGGACGTGCAGGACGAGGTCACGCAGCTCAAGCAGGACATCATCGACGGCAAGATCACCGTCGAGTCCGCCGCCTCGCCGCAGTCCTGACCGCGGCGGGCTCCGGCCCGCCCGCGGCGCGCGGCCCCTGGGACAGCTCCCGGGGGCCGCGGCGCGACGTCCCCCGGTCCGGCGACGGGCCTCACCCACGGAAGCGAATCGACGTGAAGCTCGAACTCAGAGGGATCCGCAAGGTCTTCGGCACCTTCGTCGCCAACGACGACATCGACCTGGTGGTCGAGCCCGGCGAGATCCACTGTCTCCTCGGAGAGAACGGCGCCGGCAAGTCCACGCTCATGAACGTGCTGTACGGGCTCTACCAGCCCGACGGCGGCGAGATCCTGCTCGACGGCAGCCCGGTGCGCTTCGCCGGACCGGGCGACGCGATGGCCGCCGGGATCGGCATGGTCCACCAGCACTTCATGCTCGTGCCCGTCTTCACGGTCGCCGAGAACGTCGTGCTCGGCCACGAGCCCACCCACGGCGGCCTGCTCGACCTCGCGAGCGCCCGTCGCACGGTGCGCGAGATCTCCGAGCGCTTCGGCTTCGAGCTGGACCCCGACGCCGTCGTCGAGGACCTGCCCGTCGGCGCGCAGCAGCGGGTCGAGATCATCAAGGCGCTGTCCCGCCAGGCCGAGGTGCTCGTGCTCGACGAGCCCACCGCCGTGCTCACCCCGCACGAGACCGACGAGCTGATGGGCATCATGCGCCAGCTGCAGGCCGAGGGCACCTCGATCGTCTTCATCACCCACAAGCTGCGCGAGGTCAAGGCCGTGGCCGACCGCATCACCGTCATCCGCCGCGGCCGCATCGTCGGCACCGCCGATCCCTCGGCCGACCAGACCGAGCTCGCCTCCCTCATGGTGGGCCGCCAGGTCGCGCTCGATCTCGAGAAGGAGCCCGCGCAGGCCGGGGACGTCGCGCTCGAGGTGCGCGACCTGTCGGTCGCCGACGCCGCGGGCGTGCAGGTGCTCGACGGCGTCTCCTTCGACGTGCGCCGCGGCGAGATCCTCGGGATCGCGGGCGTCCAGGGCAACGGCCAGACCGAGCTGTCCGAGGCGCTCCTGGGCCTCCAGCACGACGTGCGCGGCTCGATCCGGCTCGACGGCGCCGAGCTCGTGGGGCGCGGGACCAAGCAGATCCTCGACGCCGGGGTCGGCTTCGTCCCCGAGGACCGCACCCACGACGGGCTCGTCGACGACTTCTCCGTGGCCGAGAACCTCGTGCTCGACCAGCACGACCGGGCGCCATACGGATCGGGGCTCGCGCTGCGCCCGCGGGCGATCGCCGAGAACGCGGCGCGCCAGGTCGAGGAGTTCGACGTGCGCCTGTCCTCCGTCGAGCAGCCCGTCGGGGCGCTCTCGGGCGGCAACCAGCAGAAGGTCGTCATGGCCCGCGCGCTGGGTCGCGACCTGTCGCTGTTCATCGCCTCCCAGCCCACCCGCGGCGTCGACGTCGGCTCGATCGAGTTCCTGCACCGTCGCATCGTCGCCGAGCGCGACAAGGGCACCCCCGTCGTGATCGTCTCGACCGAGCTCGACGAGGTCTCCCAGCTCTCCGACCGGATCGCGGTCATGTACCGCGGGCGGATCCTCGGCATCGTGCCCGGCGACGAGGACCGCGACGTGCTGGGCCTGATGATGGCGGGCTACACCGCCGAGGCCGCCCGGGAGGCCGTCGCCGCGGGCGCCCGCACCACCGACACCCAGCTCGCCGACGAAGGAGAGATCGCATGAGCGCGACGCCGGCATCCACCCCGGAGACGGCCGACCCCGCGGTCCCGAGCCTGACCGGCCAGGGGAGCCCGAGCGGGACCCCGCGCAGCGCGGACCGTCCCGGGCTGCTGCAGCAGATCATCCGGGGCGACGTGCTCGTCGTCGTGCTCGCGTTCGTCTTCGCCGTCATCATCGGCTCGGTGCTCATCGTCATCGCCGACGAGGACGTCCGCGCCGCCGCCGTGTACTTCTTCGCGCGGCCGGGGGACACCCTCGCCGCCGCGTGGGGCGCGATCCGCGACGCCTACGCCGCCATGTTCCGCGGCGCGATCTTCGACTACCAGGCCCGCACGCCCGCCCGTGCGTTCAAGCCGATCACCGAGACCCTCACGGTCGCGACCCCGCTCATCATCGCCGCGTGCGGCATGGCCGTGGGCTTCCGCGCGGGCCTGTTCAACATCGGCGGGACGGGCCAGCTGATCGTCGGCGCGATGGGCGCCGGCTACGTCGGCTTCGCGATCGACCTGCCGCCCGTCGTGCACCTCGTGGCGGCGCTCGTCGCGGGCATCGTCGCGGGCGGGATCTGGGGCGGCATCGCCGGCTTCCTCAAGGCGCGCTTCGGGGCCAACGAGGTCATCTCGACGATCATGCTCAACTGGATCGCCACCTACGGGATCATGTACGCCCTGAAGACCAAGGCGTTCACGGGCGCCAACCAGGCCCAGCCCACCTCGCCGGCCGTCGCCGACGACGCCGCGCTCCCGCTCCTGCTGGGCCCGCAGTTCCGCCTGCACCTGGGCCTCGTCCTCGCGATCGCCTCGATCGTGTTCCTGTGGTGGCTCATGAGCCGCTCCTCGCTCGGCTTCAAGTTCCGCGCCGTGGGCTCCAACCCCCGCGCCGCGGAGGTGGCCGGCATCGACGTGGGCCGCAGCGCGCTCGGCGTCATGCTCATCGCCGGCGCCCTCGTCGGCCTCGCCGGCGCGGTCCACGTGCTCGGCACCGAGCACCGCCTGACCGGCGGCATCGCGGGCTCCGTCGGCTTCGACGCGATCACGGTCGCGCTCCTGGGGCGCTCCGGTCCGATCGGGATCCTGCTGGCCGGCATCCTGTTCGCGGCGCTCGGCACCGGCGGCCGTTTCATGGAGACCACCCAGGGCGTGCCGCTCGACCTGGTCCAGGTGATCCAGGCGCTCGTCGTGCTGTTCATCGCGGCCCCGCCGCTCGTGCGGGCCCTCGTGGGCCTGCGCCGCGTGGACCGGCCCGGCGCCCCGCGCCGCCGTGGACGCCGCCGCTCGCAGTCCCCGTCGCCGACCTCCGGCCCGGCCGCCACCGAGGGAGAGAACGCATGAGCACCACCGTCACGCCCCAGCCCCCCGTGGCCGACGACCAGGTCATCGAGCGCACCGTGCTGGCCGAGCGCCCGCGCTCGTGGTGGCAACTGCCGACCGCCCTGACGGTCCTCGCGCTCGCGGCGTTCGTCCTGTTCGGCCTGCGGGTGCCCTCGGGCGCGCACACCACCTTCCAGATCGCACGCGAGGGCAACCTCAACCCGGGCGGCGTCATCCCCGAGACGGTCGACGTGCCGAGCGCCGCCACCGCGATCGTGCTCGCCGTGCTGTGCCTCGCGATCGCCACCTTCTTCTGGTGGGCGAGCGCCACGATCCGCGGGCTCGACCGCCGCGTGCGCGTCACGCTGCTCGTCGTGTTCGGCGTGCTGTGGGTGCTCTCGTTCCTCACCTGGGTCAACGCCGGCATCTCCCAGGCCGTCGACCTCGGCTCGATCCTCCAGGCGACGCTCGCCCTGGCCGTCCCGCTCACCTTCGGCGCCCTGTCCGGGGTGCTCTCCGAGCGTGCCGGCTTGGTCAACATCGCCATCGAGGGCCAGCTCCTGTTCGGCGCCTTCGGCGCCGCGCTCGTCTCCTCCCTCGTGGGCGGCGCGGCGGGTCCGTGGGCCGGCCTCGTGGCGGCGCCGATCATGGCGCTCGTCATCGGCGCGCTGCTGGCCCTCTTCGCGGTCGGCTACCACGTCCAGCAGATCATCGTGGGCGTCGTGCTCAACGTCTTCGCGGTCGGCCTGACGAGCTTCTTCTTCGGCTCGGTCATGCAGTCCGACCCGGCCCGCTTCAACGCCCCCAGCCGCCTGCCCTCGTGGCGCATCCCGGTGCTCGCCGACATCCCTCTCGTCGGCCGGGTCCTGTTCGACCAGAACATCCTCGTGTACCTCATGTGGGTGATCGTCGCTCTGCTGACCGTGGCCCTGTTCCGCACCCGCTGGGGCCTGCGGGTGCGCGCCGTCGGCGAGCATCCGCGCGCCGCCGACACCGTCGGCATCGACGTGGCCCGCACCCGCTGGACCAACGTCCTGATGGGGTCGGCCGTCGCGGGCCTGGGCGGCGCGACCCTCACCATCGGCACCAACGTGGCCTTCGGCGAGAACATGTCCGCCGGCAAGGGCTACATCGCCCTGGCCGCCATGATCCTCGGGCGCTACCATCCCGTCGGCGCCCTCCTGGCCGCCCTCATGTTCGCCTTCGCCGACGCCCTCCAGCTCCGGCTCAGCGGCGGCGGCCGGCTCCCGAGCGAGTTCCTGCTGATGCTCCCGTACATCGTGACCCTGTTCGCGGTCGCCGGCGTCGTGGGCCGCGTGCGCGTCCCCGCCGCCGACGGCGAGCCCTACGTCAAGGAGTGACCGCGGGCCCTGACCCCCTGCCGTGCGCGGCGCCCGAGCCGCCCGACCGTCGAAGGAGACGAGCGTGACCGATCCCCGCGAGACCCCCGAGGACTTCGCCGCGCTGCTCGCCGTGGCCGTCGACTTCGCCGCGCGCGCCTACGCCCCCTATTCGGGGTATGCCGTCGGCGCGGCCGCGCTCGTCGACGACGGACGCACGGTCGGCGGATGCAACGTCGAGAACGCCGCGTACGGCGTGACCCTGTGCGCCGAGTGCGGTCTCGTCTCCGACCTCGTGGCCGGCGGCGGCGGCCGCCTCGTGCGGTTCGTGTGCGTCAACGGGCTCGGCGCGGTCATCATGCCGTGCGGCCGCTGCCGCCAGCTCCTGTCCGAGCACGCCGCCGCGGACCTCGTCCTGCTCACCCCCGAGGGGCCGCGCACGATCGACGAGGTCCTGCCGCAGGCCTTCGGCCCCCGCGACCTCGACGAGGTCGCCCCCGGGGACTGAGCCGCCCCGGACCACCCTGCCCCGACGTCAAGGAGAACCCTCATGGCACCCGAGACCACCGCATCCTCCGTCGAGCGCTTCGACGCCGTCGACGTCATCCGCGCCAAGCGCGACGGCGGCCGCCTGAGCGACGACCAGATCGACTGGGTGATCGACGCCTACACGCGCGGCGTCGTCGCCGAGCGGCAGATGGCGGCGCTCGCGATGGCGATCTTCCTCAACGGCATGGACCGCGACGAGATCGTGCGCTGGACCGACGCCATGATCGCCTCGGGCGAGCGCCTGGACTTCTCCTCGGCGCTCAGCCGTCCGACCACCGACAAGCACTCGACCGGCGGCGTCGGCGACAAGATCACCCTCCCGCTCGCGCCGCTCGTCGCGAGCTTCGGCGTGGCCGTGCCCCAGCTGTCGGGCCGCGGCCTCGGCCACACGGGCGGCACGCTCGACAAGCTCGAGTCGATCCCCGGCTGGCGCGCCGACCTGAGCAACGACGAGATGATCGCCCAGCTCGAGTCCGTGGGCGCCGTCGTGTGCGCGGCGGGCTCGGGGCTCGCCCCGGCCGACAAGAAGCTCTACGCGCTGCGCGACGTGACCGGGACCGTCGAGGCGATCCCGCTCATCGCGAGCTCGATCATGTCCAAGAAGATCGCCGAGGGCACCGCCTCCCTCGTCCTCGACGTCAAGACGGGCGCGGGCGCCTTCATGTCCGACGAGGCCGACGCCCGCGAGCTCGCGCGCACCATGGTGGACCTGGGCACCGACGCCGGCGTGCGCACGGTTGCCCTGCTGACCGACATGTCCGCGCCGCTCGGGCTCACGGTCGGCAACGCCCTCGAGGTGCGCGAGAGCCTCGAGGTGCTCGCCGGCGGCGGCCCCGCCGACGTCGTCGAGCTGACGGTCGCCCTCGCGCGCGAGATGCTCGCCGCCGCCGGGAGGACCGACGCCGACGTCGAGGAGGCGCTCCGGGACGGACGCGCGATGGACACCTGGCGGGCGATGATCTCGGCCCAGGGCGGCGATCCCGACGCGCCGCTGCCCGAGGCCGCGCACACCCTGGAGGTGCGCGCGGAGGCCGCCGGTCGGGTCACGGGTCTCGACGCCATGCAGGTGGGCGTCGCCGGATGGCGCCTGGGCGCGGGCCGCTCCCGCCCCGGGGAGGCGGTGCAGGCCGGCGCCGGTGTCGAGCTGAGGAGGACCATCGGGGACACCGTGAGCGCGGGCGACGTGCTCGCCGTGCTGCACACCGACACCCCGGAGCGCTTCGACCGGTCCGTCGAGGCGATCGACGGCGCGTGGAGCATCGAGGCGGACGCCCCCGCGGCCGAGCGGCGCATCGTGCTGGACCGCATCGCCTGAAGACCGCATCGTCTGAGGACCGCGCCCGCTGCCCGGGCCTGCCCGACCCGGGCGGCCTCGGGCGGTCTCAGGCCTGCGCGGCGCGCAGGGCGGGCAGGATGTGCTCGGTCATGAGCGGCGCCCAGCGGCGCCCGCGGGGCGGGGCGGCGACAGGGCACCACACCGACTCGACGATCTCCGCCCGCACCTCGACGTCCCGGGGGAGGGCCTCGGCCGAGGCCAGGAACACGCTCGCCGCGACGCATGTGTCGGGCTCGTTGGCGGCCACCGCGTCGAACTCGCCGAGCAGCTCGAGGTCGCCCTCGTCGAGGGCCACGTCGAGCTCCTCGACGAGCTCGCGCACCGCGCACGCGCGGGCGCTCTCTCCCGGCTCGAGCTTGCCGCCCGGCTGCATGAAGGAGCCGGTGCCGCGCTTGCGGACGGCGAGCACCTCGAGCCCCTCGCTCCCGCTCCGCACGAAGCACACGGCCGCGATCCGGAGCACGGCGCCGCCCGCGCCCGAGGCGCGCCGCACATGCCGCTCGGTCTCGGCGAGGCCGTGCAGCGCCTCGAGGCGCGCGAGGCCCTCGTGCAGGCCGACGGTCGTCATCCCGGCCCGGCGCCACGCCGCGATCGCGGGCGCCTGCTCGCGCGCGAGCGCCCAGCCGCGCCGCACGAGGGTGAGCGGCGGCTTGCGCGCCTCGCGCAGGTCCCGGGCCAGGCGCAGGGCGAACACGAGCGGCGCCGGACGGGACAGCACGAGGGCGTCGGCGAGCAGGCCCGCCGCGCGCAGCGGCGCGACCAGCTCGGCCGCGAAGATGCCCTCGGCCACGAGGAGGGAGGAGGCCGAGGCGTCGAGGGTGCGCACGCCCGTGCGGCGGTTCTCGGCGATCGTGTAGCGCGGGATCTCGGCGACGCCCTCGTGCGCGAGCACCGTGAGCGCCTCGAGCGCCGCGCCGGCGTCCCAGGACCCCGGATCGTCCCAGTCCACGATCCCGAAGCGGTGCGGGAGCGAGGGGTCGTCGCCGTCGCGGTAGAACTCGTCGAGCGGCACGAGCGGGAGCCCGCTGCGCCGCGTCATCACGCCCTTCCCGCTCCCCGAGGGGCCCGCGATCAGCACGATGCGGCGAGGCGGGGCGGGCGACGGCGAGGGAGAGCTCATGGACGAGCAGTCTAGGAGCCCCGCCCCGGCCCGCGGCGCCTCCGCGGCGGCCGCGGGCTTCCGCGGGCCCCGGTCTCCATGTTGCAGGGTGTCCACGATGCGGGAGCCCGCATCACGCCTGGGTCACGGGGCCGCCCGCGGGCGGGCGGCGGCGACGTGCCCGGCTAGCGTGACGCCCACCTGCAGGCCGGACCACGGATGCGATCATGGCCACGCTCAAGCACCCCGCCACCCTCATCGGCATCGCCGCCGTCGCCGGGATCCTCGTCGGCCTGATCGCGGGGGAGTGGGCCGGCAACCTGCAGTGCGTCGGCGACCTGTTCATCCGGCTGATCCAGATGGCGATCGTGCCCCTCGTGATGGCCTCGGTGATCGTCGCGACCGGTTCCATGTCGGGCAGCGGCATGGGGCGCCTCGCGCTGCGCACGTTCGCCTGGATGATCGGCTTCTCGGTCGCCGCCGCGATCCCCGCCTACGCCCTGAGCGCCCTGCTCCACCCCGGGGCGGGCATCACCTTCAACGGAGGGGTCGATCCCGCGCTCGAGGAGTCCGCGACCGAGGCGACGGGCTGGCAGGACACGATCCTCGGCTTCGTCTCGACCAACGTCTTCGAGGCGATGTCCACGGCCACGATGGTGCCCATCATCGTCTTCTCGCTCCTGTTCGGACTCGCGCTCAACAGCTATCAGTCCCGCACCGGCAACACCCTCGTGCTCGAGTTCCTCGACCAGGTGCAGAACATCGTGCTCACGATGATCCGGCTGGTGATGGTGATCGCGCCGATCGGCGTCTTCTGCCTGCTCGCCTCGCTCACCGGTCGCATCGGCTTCTCGGTCGTGACGTCGGCCCTCGCGTACCTCGGCACGACGGGCCTCGGCGTGGTCGTGCTCATGCTCGTCTTCGTCGCGGTCGTCTCGCTGCGGACCCGGCTGAACCCCCTGCGCCTGCCGTCCAAGCTCGCCGAGCAGACGGTGATCGCGGTGACCACCACGAGCTCGGCGGTGACCTTCCCGACGGTCCTGCGGAGCGCGATCGAGAAGGTCGGGGTCAGCCAGCGCGTCGCCAACTTCACCCTGTCGATCGGCCTGACCATGGGCTCCTACGGCGCGGTCCTCAACTACATGATCGTCGTGATGTTCCTCGCGCAGACCGGCGGGATCGAGCTCGGCGTCGGCCAGATCGCGATGGGCATGCTACTGGCGATCCTGCTGAACATGGGCACGATCACCGTGCCGGGCGGGTTCCCCGGTGGTCGCGATGTTCCTCGCCACCTCGCTCTTGCTGCCGATCGAGGCCGTCGGCCTGCTGATCGCGGTGGACTGGTTCACCGGCATCTTCCGCACCTTCCTCAACGTCAACGGCGACACGATGGTCGCGATGCTCGTCGCCGACGCCACCGACGAGCTCGACCGCCAGGTCTACGACTCCGGCAAGACCGTCGCCGCCGATATGGACCTCTCGGGCCACGCGGCGCTCTTCGCCAAGGCCGACGCGGCGGACTGACCGAGGATCGAGGGGTTGACGGGGAGGCGGGACCTCCGAGCGGGGACGGTGGAGCCGCGCGCGAACGTGCCACAATCGGGCCATGACTCACATCGACAACGCTGACCTGGCCCGGATGGTCGACCACACCCTGCTCAAGCCCGAGGCGACCCGGCAGGACGTCGAGGCGCTCGCCCGCGAGGCCGAGCAGCTCGGGACCTACTCGATCTGCGTGTCGCCCTCGATGCTGCCGGTCTCGACGAGCGTCGCCGTCGCGACCGTGTGCGGCTTCCCCTCCGGACAGCACGCGAGCGCGATCAAAGCGGCCGAGGCGGCCGACTCCGTGGCCAAGGGCGCCGCGGAGGTCGACATGGTCATCAACATCGGGCTGGCCCGGGCCGGGGACGTCGACGGCGTCGAGGCCGACATCCGCGCGGTCCGCGACGCGGCGCCGGCGCCCACCGTGCTCAAGGTGATCATCGAGTCCGCCGCCCTCGACGACGAGCAGATCGTCGCCGTGTGCGAGGCCGCCGAGCGCGCCGGCGCGGACTTCGTGAAGACCTCCACGGGCTTCCACCCCGCCGGCGGGGCGACCGAGCACGCCGTCGCGCTCATGCGGCGCACGGTCGGCGACCGGCTGGGCGTCAAGGCGTCCGGCGGGATCCGCACCCGGGAGGCCGCCGAGGCGATGGTGGCCGCAGGCGCCTCCCGCCTGGGCCTGTCCGGCACCCGGGCCGTGCTCGAGGGCTGAGCGAGGACCGGAGGAGACGACGGGCGCGGGGCCTCGGCCCCGCGCCCGTCGTCTTCTCGCATGCTCAGGACACGCCGAGGGCCTCCCGCACGTCCTCGACGATCGCGGCGAGATGGCGGGCCGCCGCCGCGCGGGCCGCGCCGAGCGCCGCGTCGTCCGCATCGGGCTCCACGGCCTCGATCACCTCGAGGTAGCACTTGAGCTTGGGCTCGGTCCCGGAGGGCCGCACGATGACCCGTGCGTCGTCGGCCGTCGCGAGCAGCATGCCGTCGGTCGGCGGCAGCCCGGTGGTCTCGACCGACCCCTCGGCGAGGTCGCGCACCTCGCCGACCTCGGAGCCCCCGAGCGCGGTCGGCGGGCGACGGCGCAGGCGCGTCATCATCTCGCCGAGGAGCGCGAGGTCCTCGACCCGCACGGACAGCTGCTCGGTCGCGTAGAGACCGCCCTGGCGCGCCAGGGCGTCGAGCATGCCGATCAGGGTGCGGCCCTCGGCCTTGGCCATCGCCGCCATCTCGGCGACCACGAGGGCGGTCGACAGGCCGTCCTTGTCGCGCACCACGTCGGGCAGGACGCAGTAGCCGATCGCCTCCTCGTAGCCGAATACGATGCCGGGGGTGCGGGCGATCCACTTGAAGCCCGTGAGCGTGGTCGCCGCCTCGCGTCCCGCGGCCTCGGCGATGCGGGACAGCCACCGCGAGGAGACGACGGAGTTGGCGAACACCCCGCGGTAGTCGTGCGCGGCGATCAGGTGCGCTCCCAGCAGCACCCCCAGCTCGTCGCCGCGCAGCATGCGCCAGTCGCCCAGATGCGGGTCGAAGGCGGCGGCCGCGCAACGGTCGGCGTCGGGGTCGTTGGCGATCACGACGTCGGCCTCGACGGTGCGCGCGAGCTCGAGGGCCAGGTCGATCGCGCCCGGCTCCTCGGGGTTGGGGAAGGAGACGGTGGGGAAGTCGGGGTCCGGGTCGGCCTGCTTGGCCACGGGGTGGACCTCGGTGAAGCCGACGCGCGAGAAGGCGGCCATCGCCGTCTCGTGGCCGACGCCGTGCATCGAGGTGTGCACGATCCTCACGTCCCGCGGCGCGTCGGGCAGCGGGAGGGCGCAGATGGCGTCGAGGTAGGCCTCGCGGACGTCCTCGCCGAGCTCGCCCCAGCCGGAGGCCGCGCGCGGGATGTCCCGCACCGCGCCGACCGCGGCGATCCTGGCCGCGATCTCGGCGTCGGCGGGCGGCACGATCTGCACGCCGCGGCCGTCCACCTCGCTCGCGCGGCCGCCCAAGTAGACCTTGTACCCGTTGTCGGCGGGCGGGTTGTGGCTCGCCGTGACGACGACGCCCGCGTCGGCCTCGAGGTGCCGGGTCGCGAAGGCGACGAGAGGCGTCGGGCACTGCCGGTCAGACAGGCGCACGCGCAGCCCCGCCGCCGTCATGATGGCCGCGCTCGCCTCGGCGAAGGCGCGGGAGTTGTGCCGGGCGTCGTGACCGATGACGACGAGCGGCGCCTCGTCGGTGCCGGCCCCGCCGAGGCGCCCGATCAGGTGGTCGGCGAGGCCGCGCGCGGCCCGCGACACCACCGCGAGGTTCATCCGGAAGGGGCCGGGGCCCATCGCGCCGCGCAGTCCCGCGGTGCCGAACTGGAGGGGGCCCGAGAAGGCGTCGGCGAGCTCGTCGAGGGCGCCCTCCTCCCCGCTGCGGGCGGCCTCGAGCAGGGAGCCGAGCTCGGCGGCGGTGCGGGGGTCGGGATCGTCGGCCTGCCAGGCGAGCGCGCGCTCGGCGAGCTCGGCGGGCACGGCCCCGGGCGCGGCGCTCATGCCGCGCTCCCCTCTGCGACCGGGATGCGGCGCACGATGTCGGCGAGCAGGCCCGCGATGCGCGGTGCAGCCGCCTGCCCCGCCTCGAGCACCTCCGCGTGGCTCAGGGGGCTCGCGCTGATGCCGGCGGCGAGGTTCGTGACGAGGGAGATGCCGAGCACGTCGAGGCCCGCGGCGCGTGCTGCGATCGCCTCGAGCGCGGTGGACATGCCCACGAGGGTCGCGCCCATCGTGCGGGCCATGCGCACCTCGGCGGGCGTCTCGTAGGTCGGCCCGTGGAACTGCATGTACACGCCCTCGTCGAGCGTGGGGTCGACCTGACGGGCGATCTCCCGCAGGCGCGGCGTGTACACGTCCGTGAGGTCGACGAAGGTCGCCCCCACGAGCGGGGTGGCGCCCGTGAAGTTGATCTGGTCGCTGATCAGGACGGGTGTGCCGGGGGCCCACGACTCGTCGATGCCGCCGCAGCCGTTGGTGACCACGAGCGTGCCGCAGCCCGTGGCGGCCGCCGTGCGCACCCCGTGCACGACGGGGTCGACGCCCGCTCCCTCGTACAGGTGGGTGCGCGCGCCGAGCACGAGCACGTGCGCGCCGGTGTCCGCGACGCGGATCGAGCGGAGGCGCCCCACATGGCCCTCGACGGCCGGCGGCCGGAAGCCCGGGACGTCGGTCGCCGGCGCCTCCCACACGGTCTCACCGAGCAGGTCGGCCGCTCCCGACCAGCCCGAGCCGAGCACGAGGGCGATGTCATGGGGGGCGACGCCGCTGGCCTGCGCGATCGCGGCCGCGGCCTCCGCGGCGAGCTGAGCGGGATCGGTCGGGGGAGGGGGAGCTGCGTTCATGGCACGAACCTAACCCAGGTCGTGCCCCGTCGGCGCCGGGGGCGCCGAACCCGCCCGTCGGGCGGCACGATCGGGGAGAATCCTCACGTGACCGATCCGAGCTTCTCCCTGCCCGCCGATCCCTCGCGCCGCCGCGGCAGCCCCGCCGCGCCCGCCGTCGTCATCGTGGGCGGCGGCCCCGGCGGCTACGAGTCCGCCCTCGTGGCGGCCCGTCACGGCGCCGACGTCCACCTCGTCGACGCCGACGGCATCGGCGGCGCGGCGGTGCTCACCGACGTGGTGCCCTCCAAGACCCTCATCGCGACCGCCGAGGTGCTCGACCAGGTCCGCGGCTCGGGCGATCTCGGTCTGCGCACGACCCGCGGCGACGACCCCGACACGGACCCCTCGCTGCGTGCGGACCTCGGCGCCGTCAACGCCCGGGTGCGGGCGCTCGCCGCCGCCCAGAGCGCCGACATCGCCCGCTCCCTCGCCGAGGCGGGCGTCACGGTCCACCGCGGGCACGGGCGCCTCACCGCCCCGGACCGGGTCGAGGTGCACGGGGTGGAGGTGCAGGGCGCGGACGGCCCCCGGTCCCTGCGGGCCGACGTGGTCCTGCTGGCCACGGGCGCCCGGCCGCGCGAGCTGCCGAGCGCGCCCGTCGACGGCGAGCGCGTCCTGACCTGGACCCAGCTGTACTCGCTGGATGCCCTGCCCGAGCATCTCGTGGTGGTCGGCTCCGGTGTCACGGGAGCCGAGTTCGCGAGCGCCTACCGCGCGCTCGGTTGCCGTGTGACCCTCGTGTCCTCGCGCGACCGGGTGCTGCCGGGCACCGACCGGGAGGCCGCCGACGTGCTCGAGCGCGCCTTCGCACGGCGCGGGGTCGTCGTGCGCTCCCGCAGCCGGGCCGACCGCGTGGTCCGCGACGGCGACACGGTGCGGGTGGTCCTCACGAGCGGGGAGGAGATCCTCGCGAGCCACGTGCTCATGGCCGTCGGCGCGGTGCCCGCGACCGAGGGGCTCGGCCTCGACGAGGCGGGGGTGCGCCGCACCGCCTCGGGCCACGTGGAGGTGGACCGGGTCTCGCGCACGAACGTCGGCGGGATCTACGCGGCGGGCGACTGCACGGGGGTGCTCCCGCTCGCCTCGGTCGCGGCGATGCAGGGCCGCATCGCGATGCACCACGCCCTCGGCGACGCCGTCGCCCCGCTGCTCACGCGCCAGGTGGCCCAGGCCGTGTTCACGGCCCCGGAGATCGCGAGCGTGGGCGTGAGCGAGGCCGAGGTCGAGGCCGGCGAGGTCGCGGGCGAGACCCGTCTGCTGGCGCTCGCCACGAACCCGCGCGCCAAGATGCAGGGCATCGAGGAGGGGTTCGTGCGCATCGTCGTCGCCCCGGGGGCGGGGACCGTGCTCGGCGGGGTCGTGGTGTCCCCGCGGGCCAGCGAGCTCATCCATCCGCTCGCGCTCGCCGTCACCCACCGCCTCACGGCCGACGAGCTCGCCGCCGCGTTCACGGTCTACCCCTCGGTCTCCGGCTCCCTCGCCGAGGTCGCGCGGCGCGTGCCCCAGCACACGTGAGCCCTCGTCCCCGGTATCCGGGGGCGAGGGCTCACACGAGGTCGCGCGGGGGCGGTCAGTCCGCGATCTGGCAGAGCACGGCGCCCGCCGACACGGTCGCGCCGATCTCGGCGTCCAGACCGGTCACGACGCCCGAGCGATGGGCCGTGATGGGCTGCTCCATCTTCATGGCCTCGAGCACGAGCAGGAGGTCGCCGTCGGCGACGGTCTGCCCCTCCTCGACCATGACCTTGACGATCGTGCCCTGCATGGGGGCCGCGACGGCGTCGCCGCCCGCGGCCTGGGCGGCCTGCTTGTGGGTGCGCTTGCGGCGGTGGCGCACCTCCGGCTGCGGGGCGCGCAGGGAGGCGGGCAGGGACACCTCGACGCGGCGCCCGTCGACCTCGAGGACCACGGACTCGCGATCCTCGGGCTCCTCGGGGGCGTGCGCGAGAGGGGCCGGCGGGATGTCGCCGCCGAACTCCGTCTCGATCCAGCGGGTGTGGATGCTGAAGGGCTCGGCCGGGTCCTCGGGGGCGAAGGCCGGGTCCTCGACGACGAGGCGGTGGAACGGCAGCACGGTCGGGATGCCCTCGATCGTGAACTCCTCGAGCGCACGCCGTGAGCGCTCGAGGGCCTCGGTGCGCGAGGCGCCCGTGACCACGAGCTTGGCGAGCATCGAGTCGAACGCCCCCGACACCTCGTCGCCGGCCCGGACACCCGAGTCGACGCGCACGCCCGGGCCCATCGGCGGGTCGAAGCGACGCACGGGACCGGGGGAGGGGAGGAAGCCGCGCCCGGCGTCCTCGCCGTTGATGCGGAACTCGAAGGAGTGGCCGCGCGGCGTGGGGGTCTGCTCGGAAATCTCCTCGCCCGCGGCGATCCGGAGCTGCTCGCGCACGAGGTCGACGCCCGCGACCTCCTCGGAGACGGGGTGCTCGACCTGCAGGCGGGTGTTGACCTCGAGGAACGAGATGGTGCCGTCGAGCCCCACGAGGAACTCGCACGTGCCGGCGCCGATGTAGCCGGCCTCCTTGAGGAGCGCCTTGGAGGACTCCACGAGCTGACGGTTCTGGGCCTCGGTGAGGAAGGGCGCGGGCGCCTCCTCGACGAGCTTCTGGTGACGGCGCTGGAGGGAGCAGTCGCGGGTCGAGACGACCTGCACGTGCCCGTGTGCGTCGGCCAGGCACTGGGTCTCGACGTGGCGGGGCGAGTCGAGGTACTGCTCGACGAAGCACTCGCCGCGGCCGAAAGCCGCCGTGGCCTCGCGCACCGCCGAGTCGAACAGCTCGCGGACCTCGGACTCCTCACGGGCGACCTTGAGGCCGCGGCCGCCGCCGCCGAAGGCCGCCTTGATGGCGATCGGCAGGCCGTGCTCGCGCGCGAAGGCGACCACCTCGTCACTGCTGGCGACGGGGTCCTGGGTGCCGGCCACGAGCGGGGCGCCGACCTTCTGGGCGATGTGACGCGCTGAGACCTTGTCGCCGAGGGCCTCGATCGCCGCGGGCGGCGGGCCGATCCACACGAGGCCCGCGTCGATCACGGCCTGCGCGAAGTCGGCGCGCTCGGAGAGGAAGCCGTAGCCGGGGTGGACGGCGTCGGCGCCGGAGCGCTGGGCGATGTCGAGCAGCTTGTCGACCACGAGGTAGGAGTTCGCGGCGGTCGCGCCGCCGAGGGCGTAGGCCTCGTCGGCGACGGTCGTGTGCAAGGCATTGCGATCCGGGTCCGCGTACACGGCCACGGAGCGCAGGCCCGCGTCCCGGCAGGCTCGGGCGATCCGGACTGCGATCTCGCCGCGGTTGGCGATGAGGACCGTCGAGAACGAGCGCTGCGGAGAGGGGCGAGCGGCCATAGGGGTGGATTTCCTTTCCAGGGCACCGGTCAGTCGATGAGCATACCGCGAGCGCGGCTCTCAGCCCGCGGCGACATCCGTGCGCCACAGCACGTGCACGGGCACGTCGATCTCGGCGAGCAGCTCGCGCAGGAGCGGCAGGGACAGGCCCACGACGGCATGGGGGTCGCCCGCGACGGCGGTCACGAAGGGCCCGCCGAGGCCGTCGACGGTGAAGGCGCCTGCGACGCCCAGGGGCTCGCCGGTCGCGACGTAGGCGTCGATCTCCTCGTCGTCCAGCGCGGCGAAGGTCACCTCGCAGCTCGCGGTCGCCCCGAGCGTCGCGCCCGTCCCGCCGTCCTCGGCGTCGCGGTCGTCGATCAGCCAGTGCCCCGAGTGCAGGGTCGCCGTGCGTCCCCGCATCGTGCGCCAGCGCTCGCGGGCGCGCTCGGGGGTGTGCGGCTTGCCGACCACCTGACCGTCGATCTCGAGCATCGAGTCGCAGCCCAGGACGACGTAGCCGCCCTCGCTCGCGGCGAGCACGGCCTGCACCTTCTCGCGGGCCAGCAGCAGCACCGACTCCGCGGGGGCGAGCGGGCCCGCCGCGGCGAGCAGGGCGTCCTCGTCGAGGTCGGCGGGACGGGCCGTGAAGGCGATGCCCGCCCGCTCGAGCGTCGCGCGCCGCCCGGCGGAGGCCGAGGCGAGCAGGAGCAGGGGCTCGAAGTCCTCGGCGCTCATCGGGCGAGCGCTCCCGTGAGGACCGACAGCGGCAGGGAGCCCAGCTCGAGGGCACGGCGGTGGAAGCCGCGCACGGAGGCCTCGTCCCCGGGCGTCGTCTGCTCCGCGCGCAGCTGCTCCCACAGGCGCTGGCCCAGCTTGTAGGAGGGCGCCTGTCCCGGCCAGCCGAGATAGCGGTGCAGCTCGAAGCGCTGCTCGGCGGGGGCCATGCCCCAGTTCGGGGTCATGAACTCCCATGCCTTCTCGTACGTCCAGGCCCCGCCCGCGGAGCCGACCACGCCCTCGGGCATGGGCAGCCCGAGGTGCAGGCCGATGTCGAGGACCACGCGCCCGGCCCGCATGCGCTGGGCGTCGAGCATGCCGAGACGGTCGCCGTCGTCGTCGAGGTAGCCGAGCTGCTCCATGAGGCGCTCGGCGTACAGGGCCCAGCCCTCGCCGTGGCCCGAGACCCAGCACAGGAGAGCGCGCCAGCGGTTCAGGGTGCTCGCCTGCAGGGTCTGGATGCCGCACTGCAGGTGGTGGCCGGGCACGCCTTCGTGGTACACGGTCGTGGTCTCCGACCAGGTGTGGAACTCCGTGGTCTCGCGCGGCACGTCCCACCACATGCGGCCCGGGCGGCTCAGGTCGGCGCTCGGCGGGGTGTAGTAGATCCCGCCCGAGCCGGTCGTCGCGATGCAGCACTCGAGGCGGCGGATCTGCTCGGGGATGTCGAAGTGGGTGCCCGCGAGATCGGCCAGGGCCCGGTCCGCGGTGGCCTGCATCCACTCCTGCAGGGCGGTCGTGCCGTGCAGGGTGCGCGCGGCGTCGGCGTCGAGGGCGGCCCGGGCGGCGGCCACGTCGGTCCCCGCCCCCGTGCGGTAGCGGTCGTTGAGGCGCGCGGCGACCTGCTCCTGCTCGGCGATGATGCGTCGCAGCTCCTCGACGCCCCACGCGTAGGTCTCGTCGAGGTCGACCTCCTGGCCGAGGAACACGCGCGAGCTCAGACGGTAGGCGTCCCGGCCGACGGCGTCCTCGACGGGCGCCTGGGGCACGAGGCTCTCGAGCACGTCGGCGATGTCGCGGTAGGCCGCCGAGGCCGCCTCGACGCCCGCCGTGACGCGACGGCGCACGGCGTCGTCCGTGGGAGCCTTCGCGCCGAGGGTCGCGAAGTAGCCTCCCGCGGGGTCGGCGTAGCCGCGGGCCTGCTCGGCGCCGAGCTCGAGCTGGCGGCGGGCCGACACGTAGCCGGCCGCGGCGGCCTCGCGCAGGGTCTCCGCCCAGGCGCGCATGGCCTCGGGCATCCGGTCGAGCCGGTCGCAGATCGCCTCCCAGTCCTCGGTCGTGTCGGTCGCCATCATGTCGAAGACCGACTGGGTCTGGAGCGAGGACGCGATGTTGTTGACCTGGGCGCGCGACAGGAGCGCCGCGTCGAGCTCGAGCTCGAGGCCCAGCCGCTCGGTCATGGCCGCACGGGTGACGGCGTCGACGTCGTCGGCGTCGGGCACCTCGGCGAGACAGGCGAGCACGGAGCGGGCGGCGGCGGCGCGCTCGTCGAACCCGGCGGGCGAGAGGTCCGTGATCTCGTGCTCGTGACCCGGCACGCCGATCGAGGTGGCGGCGAAGGGGTCGAGGCGTGCGACCTCGTCGACGTAGGCGTCGGCGATCGCGTCGAGGGCAGAGGGGGTGCGGCTGGTCTGGGGCATGACGCGCAGTCTAGGGGGCCGCGGCGACATCCCGGCGCGGCCCCGGCGGGCTCAGCGGTGCGAGAACTGCCAGGCGGCCGCGGTCGCCTGGGCACGCGCGGCGTGCATGCCCGGGAGACGGTGGACGGCGTCGTCCCAGCCGCAGCTCTCGGCGGCGGAGCCCTGGGCGAGGGCGCGCTCGTGCGCCTCGGCGTGGCTCGCGGCGTTGACGGCCGCGAGCGCCGCCACGACGGCCGTGACCTCGGCGTCCGAGAGGTGCCCGGTGACGATCCTGACCTCGGGGCGCGGCAGCGGCGTCTCCGCGGGGGCCGTCGGAGCGGAGGGCGTCGGAGCGGAGGGCGTCGGGGCGGCGTCCGTCGAGGCGGTCACAGCGGGATGTTCCCGTGCTTCTTGGTGGGCAGCGTCTCGCGCTTGGTGCGCAGCGCGCGCAGGGCGCGCACCACCTGGGTCCGGGTCTCCGACGGGTGGATCACGCCGTCGATCCAGCCGCGCTCGGCGGCGCTGTACGGGGTCGCGAAGCGCTCCTCGTACTCGGCCTGTAGGGTCGCGCGCTCGGCGTCGACGTCGCCGCCGTTCTCCGCGGTCGTGCGCAGCCGCTGGCGGTGCAGGATGTTGACGGCACCCTGGGCGCCCATCACCGCGATCTGCGCGGTGGGCCAGGCGAGGTTGATGTCGGCGCCGAGGTCCTTCGAGCCCATCACGATGTAGGCGCCGCCGTAGGCCTTGCGGGTGATGACGGTGACGAGCGGGACCGTGGCCTCGGCGTACGCGTACAGGAGCTTGGCGCCGCGACGGATGATGCCGCCGAACTCCTGGTCGGTGCCGGGCAGGAAGCCGGGGGTGTCCACGAAGGTCAGCACGGGCACGTTGAAGGAGTCGCACAGGCGCACGAAGCGCGCGGCCTTTTCGGAGGCGTCGATGTCGAGCGTGCCTGCGTAGTGCGAGGGCTGGTTGGCGATGATGCCCACGCTGTGGCCCTCGACGCGGCCGAAGCCGACGACGATGTTCTGCGCGAACAGCGGCTGGATCTCGAGGAACTCGCCGTCGTCGAGGACCGCCCGCAGCACCTCGAGCATGTCGTAGGGCTGGTTGGGGGAGTCGGGGATGAGGCGGTCGAGCGCCGTGTCCTCCGGCGTCGGGGTCTCGTCGAACGCCGCCGGGTAGGCCGGGGCGGGGGTCAGCGTGTTGGCGGGCAGGTAGGACAGCAGGTCCTTGACGTACTCGATCGCCTCGTCCTCGTCGGGTGCCATGTAGTGGGCGACGCCCGAGCGGGTCGAGTGGGCGCGTGCGCCGCCGAGCTCCTCGAAGCCGACGTCCTCGCCCGTGACCGTGCGGATCACGTCGGGGCCCGTGATGAACATGTGCGACGTCTTCTCGACCATGACGATCATGTCGGTGAGCGCGGGGGAGTAGACGGCGCCGCCCGCGGCGGGGCCCATCACGAGGGAGATCTGGGGGATCACGCCCGAGGCGCGGGTGTTGCGCCGCATCATGCCGGCGAACGCGGCGAGCGAGGCCACGCCCTCCTGGATGCGGGCGCCGCCGCCGTCGAGGATCCCGATGATGGGCACGCCCGTGGACAGCGCGAGGTCCTGGATCTTCTGGATCTTGCGGCCGTGCGCCTCGCCGAGGGAGCCGCCGAACACGGTGAAGTCTTGGGAGTAGACGCACACCTGGCGGCCGTCGATGGTGCCGTAGCCGGTGACGATGCCGTCGCCCTCCGGGCGTCGTTGCTCCATCCCGAAGGCATGGGACTGGTGCTGGACGAACCGGTCGGTCTCGACGAAGGAGCCCTCGTCGAGCAGGTCCGCGATGCGCTCGCGGGCGGTCTTCTTGCCGCGGGCATGCTGCTTCGCGACTGCGACCTCGCCGGCGGCGGCGACAGCGCGCTGCTCCCGGTCGGACAGGTCCTCAAGTCGCTGTGCCGTGCTCACGGGCCTCGGGGCGTCGGTCACCAAAGATCTCCTTCATCTCCGCGCCCGTGGTCGTGCCCGGGATGGCGGCGGTCGAACATCGGGATACTACGCTACCGGGGTCCTGCCGCCCGGCGGGGCGCCCTGGATGTCGGAGGAGGTCACCGCGCATGTCCGAGAACCGTTCCGCCCCCGTGCCGACCCTGCTGTGGCGCGAGCGCACCGGCTCGACGCAGGACGACGCGCGGGAGCTGCTCGCCACGGGCGCGGCGCGCGCTCCGCTCGCCGTGGCGACCGACGACCAGCGCGGGGGACGCGGTCGGCTGGGCCGCGCCTGGACCACGCCGCCCGGCGCGGGGCTCGCCCTGACCGTGGCCTGGAAGCCCACGACGCCGATCGAGCGCCGCACGTGGTACCCGCTCGTGACCGGGCTCGGCGTGATCGATGCGCTCGCCGCGTCGACCGGCCTCACGCCGCACGGCCGCGGGGGAGAGGGAGGCATCGGGCTCAAATGGCCCAACGATGTGCACGACTCCCGTGGGCGCAAGCTCGCGGGCATCCTGGTCGAGGCTGATCCGGCCGGCCGCCTGCTGATCGGGATCGGGATCAACCGGGCCGGCGAGGTGCGCGACGCCGACGGCCGGCCGGTCGAGGGCGCGGTCACCCTCGAGCAGCTGATCGGCCGGCCGCCGCAGGGCGCGCGCGAGCTCGCCCGACGGGTGGCGGACGCCGTCGCCGAGCAGCTCTCCCTTCTCGATGCCGCGGGGGGCGACGCGCTGGTCAGCGGCCAGGCGGACCGCTATCGTGAGACCTGTGTCACAACGGGTCTCGCGGTGCGGGTGACCGGCATCGGAGACCGGGAGGACGTCGTGGGGCGGGCCGCCGGCATCGACGCGGCGGGCCGCCTGCTGATCGAGGATTCGTCAGGGAGCACCCGCGCGGTCGACGTGGGCGACGTCCACCATGTCCGGCCTGCCGCCTCACCGCGCGACGCGGTGTGAGACGGGACGGAGCGAGCCGGGGCACGAGCAGGGCGCAGCGCACGACAGGACACGGCAGGACGAGGACTGACGGAAGGGGCGCGGTGACGACCGACAGCGGAGCACCCGGCGAGGGCGGCGGAGTCGAGGGGACGGCGGCACCCGATGCCGATCTCGAGGCGGCGCGCGAGCTCAACCGACGCTTCGCCGAGGTGCGCCGAGCGATCGGCGCGCTTGAGAAGGTCCTCCTGCAGGGCCCGCGCCGCTACTCGCGTCGGGACCTCGCGGATGACCAGGGAGTGCCCGAGCGCCTCACGGCCGTCTACTGGCGCTCCATGGGCTTCACGGCCGTGGACCGCGACACGGTCGTGTTCACTGACGACGACGCCGACGCGATCGGCGACCTCGCCGCGCTCGTCGAGAACGGGGAGATCTCCGAGCGCACGTTCGCCAACCTCTCGCGCGGCCTCGGGTACCACATGGGACGCCTGGCGATGTGGCTCACCGAGGCTCTCGTCGACGAGGCCAAGTCGTCTCGGGGCATGACCGATGCCGAGGCGCGCCAGCGCATGCTCGAGGTGATGCCGCAGTTCCTCGAGGTGTTCGAGAACCAGACCATGTACGCGTTCCGGCGCCAGCTCGCCTCGTACTCGGCGCGCGCCGGCACCGAGGTGCTCAACAGCGTCGGCGCCGACGAGCCCGACGAGCTGTTCCCGCTCCAGCGGGCCGTCGGCTTCGCCGATCTGGTCCAGTTCACCCGGCTGGCCCAGTCGCTGAGCGGCTCCGAGCTCGCGCATGTGATCGGCGACTTCGAGGCGGTGTGCCGCGACATCGTCTCGGTCGGGGGCGGCCGCGTCGTCAAGACCGTCGGCGACGAGGTGATGTTCCTGGCCGACACGCCCGAGGACGGCGCCCAGATCGCGCTGAGCCTCTCGGAGTCGATCGAGGCCGAGCCGGGCCTGCCCGACGTGCGCGTCGGTCTCGCATGGGGGCCCATGTTCTCGCGGTACGGCGACGTGTTCGGCCCGACCGTGAATCTGGCGGCCCGGCTCGAGGGAGTGGCGCAGCCCGGGAGCGTCATCGTGGACGCGTCGACCGCACGGGCCGTCTCCGCTGCGCTGCCCGGCTCCTTCGAGACGCTCGAGAGCCAGGTGCACGATCTCCACGGGATCGGCCCGGTCGAGGTCGTCGAGCTGCGGCGGGGCAACTCCGTCCCGTTGTCGCTCACGCTCTGAGAGGCGCTGTCGGTGGGTCTCTCACGGGGCTGGAGGGTGAGTCTTGTGGGGAGTGGCGACTGAGTCTCTGACGAGGAGACGGGCGGGTGTGCCCTGCCGGCTGATCGGGCACGGGCGGCGCCACCTCTCCGTCCCTTTCGTCCCTCACGACCTTCCGTCCCTCACGCATCGGGTCCGGGTGGCGGGTGGTCCTGGGTGTCGGAGTCGTCGTCTGTGTGCAGTGGGCTGGTGGCGGTGGAGTCTGGTGGACGGTCGGCGGGATCGCTCGTGGTGCTGGTCCTGTGGGCTTCGGGGCTCCTGGCCTCGACATCTGAGGGATCGTCGGTGTTCTCACGGGGCCCGGGGGGCGTGAGGTGGCAGGTGGTGCTCGCGCCGCCAGGGCTGGTCCAGGTCACGGCGGGTGTGCCGCCACTATCGCGGGTGGGGGTGACGGTCCAGCCGGCGTGGTCCTTGAGCAGATTGCAGCGGACGCAGAGTCCCTGCGCGTTCGCGTAGGAGGTGGCGCCACCGTAGGCGTGTGGGGTGATGTGGTCGATGTGGCGGACGGTGGCGTTGCACCACGGACTGGCACACGTCGACTCCCGCCACCGGACCATCTGCTCCAGCGGCGCGGGGAATGCCCGGGCGCGGGAGTCCATGGCCACCAGCTCACCCGTTCTGGGGTGTGTGTAGAGCCGTCTCATGACGGCGCTGGTGGTGGCGTCGGGGTGCTCGTCCCACCCCGGGTTGTTCTTGTACCCCGGCGGGCTCCCACGAAGAGTGTCGGTGACGATGTGGGCCGGGATGGGGCCGTAGCCCTCCAGGTGGGCGAGCTCTCCGCCCCCGTCCGGGGCCAAGAGTGCACGGTCGGTGATGACCACGCCGATGGTGATGCGGCGGCGACGGTAACGATCCGTCGAACGGTCGCTGTGGCCGGGGAAGTCAGGGGCACGCACCTTGTACGGGCCTGAGAGGTCCTGGTCGCCACCGTGGCCCGGGCCTGGAACGTCCAGATCGCGCGTGTCATCGAGCATCACGCCGCGTCCGTCCGTGTCGAGCACGGCCGCTCCACCGGGCAGCGAAATCCCCTCGAACTCGACATCAAGCAGTGACTCGCCCGGAGCGGAGGGATCGAGTGCCCTGTCGCCGCCGGTGATCGCGTCGACCAGGGCGTCAGCCTCGAGCGCCCGGACCCCATCGATCGACCCCTGAGCACGACGGGCCTCGGCCTCGAGACGAAGGGCTTTCATCACCGCGCTGGCATCCACGGCCCGCACGGTCGCGGTCACCGCGACCATGTGGTCTTCCAGCAGGCGCGTCCGCACACAGCGTCCCCGCGCCGCCCGCGCGGCACGGTGCCGGGCATCATCCGGGTCTCTCGCGTCACGTAGAGCACGGACTTCGGCACCTAGACGGCGTGTGCCCACACCGTTCAGGCGTGCAGGGTCCGCGGTCAGGGCCTCATCGATGGACTCGGCGACATCAGGGTCCACGTCATCGAGCGCGACCGCGATCGCCCGGGCCTGCTGCTCGGTGACCCGCCCCGAGGCGAGCAGGGCGAAGGTGCCGGGGAGCTGGGTGACCAGGCGCTGCGACGCGGCCAGAGACATCGACGACGCCGACGGCGAGACTCGGCGTGCCAGGCTCAGCTCCTGCGCGGCCGCGCGGCCCTGCTCCGCCGCAGGAACACCCCGTGCGGCGTCGGCGTCGGCGATCCGGGTCGCGGCCATCACCTGCCACGTCGCATCCAGAGCCGCGAGCGTGGAGCGAAGCTGATCGATCACCCCCACCACACCCAGGGCCTCCGCGACGGAGCCGGGTTCAGTGTCGGTCAGGGCATCCCGCATCGCCACGGGAGCCTCGACCGCCGCGAGAACGCCGGTGATGATCGACGCCACGACCTCCCGTGCCGCACCATCACGGCTGAGCGTCTTCGCTTGGGTCAGGACATCTGACAGGGCATCGCCAGCCGGGACCGCGGTGTCGCCATCAGGAGCGGGAGCACCTGAAAGCGGCCGGGTTCCCGAGGGCAACGACCCGTCATTGCGCGTCGATGCCGTTCCCTTGGCGGGCATCGACCCCGCGCCTTTGCCACCCAACGGAAGGTCACCCCCTCCCGACCGCGACAGCGCAGAACCATTCGCCCCCAGCGCCCGGGCGCGGTCATCGCGCCCCGGACCCTCGGCCCTCGAATGATCCCGCATCGTCGTCATGCCCCCTATTCTTCCGAGGGGGTCTGACAAACGGGACCCGACCCCGGAGCCCTTTTCGAGAATGTGGACAACTCTGCATGGGGAGGGAATGCGGGAACTTGATTATGTCGAGGTCGAGGTCGAGGTCGAGGTCGAGGTCGAGGTCGAGGTCGAGGTCGAGGTCGAGGTCGAGGTCGAGGTCGGAGTCGGTGCGGATGCCAGTGCCGCTGGCCCGCCCGTCGGTCGACGAATCCTCGCGGTGCGCGACGTCCCGCCGGGTGCGACGAACGGCCTGGGCTGTGACGACCAGCCGCGGGTGCGATGGACGTCGTGCGCACGGCGGTGGGGAAGCGAGCACCGGGAACGGAACGGCAGGTGCTCTCGCCCACGCCATATGACGGCACTCGGGTATGGGCGCCGGGTCACTGGACAGCGATACGGGCTCCGCTGTGCCTGGAGGATGCCCCGTCGTGCTCGCGCGCCGACGCGCCGACGGTTGGGGCAGAGACGTGGAGCGCCCCGCCAAAGGCGCGTTCGCCACGGCGCCGACGACGCCTGCCCGGGCGCTGCGTGGCGTCGGAGTCGGGGGCGCGAGATCGGCGGTGCACGAGGCCCCGCCGTGTGGCATTCCCGCGCCGCGCCCTTCATCGACATCGCCCTTGTCGGCGCTATGAACCCCGCCCGGCGCATCGAGATCGTCATGTCGGGTGGAATTCCTCGAGAATTCCACCCGAAAGTGCAGACTCGACGATCGTGCCGCCGCGCCTGGTGCCAGCACGGTCCTCTCCCGCCCGCACCTCGGCCCCCGGCGACACGCGGCCCGACTTCCGCCCGCGACTCCCGTCCGCGTACCCATCCGCCGTACCCCGCACACACCCTTCTCATCCCCCTCGCAGCGCGCGGGCCCCGCCACGCGGAGCACGACCTCGTACAATCGCCGCTGTGACACGACTACTACTCGTCGAGGACGACTCCGCGATCGCCGAGCCCCTCTCCCGTGCACTGGGCCGTGACGGCTACGAGGTGTCCCGCGCCTCGCGGGGCATGGACGCCCTCGCGCTCGCCTCGACCGGCGACCCCGTCGACTTCGTGATCCTCGATCTCGGGTTGCCCGACATCGACGGCCTCGAGGTGTGCCGGCGCCTGCGCAAGGGCGGCCTCGAGGCTCCCGTGCTCATCCTCACGGCACGCGCCGACGAGGTCGACGCCGTTGTCGGCCTCGACGCGGGCGCCGACGACTACGTCACCAAGCCCTTCCGGCTGGGCGAGCTGCAGGCCCGCATCCGGGCCCTGCTGCGGCGCAGCCAGAGCCTCGGGGAGGCCTCGGACAGCTTCGACGTCAACGGCGTCCAGCTCGACGTCTCCGCCCGCCGCGCCCACGTCGACGGCGAGGAGCTGTCCCTCTCGGCCAAGGAGTACGACCTGCTGACCGTGCTCGTCCGCGAGGCGGGCAGCGTCGTGACCCGCGACGACCTCATGCGTGAGGTGTGGGGGGCCGAGTGGTGGGGGTCGACCAAGACCCTCGACATGCACATCTCGTGGCTGCGCCGCAAGCTCGGGGACGACGCCACCAGCCCCCGTCGCATTACCACCGTGCGAGGGGTGGGCTTCCGGTTCGAGACCGGTCCCGAGAGCTGACCGGTGCGCCAGCGGATCCTGCAGGCGACCCTGATCACGGTCCTGCTCTCCACGCTCATGCTCGGGATCCCGCTCGCGGTGTCCTGGCTGAGCATCGTCCAGCGCGACCTCAGCAACACGGCCTGGGAGATCCGTCGGCAGACGGTCACCACGATCGACCAGCGCATCTCCCGCGGCCAGCCGGTCGACGAGGCCATGCTGCAGTCGATCGTGTCCTCTCCCGCCAACACCAACCTGCGCTTCCGCGTCACCGTCACCATGCCCGGCCAGGAGCCCATCTCCGCGGGCGCCCCGGCGGGCCGCAACGCCACGACCGCGTCCGGGCCCGGCCTGCACTCCGACATCGTCACCGTCGCGATCCCGCAGTCGGAGGCGCGCTCCCAGACCGCGAGCGCGTGGGTGCTCATCATCGTCGCGAGCCTGGCCTCCCTGTCGATCGGCGTGTCCGTGGCGCTGTGGCAGGCCCAGCGCATCTCCGCGCCGCTCGCACGCCTGACGCTGCGCGCGGAGGCGCTCGGCACGGGCCGCACGCGCGCCCCGTGGGAGGCGAGCGGGATCCCCGAGATCGACACCGTCGCCGAGCAGCTCGCCAACTCCGGCGCCCTGCTCAACGAGCGGCTCGAGGCCGAGAGCGCGCTCGCCTCGGACGCCTCCCACCAGCTGCGCACCCCGCTGACGGCGCTCTCGATGCGGCTCGACGAGATCCTCGCGACGAGCTCCGAGGAGTGGGTGCGCGAGGAGGCCCGCATCTCCCTCGAGCAGATCGACCGCCTCACCTCGGTGGTCCACGACCTCATCAACGCCCCGCGCTCCTCCCAGCGCCGGACCCCCGGCGTGGTCGAGCTGCGCAGCGTGCTGACCCAGCAGAGCGAGGAATGGTCGCCCGCCTTCCGCGCCGCGGGGCGCGAGCTGAACATCCAGGTGCCGCGCACCGCCGCCGTGTGGGGATCCATCGGCCCCCTCACCCAGGTCGTCGCGACCCTCGTGGAGAACTCCCTCGCCCACGGCGGCGGGCGCACCCAGGTCAAGGTGCGCCGCAACGAGCGCTCGACCGTGATCGAGGTGTCCGACGAGGGGGAGGGCATCGACCCGCGCCTCGGCAAGCGCGTCTTCGAGCGCTCCATCTCGGGCGCCAAGTCCTCCGGGACGGGCGTCGGCCTCGCCCTCGCGCGCACCCTCGTCGAGGACGACGGCGGACGCCTCGAGCTGCTCTCCGAGAGCCCGGCCGTGTTCGGGGTGTTCCTCATCTCCGCGCCGGGCGACGACGGCGACGACGCGGAGGACGCCGCTCCCGCCCGCCCGTCCGAGCAGGGGAGCGTGATGCCGCGCCGCCGCGGCCGCTCCGGGCGCACCGGCGGGTCCGAGCGCCCGCACCACCGCCCCTGAGACCGCGGCCGGCGGCGCGACGTCAGGACCAACTGCACCTAGACTGGCCGGGTGCCTGAGACCGCCCGCCCCGGGAGGATCGGCGTCGTCGGCGCCGGCCAGCTCGCCCGGATGATGATCCCCGCCGCCGTCGAGCTCGATCTGCCGCTCGCCGTGCTCGCGACCGACCCCGCCGAGAGCGCCGCCGCGGTCGCCGCCGACGTCCGCCTCGGCCACCACGACGACGAGCAGGCCGTGCGCGCCCTCGCCGCGAGCTGCGACGTCCTCACCTTCGACCACGAGCACGTGCCCCAGCCGATCCTGCGCGGCATCGAGGCCGACGGCGCGACCGCCGTGCGCCCGGGCGCCGCAGCCCTCGCCCACGCCCAGGACAAGCTCGTCATGCGCGAGCGCCTGACCGCGCTGGGCCATCCGTGCCCCCGCTGGTGGCAGGCCTCCGACATCGCCTCGCTCGACCGTGCCCTGGCCGAGGCGGGCGGACGCGCGGTCGTCAAGACCCCGCGCGGCGGCTACGACGGCCACGGCGTGCGCGTGATCGAGCGCGCCGAGCAGGCCCGGGACTGGCTCGAGAGCTCGGGGACCCTGCTCGTCGAGGAGCTCGTCGACTTCACGCGCGAGCTGTCCGCGCAGGTCGCGCGCCGCCCCGGCGGCGAGGCCGTCGCCTACCCCGTCGTGCAGTCCACCCAGGCCGACGGGATCTGCTTCGAGGTGATCGCGCCGGCCCCCGGGCTCGACGCGGACCGTCAGCGGGAGATCCAGCGCCTGGCCCTGGACATCGCCGCCGACCTCGACGTGGTCGGCATGCTCGCCGTCGAGCTGTTCGAGACCGCCGACGGCGCCGTGCTGGTCAACGAGCTCGCCATGCGCCCCCACAACACCGGGCACTGGGGCATGGACGGCGCCGTGACCGGCCAGTTCGAGCAGCATCTGCGCGCCGTCGCCGACCTCCCGCTCGGCGACCCCTCGCCGCTGGCCCCGTGGGCCGTCATGGTCAACCTGCTCGGCGGCGCGCGCGAGGACCTCGCCGCCGGCGCCGCGGAGGCCATGGCCCTCGACCCCGGCGTGAAGGTCCACCTGTACGGCAAGTCCGTGCGGGCCGGCCGCAAGGTCGGGCACGTGACCGTGACCGGCGCCGACCTCGACGAGGTGCGCGGCAGGGCCCGCCGTGCCGAGCGCCTCATCGTCGACGGCATCACCCCCCGACGCCCCCGCCCCGACCGAGGAGACCGCATGACCGTGACCGACCCCCGCGACCCGTCGACCGCCCCCGCCGTGGGCATCGTGATGGGCTCGGACTCCGACTTCTCCGTGATGCGCGAGGCCGCCGACGTGCTCGCCGACTTCGGCATCGGGCTCGAGATCGACGTGGTCTCGGCCCACCGCATGCCCGAGGACATGATCCGCTGGGGTCGCGAGGCCGCCGGCCGCGGCATCCGTGTGATCATCGCGGGCGCCGGCGGCGCGGCCCACCTGCCCGGCATGCTCGCGGCCGTGACCCCGCTGCCCGTGATCGGGGTGCCCGTCCCGCTGCGCCACCTCGACGGCATGGACTCCCTGCTGTCCATCGTGCAGATGCCGTCCGGGGTGCCGGTCGCGACCGTCTCCGTCGGCGGCGCCCGCAACGCGGGGCTCCTCGCCGCGCGCATCCTCGCCGCCGGCACCGACGAGGACTCCCTGGCCCTGCGCGAGCAGATGGTGCGCTTCCAGGGGGACCTGCGGGCGGGCGCGATCCGCAAGGGCGAGTCGTTGCGATCGTCCCTGTGAGCGTCCGGCACGGCCGATAGGCTCGTCACCATGCACGACGATCCCCCCCGGGGCGAGGCCCCCACGCCGCCGTCCGCCGCCTACCGCGTCGCGCCCGGCGCCGACGTCTCCGACGACGCGACCATCGGCGAGGGCAGCGCCGTCTGGCACCTCGCGCAGGTGCGCGAGGGCGCCGTCCTCGGACGCGACTGCATCGTGGGCCGCGGCGCCTACATCGGCAGCGGCGTACACATGGGCGACGCCTGCAAGGTCCAGAACTACGCCCTCGTCTACGAGCCCGCGCAGCTCGCCGACGGCGTGTTCGTCGGCCCCGCCGCCGTGTTCACCAACGACCACTACCCGCGCGCCGTCAACCCCGACCTCACCCCGAAGTCGGCCCACGACTGGGAGCCCGTCGGCGTGACCTGCCAGGAGGGCGCCTCGATCGGCGCCCGCGCCGTGTGCGTCGCGCCCGTGACGATCGGCGCGTGGGCCCTCGTGGCCGCCGGCTCGACCGTGATCCGGGACGTGCCGCCCCACGCCCTCGTCGCTGGCGTGCCCGCCCGCCGCATCGCCTGGGTCGGCCGCGCCGGCGAGCCGCTCGAGCCCGCCTCCGACGGCACCGACGCATGGGTGTGCCCCGCCACCGGCGACTGGTACGTGCCCGACGAGACCACGGGCGGCCTGCGCCGGGCCACCGAGGCCACCGGCGCCACCACCCGCGGCGCGGAGGAGACGCCCGAGGAGGGCGCCGACCACGGCGACGCGCCCGCCCCGAGCTCCCCGCGTGCGGCCGCCTCGGCCCTCGTCGAGCGCCTCACGGGGCGTGGCTCGGACCGCCACGCCGACCGCAGGACTGCAGGCCCCCTGAACGACACTCCTGGAGAGGACGCATGAACGACGACGCGATGATCCCCGCGGCCAGGCCGCTGATCGGCGACGAGGAGCGGGAGGCCGTCGACCGCGTGCTGCGCTCGGGCATGGTGGCCCAGGGCCCCGAGGTCGCCGCCTTCGAGCAGGAGTTCTCGGCCGAGCTCGCGGGCTCCCGCGAGTGCGTGGCCGTGAACTCCGGCACCTCGGGTCAGCACCTGGGCATGCTCGCCGCCGGGCTCCGGCCGGGCGACGAGGTCATCGTCCCCTCCTTCACGTTCGCGGCGACCGCCAACGCCGTCGCCGTCTCGGGCGCGACCCCGGTGTTCGTGGACGTCGACCCCGAGACGTTCTGCATGGACCCCGCGGCGCTCGAGGCCGCGATCACCGAGCGCACCGTCGGGATCCAGCCCGTGCACCTGTACGGCCACCCCGCCCCCATGGACGCGATCGTCGCGATCGCCGAGCGGCACGGCCTGTGGATCGCCGAGGACGCCGCCCAGGCGCACGGCGCCACGTGGCAGGGGCGCCAGGTCGGCACGTTCGGCGTCTTCGGCATGTTCTCGCTGTACCCGACCAAGAACATGACCTCGGGCGAGGGCGGCATGGTCGCGTGCGAGGACCACGAGCTCGCCCGCCGCGTGCGGCTCCTGCGCAACCAGGGCATGGAGGTCCAGTACGCCAACGAGGTCGCCGGCTTCAACAACCGCATGACCGACATCCACGCCGCGATCGGCCGCGTCCAGCTCACCAAGCTCGCGGGCTGGACCGCGCAGCGCCAGGCCAACGCCGCCTTCTTCGACGTGAACCTGCGCGGCGTCGTCACGCCCATGGTGCGCGCCGACGCGACGCACGTCTACCACCAGTACACGATCCGCGTCGAGGGCGCGACGGCCGCCGAGCGCGACGCCTTCGCCGCCGCCCTGCGCGAGGAGCACAAGGTGGGCTGCGGCGTCTACTACCCGACGCCCGTGCACCGCCTGCCCTCCTACGGGCTCGACCTCGACCTGCCGGTGACCGAGACCCTCGCCCGCGAGGTGCTGGCGCTGCCGGTGCACCCGAGCCTCACGGAGACCGACCGCGAGCGCATCGTCGAGGCCGTCAACACCGTCGCGAAGGCGGGAGCATGAGCGCGCCGCTGCGCGCAGGCCTCATCGGCCTGGGCATGATGGGCCGCCACCACGCCCGCAACCTCGCGGCCCTCCCGGACGTCGAGCTCGTCGCCGTCGCCGACCCGCAGGGCGACCCGCACGGCGCCGCCCCGGGCAAGGAGATCCTGCCCGACGCGGAAGCGCTCATCGCCGCGGGCATCGACTACGCCGTGGTCGCGGTGCCCACCGCCTTCCACCGCGACGTCGCGCTCACCTTCGCCGAGGCGGGCGTGCACTGCCTCGTCGAGAAGCCGCTCGCCTTCGACATCGCCGAGGCCGAGGAGATCGCGGGCGCCTTCGAGCGGGCCGGTCTGGTCGGGGCCGTCGGCTACATCGAGCGCTACAACCCCGCCCTGCAGGCCATGCGCTCCCGCATCGGGGACGGCCAGCTCGGCGAGATCTACCAGATCACGACACGGCGCCAGGGCGGCTTCCCCGCCCGCATCGCCGACGTCGGCGTGGTCAAGGACCTCGCGACCCACGACCTCGACCTCACCGCATGGGTCGCCCAGAGCCCGTACGAGTCGGTCGCGGCGTTCTCCACCCGCCGCAGCGGGCGCGAGTCCGAGGACATGGTCTCGGCGACCGGCCGCCTGCGCGACGGCACGATCACCAACCACCTCGTCAACTGGCTGTCGCCCTTCAAGGAGCGCGTCACCGTCGTCACGGGCGAGAAGGGCTCCCTGGTCGGGGACACCCTCACGGCCGACCTGACCTTCTTCGCCAACGCCGACGCCCCCACCAACGTGTGGGAGTCCATGGCCTCGTTCCGCGGCGTGTCCGAGGGCGACATGGTCCGCTACGCCCTCACCCGCACCGAGCCGCTGCGCACCGAGCACGAGGCGTTCCGCGACGCCGTGCGCGGCGACGCCTCGAACATCGTGACCATGCGGGAGGGCCTGCACACCGTGCGCACGGTCGAGGCGGTCCTCGCCTCGGCCCGCGACGGCCGCGTCGTCGAGATCGAGGAGCGCGACGCCCGGTGAGCCTCGTGCGGCGCCTCGCCCCCGCACTGCGGCACCTGCCCGGTGCGCGGGGCGCCGCGGCCGCGTTCGTCGCCGAGCGGGCCGCGCTCGGCACGGGCCCCGCCTCGGCGCGGACCGAGCGCACGATCGACCGGCTGCTCGCCGAGGCCGACCGGGCGCTCGACGGCGGCGACCTGGAGGTGGCCGCGGACCTCGCGACCAAGGCGCAGCTGCTCGCCTTCGCCCCGGCCCGTCTCGCCGCCCTCGCCCCCCGGCACGCTCCCGCGACCGACGACGCCGTCGTCGCCCCGTTCCGTCGCAGCGTCACGGGGCGCCTCCTGCACGGGCCCCTCCCGCTCCCGCTGCCGGCCCCGCCCCCGCCGGCCCTGTCCTCGTCGTCGGAGCCGGCCGCCGGGCACGACGGGCCGCTGCGCCTGCTCGTCGTCGCCTACCGCAACCTGACCTTCATCGAGCGGGTCCTCGTGCCGCTGCGCGCGCGCGACGACGTCACCGTCCAGGTGCTCGACCTCGAGGACCTGGACCTCGCCGCGACGCTGCGCGAGGGACCGCTCACGGCCGCCCGGCTGCGCGCCGCGCGCGACGGACGGCGCCTGGCCCCGCCGCCCGCGCTGGCCGAGGCCCTCGCCGCGTGCGACGCGGTGCTCGTCGAATGGGGCCACCGCACGCTCGCCTACATGTCGCTGCTCGAGGGCGTGGGCGCGGCCGCGCACGGCGTCCCGCTGCTCACCCGCGTGCACCGCTACGAGCTCGACACGCCCTACATCCATCTCGTGGACACCGCGCGCGTCGACGACTGGATCTTCATCGCGGGCCACATCGCCCGCCGGGTCCGCCACCAGCTCGGGCTCGCCGAGGACCGCGTGCACCTCGTGCCCAACGTGGGCGACCTCGACCGCTTCGCCGCGGCCAAGGAGGCAGGGGCCGAGCGCGTGCTCGTGCACGACGGCTGGGCCCGCCCCCGCAAGGACGCGGGCTTCGCCCTCGACGTGCTCGAGGCCCTGCACGCCGACGACCCGAGCTGGCGCCTGCTGCTCCTGGGACCGCCCCCCGGGACGACCGGCACCGACGACGCCGTCCGGGCCGCGCGGGCCCTGCGGGAGCGGGTCGCGGCCCTCGGGGACGCGGTCGTCCCGCTCGGCCAGCGCGACGACATGGACGCCGTGCTCGCGCGAGCCGGCTTCGTGCTGTCGACCTCGCGCTCGGAGGGCAGCCACGAGCTCGTCGCCGAGGCCGCCGCCGCGGCGTGCGTGCCCGTCGTGCGCGACTGGCCCGACGACGTCGCCTACGGCGGCGCGGCGAGCGTGTACCCGGGCCCCTGGGTCGTCGCCGATCGCGAGGAGGCCGTCGCCCGGATCCGGGCGCTCGCCGATCCCGCGGCGCGGACGTCCGCGGGTCGCGAGGCCCGGGAACGTATCCTGGCCGATCGTGACCCGGGACGGGTCATCGAGGAGTTCCTGCGCGTCGTGCGTGCCACGGCCGCGCGCTGACCGACCGCGCCGCGCGGCCGCCCGGAGGGAGGAGAGCGCTTGGACGCCGTCGTCCCCCTCCTGCTCGCGGCCTGCCTGGTCGTGCTGCCGGGCCTGGCCTCCCTGCTCATCGTGCGGGCCCGCAGCCCCTTCGTGATCGGCTACGCCCCGCCCGTCAGCTGCCTCATGCTCCTGGTGGCCTCCGCGGTGCTGTCCGCCCTCGGCATCCCCTGGCGGCTCGGGGCCGTGCTGCTCGTGCTCGCGATCATGGTGCTCGCGCTCGGCGCGGGCGCCCTGCTCTCGGGCCGCCTGGCCCACCGCGCCCGCACGTCCCGGCCCCGCCGGGCCGGTCGCCGCCCCGACGGGCGCCCCGGCGCGCGTGACGTGGTCGCCCGGGCCGTCGACCCCGACATCGACCCCGCGGACCCGCACGCCCTCGACGAGGCGCGCCGGCGCCGCCGGCGCCGCGCACGGATCGCCGCCGCCGTGCTGCCGCTCGGCGCGCTCGCGGGATCGGCCGCGGTTGTCGTGCCCGCCCTCGCTGGCATGGGAGGCATCGACACCCTCAACGGCTCGTACGACGCGTTCTTCCACTACTCCGCTCTCGCCTTCATCCGCGCCGACGGCGACGCCTTCCCGCTCACGGCGCTCGCGCCCATGTACGGCGGTGCGCAGGCCTACTACCCGACCACGTGGCACATGGTCGCCTCCCTCCTGCCCGGCGACGTGATCACGGCCGCCAATGCGGCCGTGCTCGTCACTCTCGGCCTCGTCGCGCCGAGCACCGCGGCCCTCCTGCACACGGTCGTGCCGCGCCGCCGCGACCCCCTCCCGCGCGCGCTCGCGATCGCCGCCATCACGTGCTCGAGCGCCCTGTTCCTGAGCCTGCCGGCGACCGCGCTCGTGTTCGGCCTGTGGCCCTTCGCCTTCGCCGTCGCGCTCCTGCCCGCCGCGGTCGGGGCGCTCGCCGAGCTGCTGCACCGCGGCGAGGTGGGGCTGCGGCGCCGCGGGGCGGCCGCGCTCGTCATCTGCGGCACCGCCTCGGTGCACCCCAGCATCCTCATCACCCTCGCCGTCGTGATGGGGGCGATCGCCCTGATCGCCGCGCTCGCGCTGCTCGAGACCCGCGGCCGGCGCGTGCTGGGGGCCGCGGCCCTCGCGGCGCTGCTGGTCGGCGGCTTCGGGGTGGTGCGCGTCGTCATCGCCCATCTCGCGCCGATGGCCGAGCTCACCCACCAGGAGCCGACCAACGCCCTGACCCCGCTGCTCGTGCTGTTGGGCGACCGTCCGCGCGTGCGGGCCCTGCCGTACGAGCCGCTGTTCATGCTGCCGCTGCTCGCGCTCGCGGCAGTGGGGGCCGTCCGCGCGGTGCTCCTGCGCAGCCGCGCGCTGCTGGTCGCGCTCGTGTGCGCGGTGATCGCGGTCGTGCTGACCTATGCCACCCAGTCCCACGTGCCGGCCCTCCGGGCGCTGTCGGCCCCGTGGTACGGCGCGCGCGAGCGCATCGCGCCCCTGTTCGCGATGTCGGTCATGGTGCTCGCGTGCGGCGGCCTGCTGTGGCGCCCCCACGGGCGCACGGGCGGCATGTCGGAGCGGACCTCGCGGCGCCTGATCGCGATCGTCGCGGCCGTGCTCGTGGTCGTGACCGTGATCGGCGCCGCGGTGCCCACGCGCGTGCGGCTCGTCGGATCGCTCGCCTACGGCGCCTGGGGGCTGCACCTCCAGCCCTACGTGACGGCCCCCGAGCGGGCCTTCATCGAGCGCGCCGCCGCCGAGCTGCCGCCGGGCGCGGTCGTGCTCGGCGACCCCCGGGACGGCACCCCGCTGTTCTGGTCGCTCGGCGGGGTCGAGGTCGTCTACCCCTCGCTCGCGGGCCCGCAGACCCTCGACGGGCGCCGGGTCGCGCGCTACGGGGACGAGTACCGGGAGGACGCCAAGGTGTGCACGTCGCTCACCGACCTCCACGTCGCCTACCTGTACCGCGACGAGTCGGCGCGCGACGGCGACTACTTCGGCACGCCCGAGGAGAACCTGCTGTGGCAGGGCCTGCGGACCATGCCCGCCGGCGACCTGCGGGTCGTCGACCGCTCGGGCGACTACGTGCTCTACCGCCTCGTCCTGCCCTGCTGAGAGCGCGCCTCAGCGGCGGCGCAGCCGGGTCGCGAGCGAGGCGCCCATGAACCGCAGCGGAGCCTCCCGGTCAAGCGCGTGGCCGAGCGCACGGGGCACGAGGGTCGACGGCCGGCCGTGGCGGCGCCGCGCGACCGAGCGGGCGATGAGCACCTCCGCGTCGACGGTCGGATCGAGGCACGCGTCGAGCAGGGAGCGCTCGGCGCGCGACAGCGGCGCCTCGCAGCCGGGGGCGGCCTCGAGCAGCGCCGAGCAGTGGGCGGCGAGCGCGGTCCGCTGATCGGCGCTCCACCACGCCGGATCGGGCCGGTAGTGGACGGCGCCGAAGACGTGGATGCGCAGGATCTTCACGGCGATCGCGCGGCGGGCCGCGGGGCGCAGGCGCGCGAACCAGGCGGCCTCGAGCAGGGGCGGCACGAAGCCGATCTGCTCGTCGATCGGCCGCACCTCGTAGGTCACGCGGTCGCCCGCGTCCTCGCCGATCACGTACGGCGGGCCGCCCGCGTCGTAGGCGGTCGAGGCCTCGGCGCACAGCCGGGTCACGAAGGCGACGTCGCCGCCGACCCCCGCGCCCTCGACGAGGCGCAGCCCGAGACGGTCGAGGGCCACGCGGTCCATCAGCCCGAGCGGCGCCGAGCGGTAGGCGAGGCGGTCGCGCACGAGGTCGGTGCGCCCGCGTCGCCAGGGGCGCACCGGCGGCGTGGGCACGATCGCCCCGGGCCGGCCGAGCGCGAGACGGGTCAGGACGAGCTCGGCGCCCGTGCGCTCGCGCACGGCGAGCCAGCTCGCGACGGCACCCGGCTCGAGCCGGTCGTCCGAGCCGAGGATCGACACCAGGCGGTGACGGCTCGCGGCCAGCCCGGCGTTGAAGGGACCGGAGGCCGAGCGGTGCGCGTCGCGGTGGTGCAGGAAGCGGACGGCGTCGCGGTGCTCCGGCGCCAGCTGCGCCCGCAGCGCCTCGGGCTCGATGTTGTGGGCGACGACGGTGAGGTCGGCGACGTCGCCGTTGCCCTCGAGGACGGAGGCGACGGCCCGGGCGAGGGGACGCTCGACGCTGTGGCAGGCGATCACGACCTCGACCCGGCCCTCGCCGACGGCCCCCTCGGCGACGGCTGCCGAGCGCCCGCCGGCCCGGGGCGCGCGCTGCAGCGCGGCGGCGTAGACCTCGCCGTAGCGTCGCCCGACGGTGGCCGAGGAGAAGGCGTGTCCGATGGTCGCCGCGATCTGCGCGGCGTCGAGGTCGCGCGTGGCGGCGTCGAGGTCCATGATCGCGTCCGCGTAGGCCACGGGGTCCTGCACGTCGACGAGGCGTCCCACGCTCGCGCGCACGTACTCGCCCTGGCCGCCCGTGGCGCCGAGCACGACGGGACGTCCCGCGACGAGGGCCTCGGCCGCCGAGACGAAGAAGTTGTCGGCCCGGGTGGGGCCGAAGAACAGGTCGGCGCCGCCGAGCTCGGCGCGCACCCGCTCGCCGTCGACGTTGCCGGGCAGCTCCACCCGGTCGTCGACGCCGAGGGCGCGGGCCCGCTCGAGCGTCGCCTCGCGCAGCGGGCCGTCGCCGAGCCAGGTGAGGCGGACGTCGACGCCGCGGGCGACGAGCTCGGCGACGGTCGCGACGGCCACGAGCGGGTCCTTGCGCTCGATGAGGCCGCCCGTCGAGACGAGCCGCAGCGTGCCGTCGGCCCGGTCGCGGCGCGTCGTGAGCGGCCCCGGCTCGACGATGCACGGCACGACCGTGGTGGGGGCCGCGCCGCGCACCGCGCGGATCGGCCGGGCGAGCAGCTCGCACACGGCCGTGACCGTGTCGGGGCGGCGCAGCAGGCGCACGAGGGCGGGCAGGGCGGCGCGCGCGGGGCCGCTCAGGCTCGCGGGCGTGGTCAACGCCGACCAGTGCTCGGTGTGGATCCAGGCGGCACAGGGGTGGCGCAGCACGAAGGGCAGCACCGACGAGAGCGCCATCGTGTGCACGACGTCGGCGCCGGCCACGGCGGTGCGCAGCGCGCGGGCGGCCCGTGCGATGGACCGGGGGTCCGAGACCGTCATCGGGATGCGCAGCACCTCGATGCCCTCGTGCACGAGGCGGCGCGTGCCGTCGTCGTCGGCGGGCGGCACGAGATGGACCAGGCGCACCTCGTCGACCTCGGGCAGGGCGGCGATCGCGTGCACGTCGCGCACCACGAAGGAGCCGCGTGCGGGCGCCCGGGTGGTGGGGAACCAGGTGGTGACGGCGGTGACCCTCACGGTCTCTCCTGTCTCGGGGCGGCGCCGCGCCGCGGGGGCACGCCGGCGCGGCGGGCGAGGCGGTCGACCGGCTCGGCCCAGCCGCGCACCTGGTTCTCGGCCGACAGCTCCCGGGCGGCCGCGTCGGCGTGGGCGGCCCAGCGTGCGACGTCCTCGGGGGTGAGCGCGTCGAGGGCCCTCGCGAGCGAGGGTGCCTCGAAGTCGTCGGTCACGAGCCCGAGGTCGTGCGCGCGGACCACCGCGGCCATCTCGGGCGAGGGGGAGACGACCACGGCCAGGCGCGCCTGGACGAAGTCGAACAGCTTGTTGGGCAGGGTGTGGGCGTAGTTGAACGACACCGGCGGGATCGAGAAGACGCCCACGTCGTAGTCGGCGAGCACGTCGAGCAGCTCGGCGTAGGGCACCGGGTCGAGCACCCGCACCCGGTCCCCGGCGACCGTGCGGGCGCGCTCGCGCAGCCGCTCGATGTAGGCGGGGTCGTTGCGCGTGAGGTACAGGTCGAGCGTGAGGGGCCCCGTGACGATCCCCATCGCGTCGATCGTGCGCTCGAGGTGCCGGTCGGGCAGGGCCGCTCCGGAGTGGACCAGCCGGATCGGATCGTGCACCGCGCGCGGGGCGGCGTCGCGGTAGGGCGTCGCGTTGGTGACGACGTGCACGTCGAGGCCGAACTCGCGCCGGTACTCCGCGGCGAGGCCCTCGGCGACCGTCGTCACCGAGTCGGCGCGCGTGACGTAGCGCCGGCACAGCCAGCGCACGTACGGCGCCACGAACAGGCGCCAGCGCGGCACCCCCTCCTTCTGCCGCGGCGCGTACTCGTGCAGGTCGGCGTGCACGCCGCCGTCGGGGTGCAGCGACAGGGCCAGCGGCACCGTCTCGGCGTCGTCGGCGAGCACGACGTCGAAGCGGCGGCCCGCGAGGCGCTCGCGGGCCCAGCGCACGACCTCCTGGCGCTCCTGGGCGGCGCGGAAGCGCCGCAGGATCAGCAGGGGGCGCGAGAGGCGCCAGTTGAGCAGCTCGTCGGGGATGCGCACGTGATCGACCACGCCCTCGGGGGCGGGCCCGTAGCCGCACGTCGTGACGTCGTAGTCGGGCGCGAACAGGCGCACCTGCTTGAGCACGCGGGCATCGCCCACGATCGGCGAGAACGACAGGATCAGCAGACGCGGGCGCGGGGCGCCGCCGGGGGAGGGCGCGGCGGTCATCGGGCGCCCTCCGCGGGGTCGAGGACGCGCCGGTACAGCGCGAGCAGCTGGTCGGCCTCGTGCTCCCAGACGAGGCCGGGCGCCGCGGCGTGCGCGTGGTCGCGGTAGGCCTCGGGGCTCTCGAGCAGGGACGAGAGGGTCGCGGCGAGGTCGGCGGGCTCGTCCTCCTCGAACACGCGGCCGACGCCGAGCGAGGTCACGACCTCGCGGATGTCGGGGAGGTCCGCGGCGGCGACCGGCAGGCCCGCCCGGATCGACTCGAACAGCTTGTTGGGCAGCGAGTACTCGTACGAGAGGCACGTGGGGCGCACGTGCACGACGGAGACGTCGCCGTCGGCGAGCGCGGTCGACACCTCGTCGGGGGCCACGGGCCCGACCCGGTGCACGCGTGCGGCGACGCCGAGGGCGTCCGCGCGCTCGCCGAGGGTGCGCAGGTAGGTCTCCTCGCCGTAGCCGAGCATGACCAGGTGCACGTCCTCGGGCAGCAGGGCGAGCGCGTCGAGCGTCTCCTCGAGGCCGCGCGAGGTGGTGATGCGGCCCCCGTACGCGATCACCCGGTCGTCCGGGGCGAGTCCGGCGAGCTCGCGCAGCCGGCCGTCCTCGGGGCGCGGGGGCGCGGCGGCCGGCGGGACGTTGCGCACGAGCGTCGGGGCGACGGGCAGGGCGTAGCGGCTCTCGAGCCAGCGCACGATCGAGGGGGAGACGCTGATGACGCCCGCGGCGCGCGCCACGCCGAGGCGCTCGATCGCGGCCTCGACGTGCGGGGCGAGCCAGCGGTCGCCGCGCACGTTGCGCCGCGTCCACAGCTCGTGGGCGTCGTAGACGATGCTCGCGCCCGTCAGGGCGCGGACGGCGAGCGCCGGTGCGAGCGTGTTGCCGTCGTTGGCGTGCACCACGTCGGGGCGCCAGGCCACGGCGTCGAGGACCGCGAGCACCCAGTAGTGGCCCAGCGCGAGGGAGCGGAAGGCGCGGTCGCCGAGGTCGGCGGCGCGGCGCACGAGGGCGCTCCGCAGCCGGGCCGCGGGCAGCCGGACCGCGGGCCGCCGGGACGCGGTCCGGCCGGCGTCGGGCACGACGGCCGGTGCCACGGTGGGTGCAGCCGTGGCGATGCCGGGGGCAGGGGCGCGGCGGCCGGCCGCGGCGACACGCGCCGTGAGCGGTGCGAGCGCGGGCGCGTAGGTGCGCAGCGAGAACTCGCGCTGACGCGACAGCTCGATCCCGTCGCCGACGTGCGTGAGGCCCGGGCCGTAGCCCGCCAGGTCGCGCGCGACAGCGATGATCCGGACCTCGGCCCCCGCCGCGCGCAGCGACGCGCACTCCTTGAGCACGCGGGCGTCGTTGTGGCAGTCGTTGTAGACGAGCACGGCCACGCGCGGGGGGCGCCCGTCGGCGGTCCGCAGCGGAGCGGGCCCGTCGGCACCGGAGGGCAGGGTCGTCACAGGATCTCCGTCCGCTGGTCGGTCAGGGCGTCGGCGAGGGGGTCCGCCTCGCGGGGGTCGGGGGACGCGGTCTCGTCGAGCAGCCCGGCCAGGGCCGCCTGCCGCGCGAAGTCGGGGGCCTGCTCGACGACCTCGTCGAAGGTGCCGTGCGCGACGAGCTCGGCGTCGCGCAGGAAGCACACCTGGTCGCTGTGGCGGATCGTGGCCAGGCGGTGGGCCACGACCACGACGGTCACCTGCCCGGCGAGCTCCTTGACGGCGTCGGTCACGGCGGCCTCGGTCGAGGTGTCGAGCGCGCTCGTGGCCTCGTCCATGAACAGCACGCTCGGGGAGTCGTAGAGCGCCCGGGCGATGCCGAGGCGCTGGCGCTGCCCGCCGGACAGGGCCATGCCGCCCTCGCCGACCGTGCCCCAGATGCCGTCGGGCCGCGACTCGATCACGTCGAGCAGCTGGGCCCGTCGCAGCGCATCGCGCACCCGCTCCTCGTCGATGTTCGCGTCCTCCCACGTGAGGGCGACGTTGTGTGCGACCGAGGAGTCGAACAGGGCGACCTGCTGGGGCACGTAGCCGACCCGGCGCCGCCACGCCCGGATGCACTGGGGCAGGGGGACGCCGTCGACGTAGAGGGTGCCCGAGGACGGCGTGAGCAGGCCCAGCATGATGTCCACGAGCGTCGACTTGCCCGAGCCGGACTCGCCCACGAGCGCGAGGGTCGAGCCGAACGGCAGGGTGAGCGAGATGTCGCGCACGGCGGCGGCCTCGGAGCCCGGGTAGGTGAAGGAGACCCCGTCGAGCACGAGCTCGTGGGTCTCGCCCGCGAGCTCGGTGCCGCTCAGGGTCTCGGTGTGGGCGGCGCGGTGGGCGCGGCCGGTGCGGATCTCCTCGAGCACGCGCTCGGCGTAGGGCATGTTCGCGCCCGTCTGGCCCATGATCGTCTGGAAGCGGGTGAGGGAGGGCACGAGGCGGAAGCCGGCCACCCCGAACAGGGCGAGCGAGGTGAGCGCGCCGGGCATGCCGTTCTGCGCGTAGCCGATGCCGGCGGCGATCGCGAGGCCGCCCACGAGGGCGATCTCGAGCACGTAGCGGGGGACCGAGCCGAGGAAGGTCTGGTCGGCGCGCGACTGCGATGCGCGCCGGCGCACCGAGAGCACGACGTCCTCGACCTCCTGCGCCTTGTCGCGCAGCGTGATCTCCTTGAGCGACTGGACCATCTCGGCGACCAGGCGCACCGAGCGGGTCGAGTAGGTGCGGTTGTCGCGGCCGGCGGCGACCGCACGGCGCAGCACCCAGCGGTAGAGCAGCACCACCACGAGCGCGAAGTAGACGCCCGCGACGAGGGCGACCATGGGCTGGGCGACGACGAGCACGACGAGCACCGCGACGAACGTCGAGACCTCGCCCATGAGCTGCGTGAACGGGACCAGCACGCCCGTCACCGTCGACGCGACGCCCACGTCGGTCGAGCGCACGAGGTCCGTCGAGTTGCGCTTCAGGCGGTCGGTCCACGGGGCGTAGAAGAAGGCGTCGAGCAGCTGCGCGCCGAGCGCCTGCTCGAAGCGCGCGAAGCGGCGGGTCGAGGCGCGCTGCACGCAGATCGCCGCGACGTCCTTGGCGATGATGAGCGCGCACACGGCCACGAGGGCGCCCGCGAACTGCCCCGGCGTGCTGAGCGTCCAGCCGACGAGGGGCACGTGCACCGAGCTGCCCGAGAGCATCGGCCCGAGCAGGAGCGCGAGCAGGCCGAGCGCCGCGATGTCGAGGAAGGCGAGGGAGCCGAGGATCGCCGCGAAGACGAGGATGAAGCGCGAGGAGCCCGGGGGCAGGACCGCGAGCAGCCGGCGGATGATGGTCAGGAGCGCCTTCACGTCGGCCATGCTACGGGCCCTCGGCCCGGTACAGTCGCTCGTGTCGCACCCGTGCCCGGAAGGTGGAGGACCCGTCGCGTGAAGATCCTGTCCGTCGTGGGCGCGCGCCCGCAGTTCGTCAAGCTCGCGGCGATCGCCGACGCCGCCGCCCGCCGCCCCGACGTCGAGCATGTGATCGTGCACACGGGACAGCACTACGACGCCGCCCTGAGCGACGTGTTCTTCGCCGATCTGCGGATCCCCGCCCCGGACGTGAACCTCGCCGTCGGCTCCTCGAGCCACGGCCGCCAGACGGGCGCGATGCTCGCCGCGATGGACGACGTGCTCGAGCAGCACCGCCCCGACTGGACCCTCGTCTACGGCGACACCAACTCGACGCTCGCGGGCACCCTCGCGGCCGTCAAGCTGCACCTGCCCGTCGCCCACCTCGAGGCGGGGCTGCGCTCCTTCAACCGGCGCATGCCCGAGGAGCACAACCGGGTGCTGACCGACCACGCGGCCGACCTGCTGCTGGCCCCGACCGAGTTCGCGCGCGGGCATCTGGCCGCCGAGGGCCTCGCGGCGCGCACCCTCGTGATCGGCGACGTCATGACCGACGTGTGCCTGCGCGTCGCCCGCTCGGCGGGCGACGCCGCGCCGCGCCTGCCCGAGGGCGTGGACCCCGCGGCCGACTACGCGGTCGCGACGCTGCACCGCGCCGACAACACCGACGACCCCGCGCGCCTGCGAGCCCTCGTCGAGGCGCTGCACGCCCTGCCGCTGCCGGTCGCGCTGCTCGCGCATCCGCGCCTCGTGGCGGCGGCCGCCGCGGCCGGGGTCGAGCTCGGCGGCGGCGCCGTGCACGTGTCCGAGCCCCTGACCTACCCCGACCTGGTCCACGCCGTGCAGCGCGCACGGGCCGTCGTCACCGACTCCGGCGGCCTCCAGAAGGAGGCCTACCTGCTGGGCGTGCCCACGACGACCGTGCGCACCGAGACCGAGTGGGTCGAGACCCTCGAGGACGGCTGGAACCGCCTGGCCCCCGAGCCCGGCGACCTCGCCGCGGCCGTCGCGCGCCCCCGCCCCGAGACCGAGCGGGACGCCGTGTACGGCGACGGGCACGCCGCCGAGCGCGCGGTCGACGCCCTCCGGGAGCGTGCCCGATGAGGCGCCGCCGCGCACGGCGCGGGGAGGGCCGGCCGCACGTCGTCGTCGCGACCCGCGTGTTCACGCCCGAGCCGGTCGCTGCGGCGTTCCGCGAGGAGGCCCTGGCACGCGCCCTCGAGGAGGCCGGGGCCGACGTCACCGTGCTCACCACGCGCGACCCCGCCGCCGCTCCCGCGGTCGACCGGGTGCGCCGGGTGTCCCGCCTGCCCGTCAAGCGCGACCGCAAGGGCCAGGTGCGCGGCTACGCCTCCTACCTCAGCTTCGACCTGCCGCTCGCGCTGCGCCTGCTGCTCGTGCGGCGCGTCGACGCGATCGTGAGCGAGCCGCCGCCCACGACGGGAGCGGTCGTGATGGCGCTCGCCGCCGTGCGCCGCGTGCCCTACACGTTCTACGCGGCCGACGTGTGGTCCGATGCGACCGACAGCGTCGGCGGCGTGCCCGGCCCGGTCCGCCGGGCCGTGCGTCTCGCCGAGACCCTCGTGTGGCGCGGCGCGGCGCGCGTGCTCACGATCTCCCCGGGCGTCGACCACCGGGTCGAGGTGCTCACCGCGGGCCGCGCGCGGACCGCCATGATCGGCAACGGCATCGACACCGAGACCTTCTGCCCCGACGGCCCCGACGCGGGCGAGGCGGGCCCCTACTTCGTCTACGCCGGCACCGTCTCGGAGTGGCAGGGCGCCTCCGTGTTCGTCGAGGCCTTCGCCGCCGTGCGCCACGAGCACCCGGACGCGCGCCTGCTGTTCTTCTCCGAGGGCAGCGGCCGCGAGGAGCTCGAGACGCACGTGCGCCGGCAGGGCCTGACGGGCATCGAGTTCCGGGACAAGGTGCCGCCGGCCGAGGTGGCCCGCCACCTGCGCGGGGCCGCCGCGGGGCTGTCGTCCATCACCCCGGGGCAGGGCTACGAGTTCGCCCTGCCCACCAAGATCTACGCCGCGACCGCGACGGGCACCCCGGTGATCCATGCGGGCGAGGGCGCCGCCCACGACCGTATCGCGGCCGGCGGCCTCGGCTGGGCCTGCCGCTACGACGCCGACGAGGTCGCGAGGGCGATGCGCGGCGCCCTGCGCGGTGAGAGCCGGCCGACGCGCGAGCATCTGCGGGCGTGGACGCTCGAGAACGCCTCCCTGCACGGGTGCGCGGCCCACGGCGCCGCCGAGGTGCTCGAGACCCTCCGCTGACGCGGCCCCGGGGGGCCTCAGCCCGCGTCGCAGTCGACCTCGATCAGGCGGGAATGGCTCGTGGAGAACAGCACCGTGCCGAGCGAGGGGTCGGCGCGGTTGATGAGGTCGTAGCCCGCGTGGTACTGGTACGGCAGGCGCTCGACGTAGACGTAGCGCACGCCGGCGTCGACGAGGGTGCGGCACGCCGCGGGATCCGTCGAGGCCGTCCCGACGGCCCGCAGGAGAGCCCGGTCCTCCGACGTCGTGGCCATGCCCGCCACCGGGAAGCGCACCGTCTGCCCGTCGAGGGCGTACAGGTGCGCCGCCCCCGAGAAGGGGCTCGCGAGCAGCGTCGCGTCGTGGTCCATGTGCGGCTCGACCCGCGCGAACTGCTCGAGCTCGTCGGCCTGGAGGAAGCGCCCGCGTCCGGGGTAGTCGAGCTGGGCGTTCATGCGCGCGTGGTCGAGCCGGGAGGGGATCGAGGCGCCCGCGATCGCGACCGCGATCACGACGAGCGCGACGGTGATCGCCGCGGGGCCCCGGCCGCGACGCTCGCGGCGCGTGCCCAGGAGGCGGGAGAGCACGGCCAGGCCCGGCACCACGAGCAGGCACGTGAGCATCGTCAGCGGCATCGAGATCCGGTCCTGGCCGCGGTAGAACAGGATCGACAGGTTCGCCGTCGAGTCGATCGCGGCGTCGTAGTAGAGGACCGCGACGACGAGCCACGCGACGCTCGCCCAGCGCGCCGGGCTGCGCCACGAGACGACGAGCCCGGGCCACCACAGCACGGCGAGCACGACCCCGAGGGCCATCGGCCACACCGTGAGCAGGCCGAGGGCGATCTCGCCGATCGCCTGCCACCACGGGACCACGAGCCCGCCCACGAAGTCCGTCACCATCGACGACAGCGGCGTCCAGGTGAGCAGCGCGACGGGCACGAGCAGGGCCAGGGGCACGAGCAGGAGCAGCATGCGACGGCGGCCGCGGGTCTCGGAGAGCGCCGTGGTCGCGGTCAGGACCGCGAGCAGGAGGAGGGCCATCACGGCGCAGTTGGGCTGGAGCAGGGCCAGGCCCAGGCCGCCGAGGGCAAGCACGGCGACGGCCGCGACCGCGGTCCGCACCGGCCGTGCGGCCGCGCCCCCTGTGCGCGCGAGGAGCGCGCGCCACAGCAGCACGGCGGCCGCGAGCAGCCCGGGCAGCATCGAGAAGCCCGTCAGGTTCGGGATGGCCGACAGGTGCAGCCATTCGTCGACCGGCGTGGCCGGGGCGAGCAGGGCGGCCACGGCCGCGGCGAAGGGACCCCAGCGGTGCTGGGGCCACAGCACGCGCGCGAGGATCGCGATCCCGAGCACCCAGGGCACGACGGCCAGGACCGCGGTCGCGCCGTTGAGCAGCACCGGGATGGGCGCGCCCGGCATGAGGCTCGCGAGATCGTGGAACGCCGCGGGATACGGGACGGCGCGTCCCTCGGTGTTGGAGATCGTGCCCAGGTGCAGCGAGGAGCCGTCACCGGTCGCGCGGATGTGCCGCAGCGCCGTCAGGTGGTACAGCGTGTCCCAGCGCTCGAGCACGCCGTCGGCGCGGCCGAACGCGACCGCGAGCGGGCCGAGCGCGATCACGGCGGCCCCCGCGAGCCACCAGCGGCCGTGGGGCACCCCGGCGATGAGCGGCGCCCGGGGGTCGACCCGCAGCCCGGCGGGCGCCTCGTCCACGCGCTCCGTGTCGCGGGTGTCGAGCCCAAGGCCGGCACGCCGCGCGAGGGCGGCGAGCAGGGCGAGCACGGCCATCGTGGCGAGGAACGGCAGAAGCGACCAGCGCACACCGAGCGCCGCCGCGCCGACGGCGCCCAGCCCCGCGCCGGCGGCGCCGAGGGCGGGGGCCAGGCCCAGCATGACGAGGCGGTCGGCGCCCAGCAGGCGCAGCACGAGGGCTCCGGGCACGACGGCGCACGCGAGCACGAGGGCGGCGCTCGCCACCAGCCAGAGCAGGTCCGTCATCGGGTCGACGGGACGGCGGTCATCGACGTCATGGGCTCAGCGCTGCCCGTCCGCCGGCTCGACGGGGGCGGCCTCGACGGGGGCGGCCTCGATGGGGGCGGTCTCGAGGGGCACGGGCGTGGACGGCGGGAGGGTCGGCGGGGCGAGGACGCGCTCGCGGTAGGCCGCGGGCGGCTCGGCCTCGTCGAGCGCGAGGCGCCGCGCGAGGTACGTCGTGCGCTTCTCCTCGTTCTTGGCGCGCGCCTCCTGGACGGCGATCATGCCCAGCAGCACCACGACCGTCGCGTACAGCAGCAGGTCCGCGCCACGGCCGACCCCCACCAGGTTCGCGAGGCGCGACATGAGGCTCGGGACCATCACGGCGAACACGGCGAACACCGCGAACGCGATCGTCAGCAGCCGGCGCACCGCGAGCTGCTTGGCGCCGCGCTTCATGACGAGCCACAGCGCGATGCCGAGGATGCCGGCGATCAGCAGCAGCTGGATCACGAGCGCGCGGCCTCCCGAGCCGCTCGGCCCGAGCGCGAGGAGCACGTCATGGGGGTCCATCGGGATCAGGCGTCCTGCCCGGCCCCGGTGGTGCCGTCGCCGAGGACGAGGCGGGGGGTGCCGCGCCAGGTGTCGGCGGAGGTGATGTTGCGGCCGTCGACGACGAGGCGCACGCCGGGCACGTCGGCGGGGCCGAGGTCGCGGTACTGGGGGTGGTCGGTCTGGACGATCACGAGGTCGGCGGCCTGGCCCTCGTGCCAGGGGGCGAAGTCGAACGCGGCGAGCTCGTCGTCGGTGTACAGGGGGTCGTGCACGGCGACCTGCACGCCGCGGCGGCGCAGCGCCTCGACGGTCGGGAACACGCCCGAGAACGCGGTCTCCTTGACGCCGGCGCGGTAGGCGGCGCCGAGGACCACGGCCCTCAGACCCTCGAGGGAGCCGAGCAGGTCCTCGGCGCGGGCGACCAGGCGCTCGGGCACGGAGCTGTTCAGGGTGCGGGCGGCGCGCACGGTCGCGGCGCCGGGGTCGGTCGACAGGTACAGGCGCGGGTAGACGGGGATGCAGTGGCCGCCGACGGCGATCCCGGGCCGGTGGATGTGGCTGTAGGGCTGGGAGTTGGAGGCCTCGATCACCTTGTAGATGTCGATCCCGTGGTCCTGGGCGAAAAGGGCGAACTCGTTGGCCAGGCCGATGTTGACGTCCCGGTAGGTGGTCTCGGCGAGCTTGGCGAGCTCGGAGGCCTCGGGGGAGCCGAGGTCCCACACGCCGTTGGGGCGGGGCAGGTCGTCGCGCGCGTCGAACTGCAGGGCGTCCTCGTAGAAGGCGCGCGCCCGCGCGGTGCCGGCGTCGGAGAACGCGCCGATCAGCTTGGGGTACTTGCGGAGGTCGGCGAAGACGCGTCCGGTCAGCACGCGCTCGGCGGAGTAGGCGACGAAGAAGTCCTCGGACTCGGTCAGCTGCGAGATCTCCTCGAGCAGGGGCACGTAGCGGCTGCGGGTCGTGCCCACCGGGAGCGTCGTCTCGTAGATCACGAGGGTGCCGGGGCGCAGGTGCTCGCCGATCGAGCGGGTCGCGGCGTCCATGAAGCGGAAGTCCGGCTCCCAGGTCTCGTCGTCGACGAAGACGGGGGCGACCACGACCACGGTGTCGGCGCCGACGATGGCCTCGGCGAAGTCGGTCGTGGCGCGCAGGCGGCCCGCGGGGACGAGCTCGGCGAGGTGCTCGGCGAGGTGGGCCTCGCCGGGGAACGGCTCGCGTGCGGCGTTGATCTCGGCGACCTGCCGCTCGTTGACGTCGACGCCGACGACGTCATGGCCGCTCAGGGCGTACTGGACGGCGAGCGGGAGTCCGATCTTCCCGAGGGCGACGACGGCAGTCTTCACGGCAGGGCACCTTTCCTTGTCGCGTCGGGCGCGACGGGACGGGGGAGGCCGGAGGCTGAGCATCCGGCACGTACCGACAGGCTATCCTCCAGTTCCGGGCGTGCGTCCCAGGTGCCCCGTGCATCAGCCCACAGCGGTGACGCGCCCTCGACACCCAGCGAGCCCCGGAGGATCCATGGACGAGGCCCCCGGCGCGGACCGCACCTGGTTCGTCATCCCCCTCTACAACGAGGGGACCGTGGTCGGCGAGGTGATCCGCGCCCTGCGCGAGCGCTACCCGCTCGTCGTCGCCGTCGACGACGGGTCCTCCGACGACTCGGCCGCGGTGGCCGCCGAGGCCGGCGCCGTGGTCGTGCGCCACCCCTACAACATGGGGCAGGGAGCGGCGCTCAAGACGGGCATCGACTACGCGCTGCGGGACGTGCACATGCGCCAGATCGTGACCTTCGACGCCGACGGGCAGCACCAGGTCGACGACGCGGCGGCCATGATCGCGCTGCGCGAGGCGGAGGACGTCGACGCCGTCCTGGGGTCGCGCTTCCTGGACCAGCGCACGCGGCCCGGGCTGCTCAAGCGCCTCGTGCTGCGCGGCGCGGTCTGGTACTCCAACCTCACGAGCGGGGTGCACCTCACCGACGCCCACAACGGGCTGCGGGTGCTCGGGCGCCACGCGTGCGAGGTCATCACGATCGAGCAGAACAAGATGGCGCACGCGAGCGAGATCGTCGAGGAGCTCGGGCGCCACGACCTCTCCTACCGCGAGATGCCCGTGCACATCCTCTACACCGACTACTCGCGCTCGAAGGGACAGAGCGTGCTCAACTCGGTGAACATCGTGATCGACATGCTCTTCCGCTGAGCCCCTGAGCCCCTGAGCCCGCTGAGCCCCTGGGCCGCCGAGCCCGCTGACGGGCCGGGTCCTCAGCCGGCCGCGGGCGCGGTCGCGGTGCCGTCCTCGATCGCGGAGAAGAACGCGGCGATCTCGTCGTCGTCCGTGAGGATCGCCACCCCGGAGTTCTTCGTGTGGTAGTTCTCGTCCTCGATCGGCATGGTCAGGGTGGTCGAGTCCGCCATCGCCCGGCGCATGGCAAGGCCCATCCGGCCCAGCGTGAGGATCCCGGTCGAGTCGTCGGTGCGCAGGGCGCCCGTGCCGGCCGCGGCCAGGCGCACCTGGGCCACCGGGTTCAGCAGCACGCCCGGGCTCATGACGCGGTGCAGGAGGGCGCCGACGAACTGCTGCTGGCGCTTCTGGCGCCCGAGGTCCGCGGTCGGGTCGAAGTAGCGGGCGCGCACGAAGGCGAGCGCCTGCTCGCCGCCCGTGTCGTGGCAGCCCTTGGTCATCTTCAGACCCGACTTGGGGTCCTCGACGTCCTGGTCGATGCACAGGTTCACGGTGCCGACCGCGTCGACGAGCCCGGAGACGCCGTCGAAGCCGATCTCGACGAAGTGGTCGATCGTGAGGCCCGTGAACTCCTCGACGGTCTTGACCAGCAGGGCCGGTCCGCCGAGCGCGTAGGCGGCGTTGAGCTTGTACCTGCCCTTGCCGGGCACGTCCACGAGCGTGTCGCGCGGCAGCGACACCAGGTAGCTGTTCCCGTTGGGGGCCTTGTGCAGCAGCATCATGGTGTCGGCGCGGCCGCCCTGGGTGCCGTCGTCGGCGACGGCCGTGCCCCCGCGCTGATCCGAGCCCGCGATCAGATAGGTCGTGCCGGGCGTGTCGGCGGCGCCCGAGAGGGCGTCCACGTGCTCGATCCGGGAGTTGGCCCACAGCCCCAGGCCGGTCACCCACGCCCCCGAGACGACCACGATCAGCACGAGCACGAACACGCCCAGGCGCAGCGGGCGCGGGATCCGCGACAGGCGTCCGGCGGTCGTCGAACGTCGCCGCCGGGGCCTCGGGGAGGAGCCGTCGGCGGAGCCCGAGGGCGTGCGGAGGCTCTCGGCCTCGGCAGGATCGACGGCGTCGGGCCCGGACGCCGCATGGTGGTGCACGCCGTGGGGCCGGGAGGAGGCGCTCGGCGAGGGCGCGGCGGGCTCGCTCGGCACGGGCCGGGCGGACCCGCCGGGGCGGGCGCGGTGGCGCGCGGGGCGGCGCGGATCGCCAGGCCGCGGGGAGCGGGGCTGGTCGCGTTCGTCCACGGGGGCACCTTTCGTCACCGGTGCGGGCCGTCGCCCGCTGGGGTGCGGACAGAGTACCGGCCGTGCCCGGCGGTCCCGCGGGCCGACCGTCCACGTGCGCAGAACCTTCACGGGCGCTCGCCTCGCGCGAGCTCGATCCCCCGTGCCGCTTCCGTAGACTGCTCACGCGCAGGTCGCGCCGACACCGGACTCAGGAGGCCCCGTGAGCATCGAGCAGCCCGCCGACACGTCCGCCCACCGGGGCGCGCAGACCTCACGCGTGGTCGCCGTCGTCGTCACCTACAACCGTGAGCACCTGATCGGCGAGTGCCTCGACGCGCTCGCCGCGCAGTCCCGGCCGCTCGACGCGATCGTCGTCGTCGACAACGCTTCCTCGGACGCCTCGGGGCGCATCGCGCGGGACCACGCGGCGGGCGCCGACGTGCTGGCCCTGCACCGCAACGTCGGCGGCGCGGGCGGCTTCGCGGCGGGGATCGCGCGCGCCCTCGAGCATCACGACGCCGACTGGGTGTGGGTCATGGACGACGACACGATCCCGTCGCCGGGGGCCGTGCAGGCTCTCGTGTCCGCGCTCGCCGGCTCTCCCGTGCGCCTGTCCGTGCTCTCCTCCCGCGCCGAGTGGACCGACGGGCGCGAGCACCCCATGAACCGGCCGCGCACGCGGCTCGGGGCCACCCGGGCCGAGCGCGCCGACGCGGCCATGGCCGCACCCGGCGCCCGGCCGATCCGCACCGCGAGCTACGTCTCGGCGCTGCTCAACGCCCAGGACGTGCGCCGCCTCGGCCTGCCGTGGGCCGACTACTTCATCTGGTCCGACGACTTCGAGCACACCGGGCGCCTGCTGCGCCACGGCCGCGGCGTCCACGTGCCGGGCAGCATCGTCGAGCACCGCACCGCGACCTTCGCGAACGCGCAGGCGTCCCCGGGCGGCCGGTTCTACTACGACGTGCGCAACCGGGTGTGGGCGCTCCTGCGCACCCGCTCCTTCACCGCGACCGAGCGCGTCGTCTACGGCGGCCGCACCGTGCTGGGCTGGCTCCTCATGCTCGTGCGCACGCGCGACACCGACCTGGTCGGGATCGGGGCCCGCGCGCTGCGCGACGCGCTGGCCCGCGGGCCGCGCCGCAGCGACGTTGTCCTGGCCGCGGATCCCGCCGCGGCCGCCGACGTGCGCCGGATCGAGCGCGCGGCCGGACGATGAGCCTCCCCGCGCCCGCGCCGAGCGGCCCCGAGCCCTTCGCGGTCCTCATGCCCCTGTGGGCGGGGGACCGGGCCGACCGCTTCCGGGCCGCCGCCGCCTCCGCGACCCTCGAGCAGACCCTGCGCCCCGACCTGCTCGTGCTCACGGTCGACGGCCCGCTCGGGGACGACCTCGAGGCCGAGGTCCGGCGCATCGAGGACGGCGAGCTGGGCCCGGCGCTCGTGCTGCGCCATGCGCGCCACCAGGGGCTCGCCGCCGTGCTGCAGGACGCGCTCGAGCAGACGCCCCACGAGGTGATCGCGCGGGCCGACGCGGACGACCTGTGTCGCCCCGAGCGCTTCGCCCGCCAGCTGCCCGCGTTCGTCGAGGGCGGTCTCGACCTGCTCGGCTCGGCGATGCAGGAGTTCTCCGACGAGGTGCCCGCGGGCACCGGCCCCACGCGCCGACGCCCGTGCACCCACAAGGAGATCCTCGCCTACCTGCCGCGCCACTGCCCGCTGAACCACCCCACGGTCGTCATGCGGAGGGAGACCGCGCTCGCCGCGGGCGGCTACCGCGAGCTGCCGACCGAGGACTACTGGTTGTGGGAGCGCATGATCCTCGCCGGCGCCCGCTGCGGGAACCTGCCCGACGTGCTCGTGGACTACCGCGTCGATCCCCAGCTGTTCGCCCGCCGCGGCGGCTGGCGCATGCTCGCCGCCGACCTGCGCATGCAGCGCATCATGGTCGCGGATCACGTCGTGGGTCCCGCCGCGCTCGTCCGCAACCTGATCGAGCGCACCGCCTACCGCCTCATGCCCGGCGCCGTGCGCCGCATCGCCTACCGCCTCCTCGTCGAGCGGAGGTCCTGAGAGGCACGCGCGCGGGAGGGGGTGACGTCCGCCCCACCTCGAACGAACCGCCCGCGGATGTCGGCGACGGCGCCCGGGGCGTGGGCTAGTGTTGTCGCGATCTGTGGACTCCATCGAAAGGCGAGACGCCGTGGCGAACCCTGACCTCCTGATCGTGGGCTCCGGCCTGTTCGGCCTCACGATCGCCGAGCGCGCGGCCGTCGAGCACGACGCCAAGGTGACCATCATCGACCGGCGCGACCACATCGGGGGCAACGCCTACTCCGAGCGCGACCCGGAGACCGGCATCGAGATCCACAAGTACGGGGCGCATCTCTTCCACACCTCCAACGAGCGCGTGTGGGAGTACGTCAACCGCTTCACGTCGTTCACCGGCTACGTGCACAAGGTGTACACGAACCACGAGGGCGTCGTGTACCCGATGCCCATCAACCTCGGCACGATCAACCAGTTCTTCTCCGCCGCCTACACGCCCGACGAGGCGCGCGCCCTCGTGGCCGAGCAGGCGGGGGAGCTCGCCGGCTCGGACCCGGAGAACCTCAACGACAAGGGCATCTCGCTCATCGGGCGCCCGCTCTACGAGGCGTTCATCAAGAACTACACGGGCAAGCAGTGGCAGACCGACCCGAAGGACCTGCCCGCCTCGATCATCTCCCGCCTACCCGTGCGCTACACGTACGACAACCGGTACTTCAACGACACCTTCGAGGGGCTCCCGACCGACGGCTACACGGCGTGGCTCGAGCGCATGGCCGACCACCCCAACATCGAGGTGCGCCTGTCGACCGACTACTTCGACACCCACCAGGGCCTCAACAAAGACGCCGTGCGCGGGCGCCTCCCCGTCGTCTACACGGGCCCCATCGACCGCTACTTCGACTACGCCCACGGCGACCTCAAGTGGCGCACGATCGACCTCGAGACCGAGCACCTGTCGACCACGGGCGACTTTCAGGGCACCTCGGTCATGAACTACGCCGACGCCGGGATCCCCTTCACGCGCATCATCGAGCCGCGCCACTTCCATCCCGAGCGCGACTACCCGACCGACCGCACCGTGATCCAGCGCGAGTTCTCCCGCTTCGCCGAGCGTGACGACGAGCCCTACTACCCGGTCAACGGCACCGAGGACCGCGAGACCCTGCTGGCCTACCGCGAGCTGTCCGCGGCCGAGCCCCGCACGATCTTCGGGGGACGCCTGGGCACGTACCAGTACCTCGACATGCACATGGCCATCGGCTCGGCGCTGTCCGTGGCCGACAACAAGCTGCCCGACCTTCTGCGAGCCTGAGGAGCACCGCGATGACGACCGCCCCCGCCACCTCCGCCGACGCGGCCCCTGCCGACGCCGAGCCCGAGCAGCGCGTCCTCCAGCGCCTGATCCTCCCGCTCGAGGCGACCCCCGACATCATCCCGCTGTACATCGAGCAGCAGACCGCGCGCTCGGGCTCCGTGGACTCGAGCTTCGGCCTCGGTGACGCGGATGCTCCGCAGACGAGCGCGCCCTCGGCGAGCGGCGGCCAGAGCGGGAGCCAGGTCGACGTCTCCGAGCTGTCCCACCGGCACAGCGTGAAGATCCCCGCGCACCAGATGCGCTCCTTCGGCACCTACTTCAACGCGTTCCCCGCGAGCTACTGGCGACGCTGGACGCCCGTGCGCAGCGTGCGCCTGAGCATCCGCACCTCCGGTCGTGGCCAGATCGTCGTCTACCGCTCCAACGCGCGCGGCTCGATCCAGCGCCAGGACTTCGCGATGGTCAGCGGCGACACCGAGAGCGTGTTCGAGCTGCCGCTCACGGCCTTCGGCGACGGCGGCTGGTACTGGTTCGACGTGTACGCGGGCGCCAAGACCTTCACGGTCGCGGGCGCCGAGTGGACGACCGACGCCGCGCTCGCCCGCACCCGCGGCACCTTCTCCATCTCGATGACCACCATGAACAAGGTCGAGTACTGCCTCGAGAACATCCGCACCCTCGAGTCCAACCCGGACCTGCGCTCGGTGCTCGACGTCATGTACGTGATCGACCAGGGCTCGGACCGCCTGGGCGACCACCCCGGGGAGCTCGGCGAGCTCGAGGAGTCCCTCGGCGCGCAGCTGCAGATCATCGAGCAGGGCAACATCGGCGGCTCGGGCGGCTTCTCGCGCGGCATGTACGAGACCGTCCAGGCGGGCACGTCGACCTACGTCGTCAACTGCGACGACGACATCGTGATCGAGCCTGAGTCGCTGCTCCGGCTCGTCACCTTCGCCGACTACGCGACCACCCCCACGATCGCGGGCGCGCACATGTTCGACCTGAACAACCGCAGCGTGCTGCACACGTTCGGCGAGGTCGTCGACCCGTGGCGGATCCAGCCGGCCCTCCCGCACGAGGACAACTCCCTGGGCCACGACTTCGCTCAGCACCCGCTGCGCTCGACCCCGTGGCTGCACCGCCGCGCGGACGTCGACTACAACGGCTGGTGGATGTGCCTGATCCCCGTCGAGGCCGTGCGCGAGATCGGCCTGTCGCTGCCCGTCTTCATCAAATGGGACGACGCCGAGTACGGCCTGCGGGCCAAGAAGGCCGGCTACCATACGGTGAGCCTGCCGGGCGCCGGCGTGTGGCACGTCAGCTGGGTCGACAAGGACGACCTCGTGGGCTGGCAGGCGTACTTCCACGAGCGCAACCGCATCATCACCGCGCTCCTGCACTCCCCGTACGCGCGCGGCGGCCGGGTGGTCCGCGAGTCGCAGTACATGGACGTCAAGCACCTCATCTCGATGCAGTACTACACCGAGGCCGGCCGTCTGCTGGCCCAGCAGGACGCCCTGCGCGGCCCCGCCCCGCTGCACGCCGAGATCGGCACCAAGCTGCCCGAGATCAGAGCGATGGCCGCGGGCTACGACGACTCCCAGGCCAAGAAGGACGCCGGGGACTTCCCCGAGATCCACGTCGACAAGCCGCCGCACCGCGGGCGCCCCTACGTCGAGCCGCGGCGCACCCGCCTGCCCGCGTGGACCGCCAAGACCCTCGTCACGCAGCTCGTGCGCCCCGTCAAGGAGCGCGCCGAGCGCAACCCGCAGACCGCGATCGCGCACCAGGACGCCCGCTGGTGGCGGCTGTCGCAGTACGACAGCGCCCTCGTCTCCAACGCCGAGGGCACCCAGGTCTCGTGGTACAAGCGCGATCCGCAGCGCGTGCGGGACATGCTCGCCGCCGCCGCGCGCACCCACGCGGAGCTCTTCCGGCGCTGGCCCGAGCTGCAGCAGGAGTACCGGGACGCCGCGAAGGAGCTGACGAGCTTCGAGGCGTGGGCGCGCACGTTCCGCGAGAACCCGGCCCCGGCGCGTCCGGGTCGTGACGACGCGGGCGCCTCCGCTCCCGCCGACGGCGGAGCCACGACCGCGTGAGCGCCGTGGACGGATCGCCGTCCGTCGGCCGCCTGACCCGGGACGAGCGCGCCGAGGGCTGGCGCGCGCCGGGACAGGACCACGGGTGGCTGAACCCCCTGTACGAGCGGTTCCTGCTGCGCCTGCTCGTCAAGAAGGAGCTGCGGGTCCGCTACCGCGGCAGCGTGCTCGGCATGCTGTGGAGCTACGTCAAGCCCGCCGTCCAGTTCGTCGTCTTCTTCATCGCCCTGGGCGTGTTCCTGCAGCTGAACAAGGGCATGCCCGCCTACGCCGTCTACCTGTTCTCGGGCATCGTCGTCGTCAACCTGTTCGGCGAGGTCTTCGGCAACTGCACGCGCTCGATCACCGGCAACCAGGCGCTCGTCTCGAAGATCTACCTGCCCGGCGAGCTGTTCCCGTGGTCGAGCATGATCGTGGCCCTCGTGCACTTCGTGCCCCAGCTGCTCGTGCTCGTCATCGGCGCCCTCCTGTACGGCTGGGTGCCCTCGCCCACGGCCCTCGTGGCCTTCGTGCTCGGCATGCTCATCCTGCTGCTGCTGACGATGGGGCTGGGCATGCTCGGGGCGGCGCTCAACGCCGCCTACCGCGACATCGAGAACTTCGTCGACCTGATCACGATGGTCGCGACCTGGCTCTCCCCGGTCATGTACCGCATCACCCTGGTCAAGGACTCCCTCGGCGACTCGATCTGGTGGTGGCTGTACGCCCTGAACCCGCTCACGATCGCCGTCGAGCTGTTCCACACCGCCTTCTGGCGCTACGGGCCGCTCGTCGTCGAGGGCGCCGTCGAGGACCCCTCCCTGATCCCGCCCGAGGGGCCCTTCGGCTACTGGTGGGTGGGCCTGCTGACCGCCGCCGCGGTCTTCGCGATCGGCACCGTCGTCTTCGAGCGGTCCAAGCGCCGCTTCGCCCAGGAGCTGTGATGGCACCCACCGGCAAGGACGTCCCCGGCACCACCCCCGCGCCCGACCTGACGCGCGAGATGGTCCGCGTCGAGCACATCACCAAGCAGTTCTCGATGCGCCACGACCACTCCCTCAAGGAGCTCGTGTTCTCGGCGCTCCAGCGCAAGAAGCTCGCCGACACCTTTACGGCGCTGCACGACATCGACGTGACCGTGCACGCGGGCGAGACCGTCGGGCTCATCGGGTTCAACGGCTCGGGCAAGTCGACCCTGCTCAAGACCATCTCGGGCGTGCTGTTCCCCGACCGCGGGCGCGTGCTCCTGCGCGGGCGCGTGGCGGGCCTGATCGAGGTCGGGGCCGGCTTCCACCCGGACCTGTCGGGACGCGAGAACGTGTATCTCAACGGCGCGATCCTCGGCATGTCGCGCGAGCAGATCGACGAGAAGTTCGACGAGATCGTCGCCTTCAGCGAGATCGAGGAGTTCATCGACACCGACGTGAAGTACTACAGCTCGGGCATGTTCCTGCGCCTGGCCTTCTCGGTCGCCGTGCACACCGAGCCGGACATCTTCCTCGTCGACGAGATCCTCTCGGTCGGCGACGAGCCGTTCCAGAAGAAGTGCCTCGCCCGCATCCGCGAGCTCCAGCACGCCGGACGGACCATGGTGATCGTCTCCCACGAGCTCGAGATGCTCGAGCGCCTGTGCACCCGCATCCTCGTGCTGCGCAAGGGGCAGATCATCTTCGACGGCGACCCGGTCGAGGCGGTCGCGACCCTGCGCGCGACCTCCTGAGGGCCGGCGCGGTCACGGCGCCGCGACGCCCTCGCTCGCGGCCTGCGCCGGGTCCACGCGGGCGGCCGGCCCCACCACGAGGCCGCCGCCGGCGAGCACGGCGAGCAGCGCGGCCGCCACGGCGCCTCCCGCGGCCCCGTCGGAGGCCACGAGCACCGCGCGCGACGCCGGCCCCTCGTCCGGTGCCGGGCCGCTCCACGGCCCGAGCGGCACGCCGAGCGCGTCCCCGCTCGCCCGCACCTCCTGCGCCCAGTCCCGCGTGAGCGGCGGCAGCGGCCCCGGGAAGCGCATCGACAGGGCGACGGCCTCGAGCGCGAGCACCTCGTCGGCGTCGAGCGCCGCCTGGCCCTCGGGGGCGTCGGTCGCGACCGTGCCGCCCGAGGGCGGCGCGGCGGCCGGAGCGGCCGCGGCGTCGTCGCGACCCGGCGCGACGTGGACCTCGAGGCCGAGCGACCACCCGGCGAGGGCGAGCACGAGCCGCTTCCAGTGCGCCGGCAGATCGAGCAGCAGGCCGTCCCCGGCCGCGAGGGCGACCTCGTCGGCCAGATGGTTCACGGACTTGATGACCCACGAGGCGAGCACGTGCCCGGACAGCTCCGTGCGGCCCTCCTCGCCGTACCAGACCAGGGCGGGCCGCGGGCCCGTCGCCTCGAGGGCGTCCAGGAGCGCGGCGGGCAGGGCGGCGGGAAGTGAACGGCGGGCGGCGGTCATCGGGGCTCCTCCTCGGGTGCAGGGACGTCGGGCACAAGGACGTCGGGCACAGGGGGGATCTGCACGCGGACCTCGACCCCGCCGAGCTCGCGTGCGATCGACTCGGCACCCAGGGCGGTGCGCAACCGCTCGGCGAGCTCGCCGGCGCGCAGGCACGCCTCGGGGCGGGCGGAGGCCGCGATCACGAGCATGGCGCCGTCGGCGGCCCGCTCGACGCGGGGCCCCTCGGCCCCCGTCTCGCCCGCCGGCGCGGCGGCGTCGCCCGCGCGCGGGGTGCAGGCCACGGCGATCGCCCGGGCGATGCGTTCGTCGTCGGGCTCGGGGGACATCGCGGCGACGGGCTCGGCGTCCCCGGCCAGCCCGAGCGCCTGCCACACGGACTCGAGGCTCGGGCGCCGGAACCAGTCGTCCGGTCCCGTGCGCACGAGCTCGCGCGCCGAGGACTCCCGCCGTCCCACTCGGTCGCCGAGATGGCGCACGATCGCGACCGGGGTGCCCGTGCTCTTGCCCTTGACCAGGTCGGCGGCGCCCGCGAGCTCGTCGGCGAGGGCCCGGACCGTGACGCCGAGCGGCCGCCCCACGGCGTCGGTGCCGCCGCGCAGGTCCTGCAGCACCTCGAGACCCGCGGCGCCGAGCGCGATGTCCGTCACGCCGGTGCGCCAGATCCGCGAGGCGGTGTCGGTGAGCACGACCGCCAGGCGCAGCCCGAGCCGCCGCTCGAGGCCGTGGCGGAGCGCGCGCGCCTCCGCGTCGGGGTCCTCGGGGAGCAGCAGCAGGCCGTCGGGGGAGTTGGAGGCGTCGATCCCGGCGGCCGCGAGCACCGGTCCGCTCGTCGTCTCCACGACGCTCGTGACCACGCTGCCGTGGCGGCGCCGCAGCACCGGGCGCACGGTCGCCGCCCGGATCGCCTCGGCCTTGCGCGACGGCTCGACGACGAGCCCGCGGCACTTCGAGACGATCTTCGCCGAGACGCACAGCACGTCGCCGTCGGCGGCCGGGGCGGGGGAGTCGGGGCCGAGAGCGGCCGCGAGCAGGGCCACCAGGTCGTCGCCGCGCCGGAGCTCCGGCAGCCCGGTCACCGGGATCAACGTCACCGGCGCCGGGCACGTCTGCTGAGAGGTGTTCATCTCGCCCTTCCTCGCCGGCGGACCCTCACCCGGGGCATCCTCGCACGTCGCGCCGGGGTCGCGGTCCTGCGGGGTCCCCGCGGGGCATCGATGCGGCCGCCGCGCGCTTGACGCCCCGGAGTTACACCGGTGTACTTTAGTGGAGCCCGACCGTCATCCCATGCCCTCACGAGGAGGTCCCCCGATGGACACCGACCGCCCGGACGTGGACATCCGCCGCGAGCTGACCCTCGTGGACCTGACGGCGATCACGGACGTCGACGAGCCCGAGGCGTCCTGGCAGGAGCGCGCCCTGTGTGCGCAGACCGACCCCGAGGCCTTCTTCCCGGAGAAGGGCGGCTCGACCCGCGAGGCCAAGAAGGTGTGCGTCTCGTGCGAGGTGCGCGCCGAGTGCCTCGAGTACGCCCTGCAGAACGACGAGCGGTTCGGGATCTGGGGCGGACTGTCCGAGCGCGAGCGCCGCAAGCTGAAGCGTCGCGCGATCTGACGGAGCGCTCCGCGCGCCGTCCCTCCCCCCTGCCTGTGATTCCCCCCGTCGTCACCGCCCTCGTCCTCGTCCGCGAGGGCGACGATCCGGCGACGGTGCGTGCCGTGCTCGACGCGCTCGCCCACCAGGAGCGCCGACCCGATCACACCCTCGTCGTGGCCCTCGGCCCCGACGCCCTTGATCTCCCCGACGCACCTGGCCTCGCCGACGCGTCCGACGCCGACGCCGTGGGCACGGCGACGAGCCCCGGCCCGGATCTCGCCGCGGCCACCGCGACCGTCCTCGAGACCCTCGACGCCGAGCGCGAGGACGAGGAGAACGATGCCTGCGCGGTCTCGTGGCTCTGGTTCGTGCCGGCCGCCTCCGTGCCGGGCCGAGGCGCGCTGGGCGCCCAGCTCGCGGCGATCGAGGCCGACGAGGCCGTGGCCGTCGTCGGCGCCAAGCGCCGGTGCCGCCGCCCCCTCCACGAGGACGCCGGACAGGAGGCGGAGGACCTGCCGCAGCCGCCCGTGCCCGGCCGGACCGCCGACGACGCCGACGGACTCGTCGACGTCGGCATCACCCTGACCCACGGCGCCCGCATCGTCTCGAGCGCCGGGGCCGGCGAGATCGACCAGGGGCAGGCGGACTGGCGCCGCGACGTGCTCGCCGTGGGGATCGAGGCCCTGCTCGTCGAGGAGAGCCTGCTGCGCCGTCTCGGCTCCTTCGACCCCGCCCTCGACGACCGCTGGGCCCCGATCGAGCTGTGCCACCGGGTATGGCGCGCCGGGCGGCGCGTCGAGGTCGTCGCCGCGGCCCGCGCGCTCGAGCAGGAGCACGCCGCCCCGGCGACGGCGCCCGAGGGGGACGAGAGGAGCGCGCGCGCCCGCACGGACTCGGCCCGCTTCCGCTCGCACCGCAGCGGCCAGCTGTCGACCCGCCTGGCGACCCGTCCGCTGCTCGCAGCGCTCGTGACGCTGCTGCTCCTGCCCGTCGTCACCCTCGCGCGGATGGCCGGCGCCGTCGTCACCCACCGCCCGCGCCGGGTGCTCGACGAGCTCGCCGCCGCCTGGCGCGCCGTGCGCCGGGCCCCCGGCGTGATGGTGCGCAGCGGCCGCGCCTCGCGCCGCGCCCGGGTGCCCCGCCGCTCCCTGGCCCCGCTGTACCTCTCGCGCCGGCAGACCGTGCGTCGCGACCTCGGGGCCGCCTGGACCGCCCTGATCGCCGACGACGAGCGCAGCCGGCGCATCCGCCGCACCACGTGGGGCATCGCCGGCACCAGCCACGGGACCCGCGACGCCGACTACGGGCGCCACACCGCATGGACCCTCGCGGTCGCCGTCGCGGCGTGCGCGCTGACCCTCGTCGCCCTGCGCCCCCTGCTGCGCGCCGGCGACCTGAGCGGGCCGGGGCTCCTGCCTCTCCCGTCGCAGTGGCGCGAGACCTGGCAGGCCGCATGGAGCGACTGGATCCCCGGCGGCCTCGGCGCGCGCGGCCCCGCCGATCCGCTCGTCCGGGTGCTCGCCCACCTGCCCCTGGGCGGCGACGTGCTCGTCGAGATCCTCGTCCTGGGCGCCCTCCCGCTGTCGGCGCTCGGCGCCTGGTGGGCGGCGGGAGCCCTCACCCGTGCGGTGGGAGCCCGGCTCGTGCTGAGCGCCGCATGGGCGCTGGCCCCCTCGTCGCTCGCGGCGCTCGCCGAGGGCCGCTGGCCCCTGCTGCTCGTGCACGTGCTGCTGCCGCCCTTCGCGCTCGCCGTCGCGCGGGCCGTCGGCCTGCCCCACAAGCGCTCCCAGGCGAGCGTCTCCGCGGCCGCCGCCGCAGGACTCCTGCTCCTCGTCCTCGGCGCCGTCCAGGCCGTGCTCGTGCTGCTCGCCGCCGTCGCCCTCGTGCTCGTCGCGCTCGCGGTGCCCGGGCGCCGGCTGCGACTGGGCTGGGTGCTGCTGCCCTCGCTCGCCCTGCACGCCCCCTTCGTCCCCGCCTACGTCGGCTCGCCCCGGACCCTGCTCGCGGTCGGCGGGCAGAGCGGCGCCCCGGCCTCCGTCCCGCCGCACGAGGCGCTCCTGGCCCTGTGGCCCTCCGCGCCGCCGTCGTGGACCGTGCTCGACGGCCTGCTCGGCGCGGACGCGGCCGCCCTCGCGCCCCTGCTCGTGCTCGCCCCGATCGCGCTCGCCGCGCTCGTCGCCCCCTTCCTGGCCGCGTCCGCCGGCCGGGTGGGGCGCCTCGGCCTCGTGCTGGCGGCGCTCGCGCTCGCGCTGGCGGCCCTGAGCGGGCATGTCGCCGTCGGCGTGACCGGCACCCGGAGCGTGCCCGCGCCGCCGCACGCCCTGCTGAGCGCGGCCCTGCTCGCCGTGCTGCTGGCCGCGGGCTGCTCCTTCGACGCCCTCGCACGCCGCGACGAGGGCGTCGGCACCGCGCGCCGGGTGCTCACGGTCACCGCCGCCGTCGTGTTCGCCGCCACCACGGCGGTCTCCGTGGCCGGCTGGGCGCTCGCCCTGGGCCCCTCCCTGCAGATCACGCGCGGCGCCGCGGACGAGATCCCGGCCGCGGCCGCCGACACCGGGCGCGACGCTGCTCGCCAGCGCACCCTCGTCCTGGGCGGCGCGGACGTCGACGACTCCGCGCAGGCCGTGCCCGTGCGCCTCGTCGTCGGAGGCGGCGACAGCGTGCTCGAGCACTCCGCGTTCGAGGAGGCGCGCCGGGTCGACGCCGTCGAGGGCGGCGGCACGCCCGACGACGACCCCGCCTCCCGGGCCCTGCTCGCGGCCTCGGGCGGCCTGATCGCGGGCGACGCCGACGCGGACGCCCTACGCACCCTCGCCGTCTCCTACGTGACCGTGCCCGGCGCCCCGGACGAGCACCCGGCGCTCGTGACCGCGCTCGACAGCTCCCCGCTCCTGGAGAAGGTGACCGCGAACTCCACGGGCTCGCTCTGGCGCGTGATCGACCAGCGGCCGCGGGCCGCCCTGAGCGGCGAGGAGGAGGACGACGTCCTCATCGCGAGCGACGTCGTCGACGCGCAGGGCCGGATCGCCCCCGACCCCGACGCCCCCCGCGTCGTCGTGCTCTCCGAGCGGGCCTCGGACGCCTGGAGCGCGCACCTCGACGGCCGCCGCCTCGAGACGCTGTCCGTCGACGGCTGGGCGCAGGGCTTCGTGATCCCCGCCGGAGCCTCCGGCACGCTCGAGATCGCCGCGCCGGACCCCTGGCGCACCGCCGAGCAGGTGGCGCTGTACGCGGCCGTCGTGCTCACCGCGCTCATCGCGGTCCCGTGGCGGGGTCGGGCCCCGCGGACCGGGAGGACGACATGAGCGCCCCCGCACCCCGGCGGCGCGTGCGCCCCGTGCTCGCCGTGCTCTCGCTCGTGCCGCTGCTCGGGGCCGTCGCCCTCGCCCACGAGGCCCCGGCGACCCAGCCCGAGGACGTCACCCGCGGCAGCGCCGCGGTGGCCCCCGCCGCCGTCCAGGACTCGTGCCCCGGGCCCCTCGCCATCCCCGACGAGCTGCTCGAGACCGGCGGCGACGCCGCCCTCGCGGTGACCGCGCCCACGGACGCCGTGGCCGTGCGCTCGGTCGCCCTCGAGGCCGACTCCTCGCTCCTGTTCGGCCACCTGAGCGCCTCGGAGACCGGACGCACCGAGGAGGGCGACGTGCCCGCCCCGCAGATCGACGTGACCGGCGTCGACGGCGAGACCCTTCAGGCGGACGCCGTCGCGGGCGACCTCGGCGCGTCCGTGCTCGGGGCCGACGGCGTCGACGGTCCCGCCCGCGTCGCGATCGCCGCCGCCGGCTCCCGGGCGGCCGTGTCCGACACCCTCCAGTCGACCACGACGCCCCAGGGGGACTACCGCTCCCTCGCGCTGTCGCGGTGCGCTCCCGCGGGAGTCGACGCGCAGTTCCTCGGCGCCGCCACCACGACGGGGTCGAGCGCCTCCCTCGTGATGACCAACGACTCCGAGCGGCCCGCGACCGCGTCGGTCCAGATCGCGACCGAGGACGGGCCGGCCGACATGAAGGGGCGCAGCACCGTCGTCGTCGCCCCCGGGACCACCGAGACCGTGCTGCTCGAGTCGATCGCGCCCGGCCTGACCGCCACCGGCGTGAGCGTGACGACCATCGGGGCGCCGCTCGCGATGCACGTCCAGTCCACCGAGCGCGACGGGCTCACACCCGGCGGCGCCGAGATCCAGACGCCCCTCCCGGCCGCCGCGAGGGATCTCGTCGTGCCGGGCGTGCGCGCGAGCGCCGGCCGCGACCCCGTCGCCGTCCTGCTCAACCCCGGTGGCCACGACGTGACCGCCGACCTCACGGCCGCCGGTCCCGACGGTCCGATCGACGTGGCCGGCGCCTCGGGCGTGACCGTGCCCGCTGGCGCCCTCGTCGAGGTGCCGCTCGGCGGCCTCGACGCCGCCGCGGGGGCGGACCTGACCGTGTCCGTGCACGGCGACGGCCCCCTGACGGCCGTCGTGCGCTCGAGCGTGGCCGGTGCCGACCTGCCCGGCGACACGATCGGCGCGCCCGTGGACTTCTCGCTCGCGCCGGCGGCCGGCGCGATCGGCGGCTCGGCCGTGCTCGCCCTGCCCGCCGAGGGACCGGCCGGCAGCCTCGTGCTCGCCGCCGACGAGGACACGACCGCGACGGTCATCCCCGTGGGCGCCGACGGCGGGGCGGGGACCCCGCGCACGGTCGAGGTGACGGCCGGGTCCTCCGTCTCGGTCGCCTCGAGCTCGTGGACGGGCACGACGGGGGCTCCCGCCGCGGTCGTCATCGTGCCCGACGAGCCGGGCGTCCTGCACGGCGCCTGGGTCCAGGCCCCCGACGCGCCCGGCGTCGGCCCCCTGCTGTCCTCGGTCCCCGTCGAGCCCGCCGCGACCGGGGAGGGCTCCCGGTCGGTCACGGCCGGCTGAGACCGGCCTCAGAGCTCCCAGGCCCCCGGGTCGACGTCCTCGGGATCCATCGACAGCATCGCCCCCACCTGCTCGGCGAGCACCTGGCGCACGAGCATCTCCAGGTCGCCCGGCAGGCTCGACCGGGTCTCGATCGGCCGGCGGTACAGCACCACGCGCGGAGGATGGTCGCGATCCGGCGGCACGTAGCGGCCGAGCGGCACGGACTGCATCTCCCACGGCGTCGGGTCGCTCGGCGGGATGTCCTCGACGGTGATCGCGAGATGCTCGAGGCGGCGGCCGAACCGCTCCAGGAGAGGGCTCGCCGCGCCGAGCACCGTGTCGTCGAAGCGCTCGCGTCGCGTGAGGTGCCCAGGCAGGTGCGGGGGGATCAGGTCCCCCCGGAAGCCGCGTCCGTGGCGGTCCCGCCGACGGGGCCGACCGGGGCGCCCCCCGCCGCCCGACCGCGTGATGCCGCCGCTGTGCCCTTCGCCTCGTGCCATGGTCCGACCCTATCGACCCGCGGACCCGTATCCTGCTTCCCGTGCCTGCTCGTGAATGCTCCCGGACCGCGTGCTCCCGGCCCGCCGTCAGCACGCTGACCTATGTGTACGCGGACTCCACCGCGGTCCTGGGCCCGCTGGCGGCGACGAGCGAGCCCCACACCTACGACCTGTGCCGCGAGCACTCCGCCGGGCTGACCGTGCCGCTCGGGTGGCGGGTGATCCGCGTGGCTGGCACCGCCGAGGGCACCGACGACCTGGTCGCCCTCGCCGAGGCGGTGCGCGCCGACCGGGAGGACCGGGACGCGCCGCGCCCGCCCGCCCGCCGCGACGAGCGGGCCGCGGAGCGCCGCACCGGCACCGACCGCCACCTGCACGTGGTCCGGAACCCCCATGCATGACGGGGCCGGGGATCGCGCCGCGAGCACCGACGTCCACGACCTGTCGGCGATCGTCACCTCCTCGGACATCCGCGGCGTCGCGGGCGAGCAGCTGACGGCCGCCGTGGCCCAGGCCCTGGGCGCCGCCTTCGCCGACCACCTCGACGCCGGCGACCTGATCGTCGCCCATGACATGCGCGTCTCCTCGCCCGCCCTCGCCGCCGCCTTCGCCGACGGCGCCCGGCTCCGCGGCTCGACGGTCGCCGTCGCCGGCCTGAGCGCGACCGACCAGCTCTACTGCGCCTCCGGGCTGCACGACGCCGCCGGGGCGATGATCACCGCCTCGCACAACCCCGCCGCCGACAACGGCGTCAAGCTGTGCCGGGCGGGCGCGCGGCCCGTCGGGCGCGACACGGGCCTCGACGCGATCCGGCGCGGAGCCGAGGCCTACCTGCGCGCCGGCGTCGTCGCGGAGCGCCCCGGCGGACGGCTCGAGCACGTCGACACCCTCGCGGACTACGTCGCCCTCATGCTGCGCCTGGTCCCGGTCCCGGCCCGTCGCCCCCTGCGCGTCGTCGTCGACGCCGCCAACGCGATGGCGGCCCTGACCGTGCCCGCGGTCACCGCGCACCTCGACGCCGTGACCGTGATCCCCCTGCACTTCGAGCTCGACGGCACCTTCCCCCATCACGCGGCCAACCCGCTGGACCTCACGACCCTCGAGGAGCTGCGCGCGGCCGTGCGCCGCGAGGGCGCCGACCTGGGCCTCGCCTTCGACGGCGACGCCGACCGCTGCGTCGTCGTCGACGAGACCGGCACCCCGGTCGCGCCGTCCGCGATCACGGCGCTCATCGCGACCGGCGAGATCGCCCGCGCCCGCGCCGCGGGCGAGGAGGCCCCGGTCGTGGTCGCCAACCTCGTCTCCTCGCGCCACGTGGGCGAGGCGATCGCCGCCGCGGGCGGACGCCACGTCCGTTCCGCGGTCGGACACTCGCTCATCAAGGACCTGATGGCCTCCCATCACGCCGTGTTCGGCGGCGAGCACTCGGCCCACTACTACTTCCGGGACTTCTTCGGGGCCGACTCCGGCATGCTCGCGGCCCTGCACGTGCTCGCCGCGCTCGAGGCGACCGACGAGCCCCTCTCCCGGCTCGTCGCGCTCCACCACCCGTATGCGACGAGCGGCGAGATCAACTCCCGCGTGCCCGACGCCGCCGCGGCCCGCGCCCGGGTCCGACAGGTCGTGGGCTCGTGCCCCGGCGTCGTGATCGACGACCTGGACGGCATGACCGTCACCCACTGGGGCGACGACCTGCCCCCCGCGGAGCGCTGGTGGTTCTCGCTGCGCTCCTCCCACACCGAACCGCTGCTGCGACTGAACGTCGAGGCCGCCGAGGAGGACACCATGACCAGAGTCCGCGACGAGGTGCTCGGCCTCGTGCGATCCGAGGACACGCCCGGCACCGAGGACGAGGCGGCCTCGCTCGCCGCCCGCAGCGGCGCCCCGACCGCCGCGAGCGCCGCCGACGTGCCCGCGTGGGTGCGCGCCGCGCTGCGCTGCCCCGTGTGCCGGGGCGAGCTGCGCGACGCCCCCTCGGCGCTGACGTGCACCTCGTGCGCGCGCACCTACCCCGTGAGCGACGGCATCCCGGTCCTGATCCCCGACTACGCCGAGCAGCCCCGGGACTGACGCCCGCGTCTCCCGGTCAGCGGCGGAAGGGGAGGACCGCGACCTGCGCGGCGAGCTCCTGCTCGCGCGCGAGGTCCTCGCGCAGCCGCTGCTCGTCGCGCCGCGACCGCTCGGCGAGCACCGCCCGCAGGAACTCCTCGGGGTCCGTCCCCACGGGCGGCGGGGGAGCGACGGAGGGGACCACCCGCTGCACGAGGTCCAGCGCGATGCGTCGCCGGGACTCCGGCGCCATCACCCCCGCGCGCGGGAGGAAGGCGCGGATGTCCTGCAGCAGCGTGAGCTCGAGGCGCCCCACATCGGCCGTGGCCGCCCAGGCGCGCAGCGTCGGCGGCACCTCGGGCCGCACGGGCAGGGGCGCCCGCAGCCGCTCCTGGAGCACGAAGGTGCCGGCGAGCAGGTCGCCGAGGCGCCGCGACCGGCGGTCCACGAGCGAGACGACGAGGGCGATCGCGCCCGACGTCGACCAGATCTCGAACATCGCCATCACCGCGCGCAGCAGGCTCTGCCGAGCGTGCACGGGGCCGCCGTCGTCGCGCACGACCCGTGTGCCCAGGGCGAGCCGCCCGAGCGAGCGGCCGTTCGTGAGCAGCTCGGTCAGCACCGGGTGGCCGATGAAGGCCGCGACGGTCACCGCGACCAGGCCCGCCGCGAGGTAGCCGTCGTCGAGCCCGAACGCCGAGCCGAGGCGGACGACCGCGTAGGTCCCGCCGATCGCGATGACCAGCTCGACGAGACCGTCGATCAGGAACGAGGCGAGGCGCACCGCGAACGAGGCAGGCCGCAGATCCAGCAGGACCGCCTCCCCCGTGACGAGGGCGTCGCGGGACGCCGCGGCGTCGGTGGTGCCCGGGATCGCGTCCATGCCGCCAGTGTCCCAGGTGCGCGCAGTCACCGGGCAGGTCCCCTGGTCGACGCGGGCGGGGGCGGGCACCGACTTTCGTCTGGGGCCCGCGTGCCGGGCCCCTGCCTACCCTGAAGCGGTGGACACCGATGCCGTCATCGCCGTCAACCAGCCGTCGTGGGACCGTCTCGAGGCGCTGGTGAGGACCCGCAGCCTGGACGCCGAGCAGATCGACGAGCTGATCGGGCTCTACCAGCGCACCGCGACGGACCTGTCGACCGTCCGCTCGACCAACCCCGACCCCGTGCTCACGGCCCGGCTGTCGATGCTGCTGTCGCGCGCGCGATCGCGCATCACGGGTGCGCGGACGCCCCTGTGGTCCCACGCCCGCGCCTTCGTGCTCGAGGACTTCCCGGCCGCCCTGTGGGCGTCGCGTCGCGGGGTGCTCGTGGCCGCGGCGGTGCTCGTGGCCGCGACCCTCGGCTCGGCGCTCGCGTTCGGGCTCGACGACTCCCTGCGGGCCTCGATCGTGCCGGAGCCCGAGCAGCGACGCCTCGCGACGCGCGAGTTCACGGCGTACTACTTCCAGGGGCAGGCGGGAGGCTTCGCCGCGAACGTCTGGACCAACAACGCCTGGATCACGGTGCAGGCCGTCGTCTTCGGCGTGACGGGCGTCTGGCCGCTGTGGATGCTCGTCCAGAACGGCCTGAACCTCGGGCTGACCGGTGCGGTCATGGGGGAGTACGACCGGCTCGGCACCTTCTTCGTGCACCTGCTCCCGCACGGCCTGCTCGAGCTGACGTGCGTGGTCATCGGCGCCGGCGCGGGGCTGCGCCTGTTCTGGTCGTGGCTGCGCCCGGGGCCCCTGCCGCGGCTGTGGGCCCTCGCGCGCGCGGGCCGCTCGCTCGTGACCGTCGCGATCGGGCTCGTGCCCGTGCTCCTGGTCAGCGGGATCCTCGAGGCCTTCGTGACCCCCTCGCCGCTCCCCGCCGCGCTGCGGGTCGCGATCGGCACCGGGGTCTGGGTCGTCTTCCTCGTCTACGTCGTCGTGCTCGGGCGCCGGGCGGCGTCGCGCGGCATCACGGGCGACCTCTCCGAGGAGGTCATCGGCGACTCCGTCGCCGTCGCCGCGTGAGCGGCTCCGGGCTCAGAGCCTGCCCGCCGCCTTGAGCGCGAGGTAGCCGTCGGCGAGGGCCTGGGGCAGGGCGTCGGGCACGTCGTCGATCACGTGGGCGCCGCCGCGGGTGAGGGCCTCGCCGACCGCCGTGCGCTCCGCGCGCGCGTGCTCGGCCGCGGCCGCCCGGTAGACCGCTCCCGCGTCGCCGCGCTCGTGCGCCATGGCCGCGAGCGCGGGGTCGGCCACCGAGGCGATGACGAGCGGGTGCTCGGCCGCGAGGCGCGCCGCGACGGGCACGAGCCCCTGGTGCACGGTTCCCGGCTCGACGGGCGTCACGAGCACGACGAGCGCCCCCTTGCGGGTGCGGCGGCGGATCTGGGCCGCCGCGAGCTCCCAGTCGGTCTCGACGAGGGCCGGGTGGACGGGGGCGGTCGCGGCGACCACGTCGTGCAGCACGGTGCGCACGCTCGAGCCGGTCACCGAGACGTGGGGGATGCGATCGATGCACAGCACGTCCACGCGGTCCCCGGCCTGCGTGGCCAGGGCGGTCAGCAGGAGGGCCGCGTCGAAGGCGGCGTCCAGGCGCGGCGCGTCGCCGAGGCGGGCGGCCGCGGTGCGCGAGGTGTCCACGACGATCAGCACGTGGCGGTCCCGCTCGGGCCTCCAGGTGCGCACGACCACGCTGCGTCGGCGCGCGGTCGCCCGCCAGTCGATCGAGCGCACGTCGTCGCCGTCGACGAAGTCCCGCAGCGCGTCGAACTCGGTGCCCTCCCCGCGCTGGTGCACGGCCGCGAGGCCCTCGATCTCCCGCAGCCGGCGCACGCGGGAGGGCAGATGACGGCGCGAGCCGAAGGGGTGCAGCGCCATCAGGGCGCCGCGCACGTCGAGGTCGGCGCAGCGCCGCGCGAGCCCGAGCGGACCGATCGCGGCGATCGCGACGGTGCGCGAGGCGTGCGCGCCGCGGCGCACGGGCACGTAGCGCTGGGAGATCGCGCGGCGCTCGCCCGCGGGGACCGTGATCCTCGCCCGCTGCTCGGCCAGCCCCGCGGTCGGGTCCCACGCGTCGCGCACGAGCAGGCGCGCACGCCGGGAGGACGGGTTGGTGATCAGCAGGCGGGCGTCGACCGCCCCGCCCAGGCGCACCTGGGCGGCCATGTCCCGGCGCAGGCGCAGCGAGCGCGGGGGCACCGCCGCGAGGGCGTCGCCGAGCACGAGCACGAGGAGCACGGCGAGGCAGACGAGCACCGTGATCCACGACGGCGCCACCACGAGGGGGAGCACGCCGACGAGCGCCACGAGAGCGGCGCGCGGGGTGGGCCAGATGCGCATCGGCATGCCTCAGCGGGGGACGGGGACGGAGGCCAGCGTCGCCGCGAGCACGGCGTCGACCTGCGAGCCCTCGAGGTCGGCCTCCGTGGTCAGGCGCACGCGATGGGCCAGGGTGGCCGGCGCCATCGTCTTGACGTCGTCGGGGGTGATGAAGTCGCGTCCCTGCAGATAGGCCCATGCGCGGGCGGTGCGCAGGAGGGCGATCGCGCCGCGCGGCGAGACGCCCAGGGAGAGGCTCGGGGAGCGGCGGGTGGCGCGCGCGACGTCGACGATGTACTCGAGCACGTTCTCCTCGGCGCGCACAGCCGTCACGTCCCGCTGGGCGCGTCGCAGCGAGGCGGGGTCGGCGACCGCGCGCAGCCCCGCGGCGGCGAGGTCCGCGGTGTCGAAGCCGCCGGCGTGGCGCCGCAGCACCTCGACCTCGGTGGCGCGCTCGGGCAGCGGCATCACGGCCTTGAGCAGGAAGCGGTCGAGCTGCGCCTCGGGCAGCGGATAGGTCCCGTCGAACTCGATCGGGTTCTGGGTCGCCACCACCATGAACGGATCGGGCAGCGGGCGGGGGCGCCCGTCGATCGTCACCTGGCGCTCCTCCATCGCCTCGAGCAGCGCCGACTGGGTCTTGGGCGGGGTCCGGTTGATCTCGTCGGCCAGCAGCAGGTTCGTGAACACGGGGCCTTCGCGGAAGACGAGGTCGCTCGTGGAGTTGTCGTAGACGAGGGAGCCGGTGACGTCGCCCGGCATCATGTCGGGCGTGAACTGGACGCGGCGCATCTGCACGTCGAGGGAGGCGGCGAGGGCCCGCACGAGCAGGGTCTTGGCGACCCCGGGCACCCCCTCGAGCAGCACGTGCCCGCGGCACAGGAGGGCCACCACGAGGCTCGTCACGGCGGCGTCCTGCCCGTCGACCGCCTTGTGGATCTCGCCGCTCAGGGCGACGAGCCCCTCCCGGCTGCGCTCGTCGGGGTCCGGCGCGGCGGCCTCGGGCGTGGTCGGTGCTGTCATCGGTCGATCTCCTTCTCGAGACGGTCGAGGTCGTCGGCGAGGCGCACGAGCTCCTCGTCGGTGCGGACGGGGGTCTCGCCCAGCAGCTCGCGCAGGGCGGCCGGGCTGCGCCCGACGAGCGGCGCGGCGGCGGCGACGAGCGCGTCGAGGGACTCGCCGCGCCGGATCCCCAGGCGGGAGGCGAGGCGCACCGCGGTGGCCGAGCGCAGCGAGCGCGCGGCGCTCTCGCGCGCGCCGGCCCGGTGCATCAGACGGGCCCGCCCGGCGGTGAGCTCCTGGGCGCGCACGGTCACGGGCAGCGGCTCGACCACGACGGGGCCGCCGCGCCACATGAGCGCCACGAGCAGCACGAGCACGCACACGGCGAGCCACAGCCCGACCGGCCCCATCCAGTCGGGCAGCCGCTCGAACGCGCCCGGCTGGGTCGAGGCCATCGGATCCGCGGCCGAGGGCAGGTACCACACGACGTGCCCGTCGCCGAGCGCGTTGAGGGCGACGGCGGCGTTGTCGGCGCCGCCCACCCCGGCGTTCGTCAGGTAGCGGGCGCTGCCCAGCACGGTCACGTCGCCGCTGCGCATGATGCTCGCGCCGGCGCCGGTGCGGAAGCAACCGCGGGCGGTCTCGGGCCCGGAGTACACGATGGCCGGGGCGACCTGGTCGCCGTCGGCGTCGAGGGCGACCGGCCCGGGCCGCACCGTCCGGGCCGCGAAGGACGCGTCGGAGCACTCCGCGTCGGCGCTCAGGCGCGCGTCCTCGTCCTCGACGGTGCCGGTCGGGCGCACACCCGGGGCGAGCACCGCGAGGCCGCCGAAGTCGGGGGTCACGAGCACGAGGCGCCCGTCGCCCGCGTCGAGGGCCTCGCGCAGCGCCTCGAGCTGGGGACGGTCGAGGGTGGAGGGGGCGGTCACGAGGACCGTGTCCCCGGAGCGCAGCGCCGCGGCGGCCTCGGCCGTGCGCCGCTCGGTGCGCACCGTGGCACCGCCGTCGCGCAGCACCGTGACCACCGCCTTGGAACCCCCGGGAGCGGGGGAGGAGGGCTCGAAGGGCGCGTCGCGGTAGGCGCCGCGGGCGAGCGCCGCCCCGAGGGCGGCGACGAGGGCGGCGATCACGACGATCACCGCGATCGTGCGGGAGCGACGGTCGCCCGTCGCCGGTGCCGGTGCAGGTCCTGGTGCCGGGGCGATGCCCTGCTCGGGGGCGAGGGCGGGCGCGCTCACAGCGTCTCCAGCACGGCGCGGTCGGGCGAGGCCTGGGCGACGTACTCGGCCAGGCGCACCGCGTCGTCGGCCTGCTTGGCCGTGGCGGGTCGCCACGAGTAGGCGGCCGTGTCGAAGGCGCGGGCCGCGAGCGCGAGACGGTGGCGCAGCTCCGGGAACGCCGAGGCGGCCCCCTCGGCCGCCTCATGGGCGGTCATGCCGTCGGTGAGGTCGAGCAGCGTGCGCTCGGCGAGGTCGCGCACGAGGGCGCGGAACGCCAGGACCACGGCCTCGTCCGCGCGGGCGTCGTCGCGCGCATGCTCGGCGCGCACGCGCAGCTGGGCGGCGGTGAGGGCGGGCTCGGCGTCCAGGGCGGTCTCGGCCCGCACCACGGCGCGGCGTCGGATGCGGCCGGTGCGGCGCAGCACCAGCACGGCGAGCACGACGATGACGGCGCCGAGGGCGATCGCGATGGCGAGACCGGCGGTGCGTCCCGAGCCGGCGCCGTCGACGAGCGAGGAGACCCAGTCCTGCAGGAGCCCCAGCAGCCAGTCGATGATGCTCCCGCGGCGGTGATACTCCCCCTTGGACAGCTCCTCGAGGATCCGCCGCCGCGCCTCGTCGGGGTCGACGTCGTTCACCAGGGCCCTCCGCCGTGCGTCGCGGCCCCGCTCGGCGCCGTCGCGGCGTCACGGGCGTCCCGCGACCGGCGGGTCAGCTCGACGTCCCACGACTCCCAGCGCATGCGCTGGTCGGCGTAGAGCGCGGCCATGCCCGCGGAGCGGAAGGGCTCGCTCAGCACCGAGGCCACGTAGGCGCCGAGCATCGTGAGGACGAGCAGCACCGCCATCGCGAGCACCACGAGGCCCGGGCCGCCCGCGAGCAGGATGGCGACGTACGCGACGACGGCGACGATGCCGAAGGCCGACGCGAGCACCTGGGTGAGCACGTAGACGAGCAGGACGAGGAGCGCGCCCACGCCGAGCACCCGCCACCGGCGCCGGCCCCGGGTCAGCACGAGCGAGCGGCGGATCGCGCCGAGGGCGCCGAGCTTCTCGACGACGAGCGCGGGCGCCGTGAGGGCCGTGCGCATCCAGATCACGACCGAGCCGGCCAGGGCGAGCACGAGGGCGAGCAGGACGGGCACGATCGTCCACCAGTGCGCCTCGTCGGTGAGCAGGAGCGGCAGCAGGCCCAGGCCGACCAGCACGGCCCACAGCACGAGGGTCGCGACGGCGATGACCAGGCCCGCGAGCACCGCGGAGATTCCGTGGCGCCGGATCGTGCGCCACACCGCGGCGTCGGCCAGCGGCGTGCCGGTCGCTTCGCCGATCGCGAGCGCCGAGAGGGCGATCGTCACGAGCTGGGCGGCGACGAGCGAGACGAGGCCGGAGGCGAGCGAGGCGCCCAGGGTCACGAGCACCTCGCCGTCGCCCGGCCCGGTCACGGTCGCCCCGGCGGAGCCGTCCATGCTCGCCTGCACCTGGCCGGCCATCGGCAGGATGGAGGCGCCCGACAGCGCGGTGGTCAGGACGAAGGAGATCGCGTACACGACCGCGGCCACGAGCAGGCTGATGCGGGGCCTCAGCCGGTAGATGCGGGTGGCGGCACCGAGGATCTCGCCGACGCCGAGGGGGCGCAGCGGGAACAGCGGGGTGCGGGCCACGAGCTCGCGCTGGAGCGGGCCGGGGGCCGTCGGGCCGCCCGGGGCCGGGGACGCCGCGGCCGTGCCGACGGCTCCGCTCTCCTCGCCGTTCGTGCCCGGTGCGGTCCACGGGTTCGTCATGGCACCTCTCCCGTCGTCTCTGGTGGCGTCGTCCCTGCTGGCCGGAACACGGCCACCGTACGGGCCGCGCTCGCCGCCGCAGACCCGACGGAAGTCGATGATCGCCGCTCCTCACGGCGCGTCCCCGGGCGGGGCCCGACCCTCCCGGGGTCCGGGGCCCGGCGGAGCGGCCCGTGGGTGCGCACCCCCGGGCCTGCGACACGTCGAGCGGGCACGGTGGCACAATGTCGGCATGACGACGCCTTCACGGATCCTCGTGGTCGATGATGACGTGGCCATCGCCGAAATGGTGGGGATCGTGCTGCGCGGCAAGGGGTTCGAGGTCGTGACCGCCGCCGACGGCGCCTCCGCCCTCGACGCCGTGGACCGGATGCACCCGGACGTGGTGCTGCTCGACCTCATGCTCCCGGGCATGGACGGGATCGGCGTGTGCCGCGAGCTGCGCAAGCGCTCCGGCGTCCCGATCATCATGCTGACCGCGCGCACGGACACCGCCGACGTCGTCGAGGGCCTCGAGGCGGGCGCCGACGACTACCTCACCAAGCCGTTCGAGCCCGACGAGCTCGTCGCGCGCATCAAGGCCCGGGTCCGGCGCAGCGAGGCCCCCACCACCGAGCGCCTCGCCATCGGGGACCTCACGATCGACGTCGACGGTCACGAGGTGCGCCGCGGCCACGAGCTGATCTCCCTGACCCCCCTCGAGTTCGAGCTGCTCGTCCAGCTCGCCCGCAAGCCGTGGCAGGTGTTCACGCGCGAGGTGCTGCTGCGCGAGGTCTGGGGCTATCGCCACAGCGCCGACACGCGCCTCGTCAACGTGCACGTCCAGCGGCTGCGCGCCAAGATCGAACGGGACGTCGACAACCCGCAGGTGATCCTCACGGTGCGCGGCGTCGGGTACCGGGCCGGATCCGCGGGGTGATGCCCGGCCCGCTCCGGCGGCGCGTGCGAGGACTCCCTCTGCGCCTGGCGCGGGCCCTCGACCCGCGCGGATGGTCGCTCGCCGTCCGGGTGGTGTCGGTGACCGTGCTGCTGTCGACCGTGGCGATCCTCGCGGTCGGCGCGTACCTGTCCTCCGTGATCACCGACGGGCTGTTCGAGCAGCGTCGGGACCGGGTGGTCGCGGAGTCGCTGAGCGCGCGGGAGGGCCTGCGCGACAGCCTGCAGGAGGCCTCGGGCCGTACCGCGACCCAGCGCCTGGACGCCGTGACCCAGTTCGTCCAGACGGCGCGGGCCGGCAGCGGCGTCGGCGCCGACCGCGAGATCGCGATCGTGCCCGTCGGCGCCGAGGGCAGCGTCTCCCAGATCAGCACCGATCCGTCCCTCCAGGAGCTCGTCGACGCCGACTTCTCCGCCGCCGTGGGCCGCTCGCCCGACCGGATCAGCTACAAGAGCGTGGCCATCCCCGGCGACGGACGCGACGAGCCCGGGCTGCTCCTGGGCACGCGCGTGACGGTCGCCGGCGCGGGCAGCTACGACCTGTTCCTGCTGTACTCCCTCGAGCCCGAGCAGGAGACCCTCA